>NZ_CP145809.1:3861944-4183773 GCF_038049925.1 Georgenia sp. M64
GGCGGGGCGGGGGCGGCGCACCCCGTCACGCTACCTTCCCGCCGGTGCCGCCCGCACCCGGCCGCCGGGGTCTGTGGGCGAGACCACCGCTGGTCGCGACGTCATCCCTGGGGGCGCAGCGCCACCATCATGGCCTCCACCGCGAGCAGCGGGGCGACGTTGGCGGCGAGCCGCTCGCGCGCGACCCCCACGGCGTCCATCCGCCGCACGCTCTGCTCCGGCGTCGAGCCGGCGGCGAGGCGCCGGACCTCCTCGGCGGCGTCGGTGTTGACGAGGTCGACGTCGGCGCCGAGCTGGACCACCAGGACGTCGCGGTACAGGGAGAGCAGGTCCACCATCGCCCGGTCGAGCACGTCGCGCTGGGCGCGGGTGGCCCGGCGCTTCTGGTCGTCCTCGAGGGTCTTGACCTGGCCGCGCAGGGCGGGCGGGAGCCGCGAGCCGGCGTCGGCGCCCAGGGTGCGCAGGAGCTCCGCGCGCTCGGCCGCGTCGCGCTCCTCCGTGGCCCTGCGGGCGTCGACCGTGGAGATCTCGATGAGATCGGCCGCGGCGAGCACGGCGTCCCCGACGCCGCGGATCGACGTCGGCACGGCCAGGAGACGACGGCGCCGCTCCCGGGCCTCGGGGTCTCGCGCGAGGCGGCGCGCCAGACCGATGTGGGACTGCGCGGCGCGGGCCGCCGCGAGGGCGACGTCGGCCGGCAGGCCGTCGCGGCGCACGAGGAGATCGGCCACCGCCCGCGGGTCGGGCACCCGCAGGTGCACCGCCCGGCACCTCGACCGGATGGTGGTGAGCACGTCCTCCGGGCTCGGCGCGCACAGGAGCCACACCGTGCGCGGCGGGGGCTCCTCGATGGCCTTGAGCAGGACGTTGGAGGTGCGCTCGACCATGCGGTCGGCGTCCTCCATGAGCATCACGCGCCAGCGGCCCTGCGACGGCGCACGCTGCGCCTGCGAGACGAGGGGGCGGATCTCGTCGATGCTGAAGATGACCTTCTCGGTGCCCACGAGGGTGACGTCGCCGTGGGTGCCCGCCAGCGCCGTCGTGCAGCCCTGGCAGTGGCCGCAGCCGGGCTCGTCCGGGTCGGTGCACTGCAGGGCGGCGGCGAAGGCGCGGGCCGCGACCGAGCGGCCCGAGCCGGGCGGCCCCGTGACGAGCCACGCGTGGGACATCCCCGGCCCACCGCTGCGCGCGGCGGCCACGGCGTCGCGCAGGGTGGCCACGACCTGCTCCTGGCCGACCACCTCGTCCCAGACGCTCACGGCCGCGCAGCCGGGGCCGGGGCCGGGAGGAGGCGGGCCAGCCTGCCGCGCACCCGCTCCTGGATCTCCTCGGGCGCCAGCGTGGCGTCGACGACGAGGTAGCGGCCTGGCTCCGCCGCGGCGAGCTCGAGGAAGTGCTCGCGCACCCGTGCGTGGAACGCGGCGGGCTCGCGCTCGATCCGGTCCGGCTCGCCCGTGCGCCGGCCGGCCGCGACGGCGGGCTCGAGGTCGAGCAGGACGGTCAGGTCCGGCAGGAGACCGTCGGTCGCCCACAGCGACAGGGCGCGGACCTCGTCGGCGCCGAGGGCGCGGGCGGCGCCCTGGTAGGCGACCGAGGAGTCGAGGTACCGGTCGGTCACCACGACGGCGCCGCGGTCCAGGGCCGGTCGCACGAGGTGGTGGACGTGGTGGGCCCGGTCGGTGGCGTAGAGCAGCGCCTCGGTGCGCGGGTCGACGTCGTCGCCGTGCAGCAGCGCGTCGCGCAGCACCTGTCCCAGCTCGGTCCCGCCGGGCTCACGGGTGAGGACGACCTCGTGGCCGAGCCCGCGCAGCCACTGCCCGAGCAGGTCCCGCTGGGTGGTCTTGCCGGCGCCGTCACCGCCCTCGAAGGAGACGAAGCACCCGCGGGACCCGGCCGGCGAGCCCTCGAGGCCGGGGGCTGCGGGGTGGGGGCCTGAGGGGTCGGCGGCGGCCGGGTCGGGGGCGGGGGGCGGGCCGTCGGTCACCGGGTCAGCGTAACCACCGGCGGGCCCGACCCGGCGCCGGCGGTGTGGACGCCGGCCGCTCGCGCCCCGCCTCTCACTCGCCCGGGTAGACCACGCCGAGCTGGCGTCGGACCTCGTCCATGGTCCCCATGACCTCGAGCGTCGCGCTCCAGGGCATGACGTCGGACTGCTGCCGGCCCGCGCTCACGCACCGGGCCACCTCGGCGGCCTCGTACTCGAAGCCGTACCGGTGGCCCGCGAGCTCGGCCGGAGGCCACTGCCAGGCCTCCCCGCCCCGCGGCGTGACGACGAACGAGGTCGAGCCGTAGAAGGGCCCGGCGACGTCGATGCGGCCCTCCGTGCCCACCACGGACGCGCCCGTGGCGCTGGCCGTCCACATCGAGGCGGTGCAGACGGCGAGCGCGCGCTCGTGCTCGCCGTCGTAGGTGAGCACGACCGCCTCCTGCAGGTCGACCCCACGGTCGGTGAGCACCCCGGTGGCGCGCACGCCGGCCGGTGCGCCGAGGAGCAGGTGGGCGAACGAGACGTCGTAGACGCCCAGGTCGAGCAGGGCCCCGCCGGCCAGCTCCGGCGCGAAGAGGCGCTCGACGTGGTCCAGCCGCTGCCCGTGGTCGGCGGTGACGGTGCAGATCTCACCGAGGGCGCCCGAGTCGACGACGGCGCGCAGCGCGACCGTGTGGGGCAGGAAGCGGGTCCACATCGCCTCCATGGCGAACAGGCCCTGCCGCTCGGCGACGGCCAGGACCTCACGGGCCTCGGCGGCGCTGCGCGTGAAGGCCTTCTCCACGAGCACGTGCTTGCCCGCCTCGAGCGCGAGGACGGCGTGGTCGCGGTGGTGGCTGTGCGGCGTGGCGACGTAGACGGCGTCGACGTCGGGGTCCGCGACGAGCTCCTCGTAGCTGCCGTGGACGCGCTCGATGCCGTGGCTCGCGGCGAACGCGGCGCCCTTGTCCGCGCTGCGGGAGCCGACGGCGACGACGCGCTGGGCGGAGCGGGCGGGGACGTCCCGGGCGAACGTTCCGGCGATGCCGCCCGCACCGAGGATGCCCCAGCGCAGCGCGGGGGCCTCGCGGGGGTCGGGCGGCAGCGGGAGGGAAGGCGGCGTCGTCGCCAGGAGGCTCATGGGGGCCAGGCTAGGGCCTGACGGCGAGCTGGAAGGTCCCGTCCACGAGCACGGCGTCCAGCGCCGCCTCCCCGCCGGGAGCGACGGTCAGGCTGGTGGTGGCCCGGCCGTGCGTGGAGCGGCGGTTGCGGTAGTGCACCCCGACCTCGTGCACGCCGGGGGTCAGGACGAGGCGCCGCTCACCCAGCCAGGACAGGTCCGTCTCGACCCCGTCGACGCTGAGCACCGGGGTGGCGAACGCGCGGCGGAGCCGGGCGAGGAACCCCTCGATCCGGGCCCGCACGGTGAGGGTGGCTGCGACGGTCACGGGGCCGATCCTGCCAGCGCCTCGCGGCTCCGGCACGCCGAGCGCCCGCGGGACTCCGGCGCGCTCAGCCCTTCTTCGCCGGGGCCTTGCGGGCCGTGGTCCTCTTCGCCGGGGCCTTGCGCGTCGTGGTCTTCTTGACCGGCCCCTTGGCGCGCTTCTCGGCGAGGAGCTCGAAGCCGCGCTCGGGGGTGATGGTCTCGACGTCGTCGTCCTTGCGCAGGGTCGCGTTGGTCTCGCCGTCGGTGACGTAGGGGCCGAACCGGCCGTCCTTGACGACGACGGGCCGGCTGCTGACCGGGTCCTCGCCGAGCTCACGCAGCGGCGGCTTGGCCGTGGCGCCCCGGCGGGTCTTGGGCTGGGCGTAGATGGCCAGGGCCTCGTCGAGGGTGATGTCGAAGATCTGCTCCTCCGACTCCAGGGTCCGCGAGTCGGTGCCGCGCTTGAGGTAGGGCCCGTACCGGCCGTTCTGGGCGGTGATCTCCTGGCCCTCGGGGTCGGTGCCGACCACGCGCGGCAGGGACATCAGCCGCAGCGCGTCATCGAGGGAGACGGTCTCGAGCTGCATCGACTTCAGCAGCGAGGCGGTGCGCGGCTTGGCCGCGGCCTTCTTCCGGGCCGGCTTCTTGGCGCCGCCGCCGGGGGCCGGCTCGTCCGCCTCGGGGAGGACCTCGGTGACGTAGGGGCCGAAGCGGCCGTTCCTCGCGATGATCGTGTGGCCGGTGGCCGGGTCGGTGCCCAGCTCACGGCCGTCGTCGGCCTGGCGCTCGAGGAGCTCACGGGCCTTGGCCACGGTGAGCTCGTCCGGGGCGACGTCGTCGGGGACGGACGCACGGCGGCCCTCCTCGCCCTCGGCGCCGGCGACCTCGAGGTAGGGGCCGTAGCGCCCGACCCGCACCGTGATGCCCTCGCCGATGTCGATGCTGTTGACGGCGCGGGCGTCGATGTCGCCCAGGCCCTCGACGAGGTTCTTCAGGCCGGGCCGCTCGGTGGCGGTGTCGCCGCGGTAGAACCGCGCCAGCCAGTCCACCCGCTCCTCCGAGCCGGTGGCGATGCGGTCGAGGTCGGACTCCATCTCGGCGGTGAAGTCGTAGTCCACCAGGCGCGGCAGGTTCTCCTCGAGGAGGCGCACCACGGAGAACGCCAGCCAGGTGGGCACGAGCGCCTGCCCGCGCCGGTCGACGTACCCGCGGTCGGTGATGACCGAGATCGTCGCGGCGTAGGTCGACGGCCGGCCGATGCCCCGCTCCTCCAGCGCCTTGACGAGCGAGGCCTCGGTGTAGCGCGGCGGCGGTGTGGTCTCGTGGCCCTCGGCGGTGACCCGGTCGGTCCCGACGAGGTCGCCCTCGGCCAGGACGGGCAGCCGGGTCTCCTTCTCGTCGCGGCCCTCGCCGGCCTCGTACCGCTCGGCGTCGCGGCCCTCCTCGTACGCGGCCATGAAGCCGCGGAACGTGATGACCGTGCCCGACGCCGTCAGCTCGGCGCGTCGGTCGCCCTCGGCCGTCGCGGCGGTCGCGGCGAGCCGGACGGTCGCGGTCGAGCCACGGGCGTCGGCCATCTGCGAGGCGACGGTGCGCTTCCAGATGAGCTCGTAGAGCCTGAACTGCGACCCGGTGAGCTGGTTCGCCACCTGGGCGGGGGTGCGGAAGGAGTCACCCGCCGGCCGGATCGCCTCGTGGGCCTCCTGGGCGCCCTTGGCCGCCTTGCCGTAGGTGCGGGGCTTGTCCGGGACGTACTCGGCGCCGTAGAGCTCCCCCGCCTGACGCCGGGCGGCGGCGATCGCCTGCCCCGACAGCGCCGAGGAGTCGGTACGCATGTAGGTGATGTAGCCGTTCTCGTACAGCCCCTGCGCGGTGCGCATGGTCTCCCGGGCGCTCATCCGCAGCTTGCGGGAGGCCTCCTGCTGCAGCGTGGAGGTGGTGAACGGGGCCGCCGGGCGGCGCGTGTAGGGCTTGGTCTCCATCGAGACCACCCGCGCCTGCGCCTCCTCCAGCGCGGCGGCGACGGCGGTCGCGGTGGCCTGCTCCAGGTGCAGGACCCCGGCCCGGACCGCGGAGGCGGTCAGCGCGCCGTCGTCGCCGAAGTCCCGGCCGGTGGCGACCTTCTTCCCGTCCAGGGTGACCAGGCGGGCCTCGAACGGCCGCGGCTCCGCGCCGCCGGTGAACACCCCCCGCACGTCCCAGTACGACGCCGCCCGGAACGCCATCCGCTCGCGCTCGCGCTCGACGACCATGCGGGTGGCGACCGACTGCACCCGGCCGGCGGAGATGCCCGGCTTGATCTTGCGCCACAGCAGCGGGGAGACCTCGTAGCCCACGAGCCGGTCGAGGATGCGGCGGGTCTCCTGGGCGTCGACCAGGCGGGTGTCCAGCTCGCGGGTGTGCTCCAGCGCCCGGGTGATCGCCTCCTTGGTGATCTCGTGGAAGACCATCCGCTTGACCGGCACCTTGGGCTTGAGGACGTCCAGGAGGTGCCAGGCGATGGCCTCGCCCTCACGGTCCTCGTCCGTGGCCAGGTACAGCTCGTCGGAGTCCTTGAGGAGGCGCTTGAGCTCGGCCACCTTCTTCTTCTTGTCCGGGTCGACGACGTAGTAGGGGTCGAAGTCGCCCTCGACGTCGACGGCGAACTTGCCGTACGGGCCCTTCTTCATGTCCGCCGGCAGCTCCGAGGGCTGGGGCAGGTCGCGGATGTGGCCCACCGACGCCTCGACGTCGAAGTCCGGGCCGAGGTAGCCGCCGATGGTGCGGGCCTTGGCGGGGGACTCGACGATCACGAGCTTGCGGGAGGTGGGCATGACGTCCTTCGAGGCGTGGGCGGCCGGCCGGGGGCCGGATCTCTCGCGGCTGACGGTACATCGTGGATCCGGTGGCGTCGCCACCGCCGTCCACCGGGCGGCGGTGGCGGCCCGCGGACCGCGGGCGGTCTCAGGCGGGGTGGTCGATGGCGATCGCGGCCGGCCGCGGCGCGCGTCCCAGCGGCTGCGGGGGGCGCGGGAGGAGAGGCTCGGGCACCCGGACGGGGTGCTCGACCGGCTCGTCGGTGACCTTCACCTCCTCGCCGTACAGCAGCACCGGGACGCTCGCCCCGGGCTGGTCGGGCAGCCACAGGCGCACCTGCTCGTGGGTGACCTCGACGCGCAGGAGCGCGCCGCGCCAGCGCAGCCCGAACGCCATGCGGCGCACCGGGGCGGGCAGGGCGGGGGCCAGCCGAACGGCCTCGCCGTCCTCGCGGAGCCCGCCGAGCCCGCTGACGGCGGCGGTCCAGGCCCCGGCGAGGGAGGCGATGTGCAGCCCGTGCGCGGTGTTCTGCTGGAGGTCGTGAAGGTCGACCAGGGCGGCCTCGTGGAGGTAGTCGTGGGCGAGGTCGAGGTGCCCGACCTCCGCGGCCACGATCGCCTGGGGCGAGGCGGAGAGGGAGGAGTCGCGCACGGTGCGCCGCTCGTAGTAGTCGAGGTTGCGGGCCTTCTGCTCGGCCGTGAAGGCGTCGGTGCGCCACACCATCGCCAGGACGAGGTCGGCCTGCTTGACCACCTGCTTGCGGTAGAGCTGGACGTAGGGCGCGTGGAGCATGAGCGGGTACCGGCCCACGGTCGCCTCGAAGTCCCACTCGGCGTACCGGGTGAAGTTCGCGCATGCCGGGTGGACCTGCAGCTTGGCGTCGAAGGGCACGTGGACCGACCGCGCGGCCCGGCGCCACCGCGCGATCTCGGCCTCACCCACGCCGAGCAGCCGGGCGGCCCGGCGCTGGCGGGTGCAGGCGCCGACGGCGGCGTTGAGGTTGGCGGCGGCCATGAGGTTGGTGAAGACGTTGTCGTCGACGACGGCGGTGTACTCGTCCGGCCCGGTGACGCCGTCGACGTGCCAGCGCCCGGCGGCGTCGTGGTGGCCGAGCGAGATCCACAGCCGCGCCGTCTCGACGAGGACGTCCAGCCCCACCGACCGCTCGAGGCCGTCGTCGCCGGTGGCCCACCGGTAGAGCTCGAACGCGCGGGTGATGTCGGCGTTGATGTGGAAGGCGGCGGTGCCGGCGGGCCAGTACGCGGAGGTCTCGTCGCCGTCGATGGTCCGCCAGGGGAAGGTGGCGCCGGCCAGGCCGAGCGTCCGGGCGCGCTCCCGCGCCCGGTCCAGGGTCGAGGCCCGCCACCGCAGCGCGTGCGCGGCGGCGTCGGGCGCCGTGAGGGTGAGGACGGGCACGACGAAGCCCTCCACGTCCCAGAACGTGTGCCCGTTGTACCCGGTGCCCGTCAGCCCCTTGGCGCCGATGGCCCGGCCCTCGGTCCGGGCGCCCGCCTGGAGGACCTGGAAGGCGGAGAACCGCAGCGCCTGCTGGAGGACGGGGTCGCCGTCGATCTCGATGTCGGCGGCGCGCCAGAACTCGTCGAGGTAGTCGCGCTGGGCGCGGCGGAGCATGTCCCAGCCGGAGTACTTGGCCCCGGTCAGGGCCGCGGCGACCTGGTCCCGCAGCGCAGGGTCCGAGCGGGTCCGGGACCACCCGTAGCCGAGGTACTTCACCACGCGGAGCTTGTCCCCGGGCCGCAGGATCGTCACCACCGTCGTGCGGGCCCAGTCCTCACGCACCTCGTTCTCGACGTCGTACTGCCGGGAGCACTCGATGTCGTGGTCCATCCCGGCCGCCAGGTGCAGACCGCTGTGCGCGGTGCGGTGGAGCAGGACCGACCCGTGCTGCTCGAGGTCCTGGCCGACCGCGACGAGGGGGTTGTCCAGCGCCTCGGCCACGCGCGGGTCGTCGCTGTCGACCTCGGGCGGCGCCTCGTTCGCGACGAGCTCGGACTGCAGGATGATCCGCACCTCCTGCTCCGCCTCGACCGTGTAGGCGATCGCGGCGACGGCGCGGTGCGCGAAGGAGACCAGCCGCGTGGACTTCACCCGCACGGCCCGGCCGGCCGGGGAGACCCAGTCGACCCAGCGCTGCAGGGTGCCCGCGCGCATGTCGAGGACCCGCTCGTGGCGCAGGACGGTGCCGTACCGCACGTCGAACGGCTCGTCGTCCACGAGCAGCCGGATGAGCTTGCCGTTGGTGACGTTGACCATCGTCTGGCCGGACTCGGGGTAGCCGTAGCCGCCCTCGGGGTAGGGCAGGGGGTGGTGCTCGAAGAACCCGCTGAGGTAGGTGCCCTGGGTGTGGTGCGGCTCGCCCTCGTCGAGGTTCCCGCGCAGGCCGATGTGGCCGTTGGACAGGGCGAAGAGCGACTCGGTGCGGCCCAGCCCGGCGAGGTCGAGGGTGGGCTCGCGCACCGTCCACGGGTCCACCGGCAGGGAGCCCCGGCCGTGCGCGACGTGCAGCGGCCGTTCGGACGGCGCGGCCTGCGACGCGGCCGCCCTCTCGGCCGCGCCGACCTCCGCCGGACCGACCGCGGCCGCCCCGGCCCGGGGACCGTCGCCCGCGACCGCGGCCACCTCCGCCGGGACCGGCTCCGCCGGCGCGTCCTGCGCGTTCACAGCAGCTCCTCGAGGTCGGCGACGACGACGTCCGCCCCGTGCCGGCGCAGCGCGTCGGCCTGGCCGAGCCGGTCCACGCCGACGACGTGGCCGAACCCCCCGGCCCGGCCCGCCTCGACCCCGGCGAGGGCGTCCTCGAAGACCGCGGCCGCGGCGGGGGCCACCCCCAGGCGGCGGGCCGCCTCGAGGAAGGTGTCGGGAGCGGGCTTGCCGGGCAGGTCCAGACGCCGGGCCTCGACGCCGTCGACGACGACGTCGAAGAGGGGGGCCAGGCCGGTGACGTCGAGCACGAGCCGGGTGTTCGCGCTGGAGGAGACGACGGCCCGGGCCAGGCCCGCGGCGGCAGCGGCCTCGACGTAGCGGCGGCTGCCCTCGAAGACCTCCACGCCCTCGTCGTGGAGGAGGCTCAGCAGGAGGCGGTTCTTTCGGTTGCCCAGGCCGGCCACGCTCCCCGTGCCCTCGTCCTCGGCCGCGCCCTCAGGCAGGACGACGCCCCGGCTGGCGAGGAAGTCGCGCACGCCGTCGGCGCGCTTCTTGCCGTCGACGTGGGCGGCGTAGTCCGCCGCGGGGTCGAAGGGCACGAACGGCTCGCCGGTGCGGTCCGAGCGTGCGCGCAGGTACTCGTCGAACGTCGCGGTCCACGCGGCACGGTGGACCTGCGCCGTCTGCGTGAGCACCCCGTCGAGGTCGAAGAGGCAGGCCCGGACACCTGCCGGCAGTCCCAGCACGTCAGCCCCCGTCCCGCGCCGCGTCGCGCCTGCCCAGTCTGGCACCGGCACCGGCCCGTCTCAGTGCCACACGCGCGGCGTGGACAGGCGCAGCACGGCCAGGAAGGTCAGCGCGGTCACCGCGCCGACCCCGACGGCCGCACCTGCGTAGGCCACGACGAGCTCGGTGCGCGAGTCCCCACCGAGCCAGTTGGTGACGAGCACCGAGAGCAGGGCGAGCATGAGGGCGAAGAGCGCGACCCCGCCGAAGAGGTGCTCGGTGGTCCGGGTCGCGCGCAGCGCCGCCGGCGCGCTCTCCTCGTCCGCCTCGACGAAGCCGTCGCGCGAGAGGTGCGGCTCTGCGGCGCCGTCGGCCGTCCGGGTGGTGTCGCTCGCGGGTCCGGCGGACCGGACGGCCGCGAGGCGCACCCGGCGGGCCGGACCGAGCTCCAGCGGTGTCGCGGCGGGGCCGAGGACCGCCAGCGTGAGGAACGTCCACGCCCCGACGACGAGGATGGCGGCCACCACGTCGGAGGCGCGGTGCCAGCCACCGACCATCGTCGAGACGCCGGTCGCGCCGGCGTAGGTGGCACCCAGGAGCGCCGTCACCCACCGCCAGCGCGGCGCCGTGACGAGGATCGCGGCAGCCGCCACCGAGCCGGCCACCGTCGCGTGCCCGCTGGGAAAGGAGTTCACGGTCGCCTCGGAGATGTCCATGTCCGGGCGGACGAGGACGTTCTTGAGCACCTGGGTGGTGACGTTCGAGGCCGCGACGACCACGACGACGGCGACCGCGAGCCACCACTGGCGCCGCAGACCCGCGACGACCATCCCGACGAGGACCACGACCATGAGGAACGGGACGGACACGACGTCGAGGAGGTCGCGGGCGCTGTCCATGAGACGCCAGCGCCCGATGCGCGATCCCTCGAACGCGATCTCGTCGACCTCCTGGCCCGCCGCCGTGGTGACGAAGAACCACCACACCAGCCACACCCCGGCGCCGGAGATCACGGCTGCGGCGAGGGCGGTGGCGCGCCGGCTCATCGAAGCACCTCGCGCGGTCGCTGGCGTCTCATCGCAGTCTCCTCGGTGGGTCGGTGACGGCCTGGAGGCATCGTCGCAGGGTGACGACCAGGGTGGCGGCCGTATCGGTGTTCTCGCCGCGGGCCTGCGCCTCGTGGACGGCGTGGGCGAGGTCCGCGATCGCCTCGGTGGCGAGCGGGACCTCCGCGGTGTGCTCGCTCGAGCCCCGGACGCCTTCGTAGACGGCGGCCAGGCGGCGCAGCGCCTCGGCGGCGCGCGGACGGAGTCCCGGACCGAGGGCCACCCGCTCCAGGCCGGCGTGCTCCTCCTCGCTCACCAGGATCGTCAGGTCCTCCACCAGCAGGGCGGCCCGCTCGAGGGCGCGGGACTGCCGGTCCTGGCGCTCGATGCTCTCCCGGTAGCGCGCGGTCCGCCGGTTCCAGAGCTGGGCGTCGGTGGCATCCTGGACGCTGTCGCGCATGCGCCGCAGCAGCGGGTCGAGGTTGCGGCGGCGCGCCGCCCACTCGTCCGGGTCGGGCGGCTGGTCCTGCTCCAGGCCCTCGGCGAGGTCCTCGAGCTGCCGGGTGAGGGTGCGCCGGGTCGCGTCGAGGGCCATCTGGGCGGGCGTGAGCGGGAGCGGGGGCCATGCCCAGTTCACCGCGACGCCGATGGCGGCCCCGACCAGCGTGAGGCCGGTGTACGCGCCGATGAACCCGACCGGGTCGCCCCGGCCGAGGATGAGGACGAACAGCGAGGCCGTCGCCACCCAGCTGCCCATCGAGCCCAGGCGCGGCCAGCCCGCCAGGAACACGCCGACGAGCACGACGACGGCCACCGTGAGCGGGGCGAAGTCGGACGGGCTGACGGCGGCCACGCCCAGCGCGACGGCGGCGCCGAGGGTGATCGCGGCCACCGCCTGGAGCGACTCGCGGACCGACCCGGCCAGGCTGGACGTCGTCGCGATGACGGCGCCGAGCGGGGCGTAGTACGGGTAGTCCGCGACCGGCCCGGGCACCAGGTGGGCGACGAACCACGCCAGGGCCGCGGCGATCGCCGCCCGCAGGGCGAGGGAGAGCCGCGGGTGGCTCGACCAGGTCCTGCGCACGGCGGCGGGGTCGGGAGTCATCGCGCCCATCTTGCGCGAGGAGGAGCGGGGCCGCGATCGGGACGGGGTGCGACACCGTTCACACCCCGATGACCCGTCGAGTGCGGATCCGGCTGACCCGGGACCCGCCGTGCGGATCCGGCCGGCCCTGGCGCCGCCCCACGGGCCCGGCGGCTCGTCCAGGCCGGCCGGACCGGCGCGGGCCGGCCGGGCCGGCCGGGTCGGCGCGGGCCGGCGCGGGCCGAACCCTGCCGTCAGAAGACCGCTCGACCGCCGGTGACCCCGAGGACCGTCCCGGAGACGTAGCTCGCCTCGTCGCTCGCGAGGTAGACGAAGGCCGACGCCACCTCGACCGGGTGCCCGGCGCGACCGAGCGGGGTGTCGGCGCCGAAGCCCTCGACCTTCGACTCGGGCATCGTGGACGGGATGAGCGGCGTCCAGATCGGTCCGGGGGCGACCGCGTTGACGCGGATGCCCTTCTCGCCGAGCTCGGCCGCGAGGTTCACGGTGAGGTTGTTCAGGGCCGCCTTGGTCGCCGCGTAGTCGAGGAGCGGCTCGGAGGGCTCGAACGCCTGGATCGACGTCGTCACGAGGATGCTGCTGCCCGGGCGCAGGTGCGGCGCCGCGGCCTTGGCCAGCCAGAAGGTGGCGAAGACGTTCGTCTCGAAGGTCCGCACGATCTGCTCGCCGGGAAACTCCGCGAGGCCCTGGTGGCTCATCTGGTAGGCGGCGTTGGAGACGAGGACGTCCAGCCCGCCGAGCCCGTCGACGGCGCCGGTGACGACCTCGACCGCGGCCGCCTCGGTGCGCAGGTCGGCGGGCAGGAGCACGCAGGTGCGCCCCGTCGCCTCGACCTGCTTGCGGGTCTCCTCGGCGTCGGCCTGCTCCTCCGGGAGGTAGCTGATGGCGACGTCGGCGCCCTCCTTGGCGAAGGTGATGGCCACGGCGCGGCCGATGCCGGAGTCGCCGCCGGTGATGAGCGCCCTCTTCCCGGTGAGCCGGTCGCGACCGGTCCAGCTGGCCTCGCCGTGGTCGGGCGTGGGGTCGAGGGAGGACGTCGTCCCGGGCCACTGCTGCTGCTGGGCGGGGATCTTCGAGGTGTCGGAAGCCATGAGCCCATGGTGGGACGGCGCGGCGGTGCCCGCACGCGGGACGTCCGTCATACGCGGCGGAGGAACCCGTCGAGGAGGAGGTCGCGGGCCGCGGGCAGGACCTCGGCGGCGACGTCGTCGGCGGGGACGTCCAGGAGCGCGGCGAGACCGGCGACGATCTGACCGAGCGTGAGCTCGCCGTCGCACGCCCCGACCGCGCCGGCGACGAGGGTGCCGGGCCGGACCACGCGCCCCAGCCCGCCGCCCTGCCGGAGCTGGAGGACCCGGGGGTCCTCGGCGCCGGGCTCGAGGTACCGCTCCTCGGTGACGTCGGCGGCCACCACCAGCCGTTCGCCGGCGAGACCGGGCGTCGTCGTGGTGCCGGACGCGGCCACCGCCGGTCCCGTGGCCACCGCCGGTCCCGTGGCCACCTCGACGCCGGCGAGCCACTCGCGGGTCGCGAGGACCTCGGCGACGTGCGCGCCGAGCGGCTGGCGCACCGGGCCGGTGACCGCCTCCACCCGCCGCCACGGTGTCCGCGTGCCGGCGGGCCGGTGGAGGAGGACGTACCCGAAGCCGACGCCCTCGACGCCGCGGGCCGCGAAGTCCGCGAGCCAGGCCTCGTAGGCGGCCTCGTAGCGCGGCCGGTCCACCTCGGGCCGCAGGCCTCCGTCGCGCAGCCACAGCTCGGCGTACTCAGCCGGGTCCTGCACCTCCCGTTCCACCACCCAGGCGTCCAGGCCGGCGACGTCGAGCCACCGGCCCACGCGCTCGCGCCAGTCCTCGCCCGCGTGGTGCTCCCAGTTCCCCAGGAGCTGGGCGACGCCGTCCGGGGCCAGGTGATCCCCCACCCCCGCGACGAGGTCGGCGACGAGGTCGTCGCCGGCGCGCACGCCGTCGCGGTACTCCATGACCGGCAGGCCCGCGGCGTGCACCGATGCCGGTGTGATGACGAAGGGCGGGTTGGACACGACGAGGTCGAACCGCTCGCGTGCGACCGGCTCGAGCATGGAGCCGGCGCGCAGGTCGAGCCGGACCCCGGCGAGGTCGGCGTTGAACCGGGCGAAGCCCAGCGCCCGCCGGGAGATGTCGGTCGCGACGACGGAGCCGCTGTGGCGGGCCGCGTGCAGGGCCTGGACGCCGCACCCCGTGCCGAGGTCGAGGGTGCGCTCGCGCCGGTCGCGCACCGTGATCTGCGCCAGGGTGGTCGATGCGCCGCCGATGCCCAGGACGTGGTCGCGCCCGAGCGGCCGCCCGGTGGCGGCCTCACCGAGGTCCGAGGCGATCCACCAGTGCGCCGGCCCCGCCGCGTCGTGGGCGGCGTAGGGACGCAGGTCGACGGCGCCCCGGACGTCGTCGCCCGCGCCGTCGCCCGCGGCCAGCACCAGACCGAGCCGCTGCGCGCCGGCGGTGCCGGTGCGCGGCAGGGCCCGGTCGAGCAGGGCGCGCGGGACGTCGTCGCCGAGCATGAACACCCGCAGGAGGGCGGCGGCCGGCTCCTCGGCGGACCGGGCGGCGACGAGGGCGGGCAGCCGCTGCTCCCGGTGGAGCGCGGCGGCGGCGACGTCGTCGAGGAGTGCGCCCACGCCGTCGACGGTGAAGGCCGCGCCGGCGAGGTCCGCGCGCAGCGCGTCGACGTCCGCCGGCGAGGCGGCACGGGGGGTTTTCTGCGCCGGCTCGGTCATGCGCGTGAGCGTATGCGCCGCACCGGCCGCTCTGCCCGATGGTGCCCGGCGGCGGGCGGGGTTAGGTTCTTAGCGACCCTCTCCCCGGCCCCTGGAGGACGTCATGTCGCAAGCCACGCGCGCCCGGGTCCGGGCCCCCCACGACCGGCGGGTCCAGGCCCCGGCGGTCTTCTTCCCGGCCCTGGCCATCATCGTCGTCGCCGTCGCCCTCGCCATCGCCCTGCCGGAGCGGACCGCGGCGGTCCTCGGCACCCTGCAGGGCTCGGTGGTGGCCGGGTTCGGTCCGTACTTCGTCGTCGTCGTCGCCGGCTTCGTCGTGTTCTCCCTGTGGATGGGCATGAGCCGGTTCGGTGACATCAAGCTGGGGAAGGACGAGGACGAGCCGGAGTTCGGCCTCATGTCCTGGTTCGCGATGCTGTTCGCCGCCGGCATGGGGATCGGCCTGGTGTTCTGGGGCGCGGCGGAGCCGTTGACGTTCTTCGTCAACCCCAAGCCGGGAGCCGGCGCCGAGACGCGCGTCGAGCGGGCCGAGGCGGCGATGACCCAGACCTTCCTCCACTGGGGCTTCCACGCCTGGGCGGTGTACGCCGTCGTCGGCCTCTCGCTGGCCTACGCCATCCACCGGCGCGGGCGTCCGGTCTCGATCCGGTGGGCCCTCGAGCCGCTCCTCGGTGACCGGCTCCGCGGACGGACCGGCGACGCCATCGACGTCATCGCCATCGTGGGCACGCTCTTCGGGGTGGCGACGTCGCTGGGGCTGGGCGTGCAGCAGATCTCCGCCGGGCTGGTGCGGCTCGGCGCCGTCGGGCAGCCGTCGGACGGCCTGCTCATCGTGCTCATCACCGTCATCACGCTCATCGCGTTGACGTCGGTGCTCAGCGGGGTCGGGCGCGGCATCAAGTGGCTCTCGAACATCAACCTCGGCCTCGCCGGGGTGTTCCTCGTCGCCGTCCTCCTGCTCGGGCCGACGCTGTTCCTCCTGCGCGACCTCGTGCAGTCCTTCGGCAGCTACCTGCAGAACATCGTCCAGCTCACCTTCAACGCCTCCGCGTACACCGGCGCCGACGGGCTCGCCTGGCAGGGCTCGTGGACGATCTTCTACTGGGGCTGGTGGATCTCCTGGGCGCCGTTCGTGGGCGTGTTCATCGCCCGGATCTCGCGCGGGCGCACCGTCCGGGAGTTCATCCTCGGCGTCATGCTCGTCCCCACGGCGGTGACGTTCGTGTGGTTCACCGTCATGGGTGGGGGCGCCATCCGCCAGGCGTGGGACGACTTCAACGGCGGGCTGTTCGACCCGGAGGAGGGCATCGTCTCCGAGGCCGTGCTCTTCAACTTCCTCGGCACCCTGCCCGCGTCTGGCGTGCTGTCGGTCATCGCGATCATCCTCGTTGCGGTCTTCTTCGTCACCTCCTCCGACTCCGGCTCGCTCGTCGTGGACATGCTCGCCTCCGGCGGGGACATCGACCCGCCGAGGTGGAGCCGGGTCGTGTGGGTGACCCTCGAAGGTCTCGTGGCCATCGCCCTGCTGCTGGCCGGCGGCCTCGCGGCCCTCCAGACGGCGGCGATCCTCACGGCGCTGCCGGTGAGCCTGGTGATGATCGGCATGTGCGTGGCCACCTACCGCGCGCTGCGGGACGAGCACGCGGTGCTCGTACGCGCCGAGCGGCGTCAGCGCCGCGAGGAGCTCGCCCACCACGTGGGCACCCGGGTGCGCACCGAGCTCACCGAGGGGTTCGGCGACCACTTCGGCGTGCACGTGGACGACCGGGTGGCCGTCGCCCTGTCCGAGCACATGGACGACCGGGCCGGCGCCGTCCCCGAGCACCTCGACGACGTGCCGCGCCCGTGGTGGCAGCGGTTCAGACCGTCAGCTCGTTGAGGATGCGGGGGAGCTCGTCGAGCACCTCCCGCGCGAGGAAGCCGACCTTGCCGACGCGTGCGGTGAGCGAGTCCCCGGCGCTGGTGTGCAGGTGGGTCGACCAGACCGCGGCCTGGGCCGGCTCGGCGCCGCGAGCCAGCAGGCCCGCCAGCGCGCCCGCCTGCACGTCACCGCTGCCCGAGGTGCCGAGCCCGGTGTGACCTGTGGTGGCCCGCCAGAGTCGCTCGCCCTCGGAGATGCTGCCCCGGCAGGAGACGACGGCCCGGTACTCCCGCGCGACGGCCACCGCGGCGTCGTCGGGATCCTCGATCTCCTCGCGCCCGAGCAGACGTGCGGCCTCCTCGAGGTTGGGGGTGAGGATGAGCCGACCCGCCAGGGACCGTGCGACGTCGGGGAGGTCGGGCAGGACCCCGAGCGCGAAGGCGTCGAGCACCACGGGGGTGTCCTCCGGCAGCGCGGCGACGACGGCGGTGAGCAACCGCGCGGTCCCCTCCGGCCGGCCGAGACCGGGACCGAGCAGGACGACGTCGCTGCGCTCGAGGTCCTTGCCGAGATCCTCGACGCCCGTGCCGCTGACCTCGCCGTCGTCGTCCTCCGCCAGGCCGCGGACCCCCGCCTCGGGGACGGCGACCGCGAGAGCGGGCGCGACCGACTCCGCCACGGCCAGGGTGAGGCGGCCGGCGCCCACCCGCAGCGCTGCCAGGCCGGCGAGCAGCACGGCTCCGGGGGTGGCGCGCGAGCCGCCGATGACGAGCACCTGGCCGCGTCCGTACTTCGTCCCGGACGGCTCCGGCAGGCGCCACTCGCGGAGCATCGTCGGCATGATCGGCAGGGCGTCGGGGGCGGCCGGCCCGGCCCCGCCGGCGTCACGCGGCCTCTGGCGCGTCATGGTGCGGCGTCCTCGTCCGCCGACTCCTGCTCCCCCACCGCCGGCTCGTCGGTGGGCGACACGCCACGGTCCGTGAGGTGGGTGTCGATGTTGTAGTCCACGAGCCGCCAGCTCGCCGGGCCGTTCTGCGCGATCCGGGTCACCGACGCGTTGCGCACGCCGTCCGTCCGCGCGACGTCCAGCACGGTCTCCTCGTCCAGCCCCTCGCACACGTACCGGAAGATCATGATGACGACGTCGTGGGCGCTGACGAGCACCCGCCCCTCCCCGAGCCGCTCGAGGTCCGCGAGGACGGACCGGACCCGGAGGGCGACGTCGGCCCAGGACTCCCCGCCCGGGGGACGGTGGTAGAACTTGCCGAGCCACTCGCGCCGTTCGGCCTCCTCGGGGTACCGCGCGCGGATCCCGGCCTGGGTGTGCATGTCCGTGATGCCGAGGTCGCGGTCTCGCAGGCGTTCGTCCGTGCGGACCGGGACGTCGATGCCGGCCTCGGCCAGCGCGGTGCGTGCCGTGTCGAGCGCGCGGCGGTACGGCGAGGACCAGACCAGGTCCGGGCGAGCGTCGTCCGGGAGCGAGCGCAGCCAGCTGCCGAGGGCCCTGGCCTGATCGAGCCCGGTCTCGGAGAGGGTGATGTCGGCGTCGCGCGCGTCGACCTCGATCAGCTCGGCGCCGGACGACTCGGCCCTGGCGGCGGCGACGTTGGCGGTGCTCTGACCGTGGCGGACGAGGAGGATCTCCAGAGACATGGGGTGAACGTAGGACGGTCACGGCCGGTGCGCACGGCGGGGCGGGCCGGCAACGACCATCGGGCACTCCGTACGAGGTGACCATCCACTCATCGAGCTTCTCCGCGGCCCGAACGGCGGATCTGCGCCGGTCGGGGGTCGATGTCGGTGGTCGAATGTAGGTTCGATGCATGGTTCAGGACGGTGGTTCGCAGGCTCTTCCGGGTGGTCCCGGGAAGACCGGTCGCGTGCCCGTGTCTGGCGAGCGCGACGCGGGCCGCGTCGACGAAACCGCTCCCGTTCCTGCGCCTGCGCCTGCGCCCGCTCCTGCTCCTGTTCCGGCTCCTGCGCCCGCTCCTGCTGCTGGCGGGGAGGCTTCGTGGTTCGAGGCCGAGGTCGAGGGGTACCTGGCGGGGGCGTGCGCGCGGGCGCGGCGCGCCGGTCGCTCGCGCCATGGTCGGGGGGCCAAGGCGGTGCGGCGGGCGGGTGCCCGGACCGCGGCGACGGCCCGGGCGCGGGGCCGGGTCATGGCCGACCACGCCCCCTCCGCGGTCCCGTCCCGGGCCGGGACCGGCCCGATCGAGGTCGCCGCGGCCGATCTGGTCGAGCTTGTCGGGGAGCGGCTGCCGGGCCGGTTCGTCCTGGTCGACCCGGTCGCGGCCCGGCTCGAGCGGATGCTCCCGGGCCCGGCCCTGACCGCGGCCCTGGCCGGCCTGGCCGTCGCCGATGCCACGGACGCTGCCCTGGTCGAGGCCGTCGCCGCGCACGAACGGCTCATCTCGGCCGCGACCGCCGCCCAGGCCCGGGCCATCGAAGAGCTCCTCGCCCGGCGCGGGTCCGGGACCTCGGCCCTGGCCCGGGTCGCCGACGAGGTCGCCGCCCGCCTGGGCATCACCCACCACGCCGCCGAGCGGCGCACCCACACCGCGGGCATCCTGGCCCAGTTCCCCGAGGTCGCCGACGCCCTGACCACCGGGCGGATCGACCCCCGCAAGGCCCAGATCCTCACCCAGGACGAGACCGGCCTGACCCTGGAGGACCAGCGCGCCCTGGCCACCACCCTCCTCGACCAGGCCCCCGAGCTCACCCCACCCCAGCTGCGCCAGGCCCTGCGCACCGCCGCGACGGCCGCCGACCCCGCCGCCGCGGCCCGCCGCCACGACCGCGCCCACACCCACCGGGCCGTGACCATCACCGTGAGGTGAGGGATTGAATCTGGACCAGGACCCCCAAGGTAGAATCCTTGGGAGAATTGGAAGGGATTCGATGGCTCCACGAAAGTTCACTCCGGAGTTCAAGACCGAGGCGGTGCGCGCGGTCATTAGTTCCTCGCGGACGGTCGCCGACGTGGCGCGCGAGTTCGGCGTTGGCGCGGAGACGTTACGGAACTGGGTCAATGCGTATCGGCGCGAGCACGCCGGGGAGGAGCCGGAGGTGACCGAGTCGGAACGGAATGAACTGGCTCGGTTGCGTAAAGAGGTCCGTGACCTGAAAGCCGAGCGTGAGTTCCTGGGAAAAGCGGCGGCCTTCTTCGCGAAGGAGTACCGGTGAGCGCGAAGTTCGCGTTCATCTCCAGCGAGGAAGGCAACTACTCCGTGCGGAACATGTGCTCCTGGGCGCAGGTGTCCCGGGCCGGCTACTACGAGTGGAGGGACCGGGCACCGTCGGCCACCGCGCGGTGGCGGGCCGAGCTCGGCGAGGTCATCGAGCACCTCTTCGCCGATTCCGACGGCACCTACGGCTACCGCCGCATCGCCGCCGCGCTGGCCCGCACGGGCCGGTACTGCGACGAGCAGACTGTCCGGGCGATCATGGCCGAACGCGGCCTGGTGGCTTGTCAGCCGCGCGCTAAGGGACCGGTGACCACGATCGCCTCGGACGCCGGTGACCTGCCCGACTTGCTCGAGCGGGACTTCACCGCCACCGAGCCCGGGGCAAAGCTCGTCGGCGATATCACGTACATCCCCTCCTGGCAGGGCTGGGTGTACCTGGCCACCGTGCTCGACTGCTTCTCCAAGAAGGTCGTCGGCTACGCGCTGGCCGAGCACATGCGCACCGAGCTCGTCACCGACGCCTTGGGTATGGCGAACAGGAATGGTCATATCCGCCCCGGCGTGACCATCTTTCATTCCGACCGGGGCACGCAATACACGTCGGCGGCGTTCGCTGAGTTCACCGCCGCGGTCGGCGTGACCCGTTCGGTCGGGCGCACCGGCATTTGCTACGATAACGCCTGGGCCGAATCTTTCAACGCGACCCTGAAGGTCGAGCGAGTTCACCGTACCGCCTATCCCACCCGGGGTCACGCCGTCCGAGATATCACCCGGTACATTGAGCTGCGGTACAATCAAAAGCGGCTCCACTCGACCCTCGGGTATCGCACACCGAACGAGGTCGAGCACGCCTGGTACGAAACGCACAGAGCCGCCTGAAAAGAAGCAGCAATCAGCGGTCCGGATTCAATCCCTCAGTCCACCGACGCCCCCGACGCCATGGCCTACCTGGTCGCCTACATCCGCGCCGACCACGCCCACACCATCCGCACCTACCTCGACGCCCTCGCCGACTCCGCGACCGCACCCGGGGAGACCCGTACCCGCGACCAGCTCCGCGCCGACGTCCTGACCGACACCTTCACCCACCTGCTCACCCACGGCCTGGACCTGACCGGGAAGCCCCTGCCCCGCCGCCACGGCCAGCACCCCCACATCCAGGTCACCATCCCCGCCGGGACCCTCCTGGGCCTGGGCGAACACCCCGCCCACCTGGCCGGGTACGGGCCCATCCCCGCCGACCTCGCCCGCACCATCGCCGCCGACGGGACCTGGCGGGCCCTGTTCACCGACCCCGACACCGGCGAGTACCACCACCTGGCCACCCGCGCCTACCGCCCCGGCGCGGACCTGACCCGCCACATCATCGCCCGCGACACCACCTGCACCTTCCCCGGCTGCCGCCAACCCGCCACCCGCACCGACCTCGACCACATCGACCCCCACGACCCCACCACCGCGAACAACCCCGACACCGACCCCCAGACCTGCCAGGACAACCTCCACTCCCTGTGCCGACGCCACCACAACCTCAAGACCACCGGCACCTGGACCGTCACCCGCGACCCGGGCACCGGCACCATCACCTGGACCTCCCCCACCGGCCACACCTACACCCGCCACCCCACCCGACCACCCGGCCCCCCACCCACCGGCGACCCGCCCTACTAGCGCGTACTCAGAACGCACGCCACGACAGCACCCCACAGGCGCACGTTCCGGCAGACCGCGCGTCCTCGCGCACCACCCGGGCCGGACCAGGCGAGGCACGCCCGTCACGGCGAGGCACGCCCGTCACGCCGTCGAGCCCACCACGCACGAAGGCCCTCCGACGCTCGTGCGTCGGAGGGCCTTCGTGCGACCTGGTGCCTCTCAGCGGTTACTTCTCAACGAGGTACGTCTCGCCGCTCTACCTCTCAGCGCTGCGGCCGCCACAGGACGAGGGCGCCGCCGCTGGTGGTGCTCACGCGGCGCACACGGGTGCCCCGCGGGACCGCCACGACGTCCCCGGACGGCCCGGCCGCGAAGATGCGGTTGCCTGGCTCGGCGAACGCGCGCAGGTGCTCCACCTGGGCCCGGGTCCGCTCGAGCTCGCGCTCGAGGTCGAGGATCCGCTTGATGCCGGCGAGGTTGATCCCCTCCTCCTGGCTGAGCCGCTGGATCTCCCGGAGCACGGCGACGTCACGGAAGGTGTAGCGCCGGCCCCGCCCACGGGTCCGACGGGGCTCCACGAGCCCGAGCCGGTCGTACTGACGCAAGGTCTGCGGATGCATGCCGGCCAGGCCCGCGGCGACAGAGATGGTGAGCACCGGGGCGTCCTCACGGGCACCTTCGAACACCGAACCACCTCCTTCCATCCGCGAGTCCCGTCCGGCAACGCCGGACCGTCCCCGCGTAGTCGCTACTGCGCGGCCATCTCCGCGAGACCCACCCGCGGGTTGGCCCCGCCGTTCGCGTCGGCGAAGGCCTTGACGGCGTCCCGGGCAGCCGAGGACAGCTTGTTCGGGACGACGACGTTGACGGTGACGAGCAGGTCGCCGTCGAAGCCCTTGGGCACGTCGACACCCTTGCGCCGCACCCGCAGGGTGCGCCCGGACGGTGTGCCGGCCGGGATCTTCACCTTCACGGGGCTGCCGTCGAGGGTGGGCACCTCGATCGTCGCGCCGAGGGCGGCCTCGTCGAACGTGATCGGGACGTTCATGCGCACGTTCTTGCCGTCGATCGCGAAGACGGGGTGCGGCTCGACGTGCACGGTGACGATGAGGTCGCCGGCCTCCCCGCCGTTGGCGCCGGGGCGGCCCTTGCCGCGGATGCGGATCCGCTGCCCGTCGTGGACGCCGGGCGGGATCCGCGTGTTGACCTGCCGGCCGTCGACCGTCAGCTGGACGGTCGAGCCCGTGAGTGCCTGCCGGAACGGGAGCGTCGCGTTCGCGACGACGTCGGCCCCCCGCTGGGGGCGACGCCGGGACCCGAACCCGGAGGAGCCGGCCCCGAACATCCCCGAGAGGATGTCCTCGAAGCCCTGGGTGCCCTGAGCACCACCGGCAGGCCCCTGGGTGCTGTAGCGCACCCGGGCCCCGCCGGGCGCGCCCTGCCCGAACATCGAGCCGAAGAGGTCCTCGAACCCGGCGGTGCCGCCGCCACCGGCGGAGCCGGCCGAGAACCTCGCGCCGCCTCCCGCCATCGCGCGCAGCGCGTCGTACTGCTTGCGCTGCTCGGGATCGGACAGCACGGCGTAGGCCTCACCCACGGACTTGAACCGCTCCTCGGCCTGGGCGTTGTCGGGGTTGTGGTCCGGGTGGTGCTGGCGAGCCAGCTTGCGGTAGGCCTTCTTGATCGCGTCGGCGTCGGCGTCCTTCGCGACGCCGAGGATGGCGTAGAAGTCCTTCTCCAGCCAGTCCTGTCCGGTCATCCCGCCTCACCTCCTCGATCGTGCGGTGCCGCGGCGGTCGCCCGCCGCGGCACCTGGGCCGTCCTGCTCACGCGGGGCTGCTGACCGCCACGCGAGCGGCCCGCAGCACCCTGTCACCGGCACGGTAGCCCGGCTGGAGAACCTGCGTGACCGTGGTGGCGCTCGCCTCGGCGTCCGTGCTGTGCATGAGCGCCTCGTGGACCTCGGGGTCGAACTCCTCGCCCACCTGCCCGTAGCGCTCGACCGCGAAGCGCTGGGCGAGCGCGGTCTCGAGCTTCTCGGCGATGGCGGCGAACGGGCCCGTCAGGTCCCCGTGCTGACGGGCGAGCTCGATCTCGTCGAGCACCCCCAGCAACGACTCCACGACCTCGTTGACGCCGGCCTGCCGCTGCGCGGCCGCGTCGGCCTTGGACCGGCGGACGTAGCTGTTGTACTCCTGCTGGACGTTGTAGACCTCGGCGCTGCGCCGGGCGAGCTGGTCGGCCAGGTCGAGGGCCTCCGCCCTGGCCCTGCCCAGCTCGTCCTCGCCGGTCACCTCGTCACCCGGAGCCGCGGCGTCGGTCGCGGCGGCGTCGGCAGCGTCGGCTCCCGGCCCGGCAGGGGCGGCGGCGTCCGCCGCGTCCCGCCTCCTGCCGGTCTCCGGGTCGATCCGCCGCTTGTCGGTGACGTGCGGCTTGTCGGCCGCCTCGTCCGGCGTGGCGTCGTGAGGGGTGGCGTCGTGGGGCGTCACTTGGTCTCCTCGTCGTCGACGATCTCGGCGTCGACGACGTCCTCGTCGGCCGCCTTGGCGGTGTCGTCGAAGCCGGGCGCACCCTGCGGGCCACCGGCGGGCGCACCCTCGGAGGCCTGCTGGGCGTAGAGCGCCTCACCGATCTTCTGGCTCTTGGTCGTCAGGTCCGCCTGCGCGGTCTTGACGGCCTCGACGTCGTCGCCCTCGAGCGCCTTCTTCAGGGCGTCGACGGCGCCGCGCACCTCGGTGGAGACCTCCTCGGGGAGCTTGTCGGCGTTGTCCGTCAGGAGCTTCTCCGTGGAGTAGACCTGCTGCTCGGCGGTGTTGCGCAGCTCGGCCTCCTCGCGGCGCTTGTGGTCCTCGGCGGCGTGCGCCTCGGCCTCCTTGACCATGCGGTCGATCTCGTCCTTGGGCAGCGCCGAGCCGCCGGTGATGGTCATCGACTGCTCCTTGCCCGTGCCACGGTCCTTGGCGGAGACGTGGACGATGCCGTTGGCGTCGATGTCGAAGGTGACCTCGATCTGGGGCATGCCGCGCGGGGCCGGGGCGATCCCGGTCAGCTCGAACGTCCCCAGCGGCTTGTTGTCCCGCGCGAAGTCGCGCTCGCCCTGGAAGACCTGGATGAGCACGCTCGGCTGGTTGTCCTCAGCGGTGGAGAAGACCTCCGAGCGCTTGGTCGGGATGGCCGTGTTGCGCTCGATGAGCTTGGTCATCACCCCGCCCTTGGTCTCGATGCCCAGGGACAGCGGCGTGACGTCGATGAGGAGGACGTCCTTGCGGTCACCCTTGATGACACCGGCCTGCAGGGCGGCACCGACGGCCACGACCTCGTCCGGGTTCACACCCTTGTTGGGCTCCTTGCCGCCGGTCAGCTCCTTCACGACCTCCGTCACGGCCGGCATGCGGGTCGAGCCACCCACGAGGACGACGTGGTCGATGTCGGACAGCGAGATCCCGGCGTCCTTGATGACGTTGTGGAACGGCTGCTTGGTGCGCTCGAGCAGGTCCTTGGTCATCTCCTCGAACGCGGCCCGCGTGAGCTTCTCGTCGAGGTGGATGGGCCCGGCCTCGCTCATGGAGAGGTACTGCAGGGAGATGTTGGTGCTCGTCGCCGAGGAGAGCTCCTTCTTCGCCTGCTCGGCGGCCTCACGCAGTCGCTGCAGGGCGATCTTGTCCTTGGACAGGTCGACGCCGTCCTTGTTCTTGACCTGCTTGACCAGCCAGTCGACGATCCGCTGGTCCCAGTCGTCGCCACCGAGACGGTTGTCGCCGTTGGTCGCGCGGACCTGGATCGTGGAGAAGTCGTCCTCGTCCTTGCCGACCTCCAGGAGGGAGACGTCGAACGTCCCGCCACCGAGGTCGAAGACGAGGATGAGCTCGTCCTCCTTGCCCTTCTCCAAGCCGTAGGCCAGCGCGGCAGCAGTGGGCTCGTTGACGATGCGCAGCACGTTGAGGCCGGCGATCTGACCGGCGTCCTTCGTGGCCTGACGCTCGGCGTCGTTGAAGTAGGCCGGGACGGTGATGACGGCGTCGGTCACCGGCTCACCCAGGTAGGACTCGGCGTCCTTCTTGAGCTTGCCGAGGATCCGCGCGGAGATCTCCTGCGGCGTGTACTTCTTGTCGTCGATCTCCTTGGACCAGTCGGTGCCCATGTGACGCTTCACCGAGGCGGTGGTCCGGTCGACGTTGGTCACGGCCTGGCGCTTGGCGACCTCACCGACCAGCACCTCGCCGGACTTGCTGAAGGCGACCACCGACGGGGTGGTGCGGGCACCCTCGGCGTTCGCGATGACGGTGGGCTCGCCACCCTCGAGGACGGCGACCACCGAGTTGGTGGTGCCCAGGTCGATTCCGACCGCTCGTGCCATGTGCGTTCGCTCCTTCGTCGCGGGCCGGCACGGGTCGCCGGCTCCATGTTGAGTCGTATGCACTCAAGTTTCCCCCGCCATCCGGTCATGTCAACTCGGCGGTGCCGAACTTGAGTCTGCCAGGCTCAACTATCGACGGGGCGTCGTTGTTCCCCGTCCCGGGAACCGGTCTCGGCACAGCGCATCGGGGGCGGGCGGCCGGCCCACCTCGAACGGCTCGCTAGCGTGGGAAGCATGCCGCTGCTGGGACCTGCCGACCCGCTCCTCGACCGACCGGCTCGCATCCTCGTCGCCGGCACCTCGGGGGCGGGCAAGACCAGCACCGCCCGTCGCATCGCTGAGCGGCTGGGAGTCCAGCACGTGGAGATCGACGCGCTGTACCACGGACCCGGTTGGACGCCGCGGCCGACCTTCGAGGCCGACGTGCAGCGCTTCGTGGCGGAGCCGTCCTGGGTGACGGAGTGGCAGTACGGCTCCGTCCGTGCGGTCCTGGCGCAGCGAGCGGACCTCCTCGTCTGGCTCGATCTGCCGCGCGCACGGGTCATGCGTCAGGTGGTCGTGCGCACCGTCGTCCGGAGGCGACGTCGGCAGGAGCTGTGGAACGGCAACGTCGAGCCACCGCTCTGGACGATCCTCACCGACCGCGAACACATCGTGCGGTGGGCCTGGACGACCCACCGCAAGACCGCCGCGCGCGTCGCCGACCTCCGGCGGCGGCGGCCGGACCTCACGGTCGTGCGCCTTCGCAGCTGGCCGGAGATCGAGCACTGGATTGCCGGGCCGGTCACCACGCTGGCCGCCGGAGACCCGAGCGGGCGAGGGACGACCGATCCCTGAGCCCGACCCGCAACCTCCGCCCGACCCCCAACCCGAACCCGACCTGGCACCGCGATCCTGACCCGCCGCCGGCGAGCGCGCCTGACCCACGCCGGGACCTCCGTACCTGCCGGCCGGCGCACGAGAGCGGGACGCTGACCGGAGGCGCGCAGGGCGGACGGTCGCAGGA
The DNA here is from genome assembly GCF_038049925.1 of Georgenia sp. M64. Classification (NCBI taxonomy): domain Bacteria; kingdom Bacillati; phylum Actinomycetota; class Actinomycetes; order Allobogoriellales; family Allobogoriellaceae; genus Georgenia; species Georgenia sp. M64. The sequence goes on from NZ_CP145809.1 coordinate 3,888,491, forward strand.
TGGACTGACGCCGACAGTCGGGATCGTGACGTCGGCCGCCGGGATCGGAGGACCGATGGTTGCCGTGGACGAACGACGGGTGCGGGACGACCTCTCGCCGTGGTCGGGACTTCTCGTCACCGGCGCCTGGGTGGCGCTGGCGAGCGTCGCGCTCATCATCGTGCAGGTCGGCATCTACCTGGTCTGGCCACCACCGGAGACCACCGTGGAGCTGTTCGAGGTGCTCCTCGACAACCCGGTCCGTGGTGTCCTCGCACTCGACGCGCTCTACGTCGTGAGCAACCTCCTCGCGTTCCTGCTCTACCTCGCCCTCGCCGTCGTGCTGTGGCGCGTCAGCCGGTCCGCCGTCGTGGTGGCACTGGCCTTCGGCGTGCTCGGGATGGCCGCCTACATGGCCTCGCCGCGGCCCGTCGAGATGCTCACCCTCGCCCGCGCGTACGGTGAGGCCGGCCCGGCGGAGCAGGTCGCGCTGGTCGCCACGGGTGACGGGATGCTGGCCACCTGGATGGGCACCGCGTTCGACGTCTACTACTTCTTCAACCTTGTGACGCTGCTCGTCCTGGCGGTCCTGATGTACCGGAGCAGCGCCTTCAGCCGGGCGACGGCGATGTGGGGGCTCGTGGCCGCGGCGCTGATGGCCGTGCCGTCGAACTTCGGCACGGTCGGCCTGGTGCTCGCCATGGCGTCGCTCGCGCCCTGGGCGGTGTTCGCGGTGCTCGTGGCACGTCGTCTGCTCGAGCTCGCTCGACCGCTCAGCTCTCGGCCCAGCGAACGGTGACCGTCAGGGCGTCGGGGAGCGGCAACGACGTCGCCTCCGCCTCGACCGCGTCGCGGTCCTCCCGGGACAGGGTCGTCCACGCGGCGATCGTGACGACGCCCCCGGCACGTCGCCACGTGCCGACCACCTCACCCCCGACGAGCACCGCCCCCGGCCACACGCGTGGGGTCCAGAGCTGCGCCCGCCGGCCGGCGTCGGGCACGAGGAGCTCCCGGTCCACTCCCTGGAGGAGCGTGAAGGCGTCCCCGCTGGGGAGCAGCCGGACGTGCGCGGGAGATCCGTCCGGGGCACGCAACGCCGGCTCGTCCGCCGCGAGGATCCACCCATCGCCCACGGCGGTCCTCACCGGCGTCAGCTCGTCGCGCAGGGCCTCGACGGTCGCGACGGCGGCGCGCGGCCTCACCCCGGCCCAGCTCGCGAAGCCCTCGGGCGTCCCCGGCGCGAACACGTGCAGGTAGCGCCGGGCGAGCTCCAGCCGGGCCTCCGCCGGGTCGACGTCGGGCGGCGGAACCATCCGCACCACCGGCTGCCGGGCACCGTCCCAGCGGATGAGCACCCGGCCGGTGGGGGCGGCGTAACGCAGGCTGTTGGGGGCGACGCCCAGTCCTCGTCCGGCGGCCCCGTAGGTCGCCGCCTCGCCACCGAGCCAGTCCTCGAGGCGGTCGGCGAGCGCCTGCGTCTCGGCCCGACGGCGAGCGTCGACCGGGAGCCGGCCGACGGTGAAGACCGCCCGGTCCGCCGCGTGCACCACGTAGGCGCTGAACCGCGGGCCCCACACCTGCACGAGCGCGGGGTCCTCCCACGCGTCGGACGTCACGCCGGTCAGGCGTGCGTGGAGCGAGAGGAGAGCCGAACGGGGCGTGCTGTCCTGGAGTCCCGCCCAGGCGGCCCGGCGGAGCGCATCGCTCCCGGGTGCGCGCCGCTCGTCGAGCGCACCGACGGAGCGGCGGAAGGCCAGGACGTCGGACCGCGTCAGCTGGAGCGGCATGGGGCCAGGCTAGCGAGGGCGCGCCCGGTGGCGGCGAGGAACACCTGCGACGGTCCCGCATTCCTTGCAGGACCCTCACATGTGCCCCACCGACTCAGCACGCCGCCGCTCCTAGGCTCAGGACCATGGAGCACGCCGCACGACTTCTCGTCGTCGAGGACGACCCCACGATCAACCAGGCCCTCACCGACCGCCTGGTGGCCGAGGGCTTCGACGTCGTCCAGGCCCACGACGGCCCGGGCGCGGTGGCGGCCTTCGAGCGGGAGGCCCCGGACCTCGTCGTCCTCGACGTCATGCTGCCGGGCTTCGACGGCATCGAGGTCTGCCGCCGCATCCAGGCCGTCCGCCCCGTCCCGGTGCTCATGCTCACGGCCCGCGTGGAGGAGACCGACGTCCTCGTCGGCCTCGCGGTCGGCGCCGACGACTACGTGACGAAGCCCTTCCGGCAGCGGGAGGTCGTTGCACGCATCCGCGCCCTGCTCCGGCGCGTCGAGCGGGCGCGGGAGCTCGCCGCCGCCGGCGCACCGCGCGTGGAGCTCGGCGAGGTCACGCTCGACCGGGCCGCCCGCCGCGTGTGGGTGCGCGGCACGGAGGTGCACCTCGCCCCCCTCGAGTTCGACCTGCTCGCCACCCTCGCCGCCGAGCCCGGCGTCGTCCGCACCCGGGAGGACCTCATGCGCGAGGTCTGGGGCTGGGCCGACGCGCGCGGCACGCGGACCCTCGACACCCACGTCCGGGCCCTGCGCACGAAGATCGGCCCGGAACGTGTGCGCACGGTCCACGGCGTCGGCTACGCGGTGGAGCTGCGATGACGCCCGACCCGGCCGGGCGCCCCCTGGACGCCGTCGGCTCCATCAAGCTCAAGATCGGCCTGCTGGTCGGCCTCAGCGTGGTCGCCGCCGCTCTCGTCGCCGAGATCGGCAGCCGCGCCGGCGCCCCGCTGTGGATGACCCTGCCGGTGACCGTCGCCGCCGCCCTCGCCGTCACCCAGGCCCTCGCCCGCGGCATGACCGCGCCCCTGCGCGAGATGACCGCGGCGGCGGCCCGCATGGCCACCGGCGACTACTCGCTGCGGGTCACGGACACCTCGGCCGACGAGGTCGGCCGGCTGGCACGCGCCTTCAACACCATGGCGGTCGACCTGGCGACGGCGGACCAGCAGCGCCGCCGCCTCGTCGCCACGGTCTCGCACGAGCTGCGCACCCCCCTGACGGCTCAGCGCGCCCTCCTGGAGAACCTCGTCGACGGCGTCGTCCGCCCCGACGACGTCGCCCTGGCCAGCGCCCTCGCGCAGGCCGAGCGCCTCAGCGACCTCGTGGGCGACCTCCTCGACATCACCCGCGTCGACGGCACGGCCGACCTCGACCTCGCCCCGGTGCGCGTGGCGGACCTGGTCGCGGACGCCGTCGCCGAGGCACGGCTCGCCCGCGACGTCCGCTACGTCACGCAGGTCCGGCCGGAGGACCTCACGGTCACCGGCGACGCCGGCCGCCTCGCCCAGGTCGTCGCGAACCTCCTCGACAACGCCGCACGCCACTCCCCCGCCGGCGCCACCGTCACCGTCCTCGCGTCCGCCGACGACCCGGAGCGGTGGTCCCTCGAGGTGCGCGACGAGGGCCCCGGCATCGCCGACGGCGACGAGGAGCGGATCTTCCGCTTCGGCGCCGCGGCCGGCGACGGCGGGGGCGGCACCGGCCTGGGTCTGGCGATCGCCAGCTGGGTGTGCGAGCTGCACGGCGGGTCCATCGCCGTGGTGCCGTCCGGGTCGACCGGCGCCCGCGTCCGGGCGGTCCTGCCCCGCCGGCCGGGCCCGGTCGCCGGCCCCACGTCCCCGCCCGTCACCCACGCACCTGGTGCCACGCACCGCCCCACCGCCGAGGAGAGACCCATGAGCACCGAGCACGCCGTGCCCGCCCTGCCCCCACCCGCCGCCACGGCGACGAGCCGGCCGCCGTCCGCGGTCGACGGTGCCCTGCGCGAGATCTGGCCCGAGTCCGGCCTCGCGACGGCGACGACCCCGTTCCTGGCCTCGCTCGCCGTCGGAGCGCTCGGGGCGGTCGTGCTCCCGGAGCGCAACCTCGGCCTCGGCGCCCTCGTGGTGCTCCTCCTCGGCGGGGCCGTCATCCTCCTCGTCTCCCCACGGCGCACCCGCCCCTGGACGGTGCTCTCCGCCGCGCTGGCCGTCGGGCTCGGGTCGTTCGTCGTCCTCCGGGCCGCCGAGTGGCTGGCCGTGCTCGCCCTGCTCGTCGTCGCCCTGCTGGTCACGACCGCCCTGACGGACGCGCGCCGCCTCACCGCGGTCCTCGCCGGGGCGCTCGCGTGGCCCCTGTCCGGTCTGCGGGGCCTGCCCCTGCTCAGCCGGACGGCGTCCGCCCTCTCGCGGCACCGCATGCTCTGGCCGGTGCTGCGCACCGCCGCGGTCTCCCTCGTCGCGCTCGTCGTCTTCGGCGGCCTGTTCGCCTCTGGCGACGCGATCTTCGGCTCGTGGGTCTCGCCGCTGGTCCCGGACCTCGCGTGGGACTCGATCATCCTGCGCGTGTTCGTCCTCGTCCTCGTCGGCGGCGTCGTGCTCGCCGGGGCGTACCTCTCGCTCAACCCGCCGCGCGTGGAGACCCTCACGCCGCCCGCGCCGCGGCCCGTGCGTGCCTGGGAGTGGCTGGTCCCGGTCGGCCTCGTCGTCGCGGTGTTCGCCGTCTTCGTGGTGGCGCAGGCCTCGGCGATGTGGGGCGGGCACGACTACGTGCGCCGCGTGACGGGGATGAGCTACGCCGACTACGTCCACCAGGGCTTCGGCCAGCTGACGGTCGCCACGACCCTCACCCTCCTCACCGTCGCGCTCACGGTGCGCCGCGCACCCCGGACGACACCGCGGGACCGGCTCCTGCTCCGCGTGGCGCTGGGGCTCCTGCTGACCCTCACCCTCGTCGTCGTCGCCTCCGCGCTCTTCCGCATGTCCGTCTACCAGGACGCCTTCGGCTTCACGGTGCTCCGCGTCCTCGTCGACGCCTTCGAGCTCTGGCTGGGGTTGGTCGTCGTCCTCGTCATGGTCGCCGGGATCCGGTGGTCCGGGTGGTGGCTCCCCCGAGCCGCGCTGGTCTCCGCCGCCGTCTTCCTGCTGGTCCTGGGGGCGGTCAACCCCGAGGCGTGGGTGGCGCGCCAGAACATCGAGCGGTTCGAGGCGACCGGCAAGGTCGACGTCGACTACCTCGCCTCGCTCGGCCCGGACGCGACGCCCGTCGTCCTCGAGGGGCTGCCGGCGGGTCTGGCGGCCTGCGTGGTGGAGCGGCAGTCGCCACCCGACGCGGACGACCCCCTGTCGTGGAACCTCGGCCGGACCCGCGCCGCCGAGGCCCTGGAGGCCGCGCCGGCGGACGCCCGCTGCCCCTGACCGGGCGGACGGGGGGCCCGCGGCCGGCGCGACGGCGAGGGGTACCGCACCGGCCCCCGTCGGGCTACGGTGCGGGAACGGCCGGACCCGCGCAGCGCGACGGCGTCGCGGCCACCCCGTGACCCCCAGCGAGGAGCAGCCCCATGGGACGCATCGCCGTCAACCTGTTCACCACCCTCGACGGCTCGGCCGAGCACCCGGACCGGTGGCACGGCCCGTACTTCGACGAGGCCATGGGCCAGGCGGTCGACCGTCACACGAGCCGGTGCGAGGCCTACCTCATGGGCCGTGTCCTGTACGACCAGTGGTCCCGCTACTGGCCGGACAACGACAGCGACGACTTCGCCGACTTCATCAACCCGGTGCCCAAGTACGTCCTCTCCACCACCCTCACCGACCCGGGGTGGGCGGGCACGACGGTCGTGCGCAACCTCGGCCAGCTGCGCGAGCTGCGTGAGCGGACCCCGGGCACCATCGGCATGTCGGGGAGCCTGACGACGGTGCGCTCGCTCCTCGGCGCGGGGCTCCTCGACGAGCTCGACCTCCTCGTCGACCCGGTCGTCGTCCCGGGCGAGCGCCGCTGGACCGACGGCGTCGAGCACACCCCGCTCGAGCTCGTCTCCTCCGAGACCCTCCCGACAGGGGTGCTCCACCTCGTCTACCGGCCCACCCCACGCCAGGCACCGGCCACCGTCGCGGAGTAGACGGCCACCGTCGCGGAGCAGACTGCCGTCGTCGCGGAGCAGACGGCCGTCGTCGTGCGGTAGGCCGCCGCCCGTCCGCTACAGGCCCAGGGCCCGCTCGACGTACCGCAGCGCGACGGCGGGGTCGACGCCGAGGTGGCGCACCCGCTCGGCGTAGGCCGACGCGGCCTCCTGCGCCTGGCGACCGGCCGCGTCGCCCTGGGCGCTGACGAAGGAGCCGTGACGGCCCCGGGTCTCGATGAACCCGTCCGACTCGAGCTCGCGGTAGGCCCGGGCGACGGTGTTCGTGGCGAGGGCCAGCTCCGCCGCGAGGGTGCGCACGGTCGGCAGGCGCGTACCCGCGGCGAGGGCGCCGGAGGTGATGTCCGCGGCGAGGCGCGTGCGCAGCTGCTCGAACGGCGGCACGTCGGAGGCGGGGTCGATGACGACGTCCATGGGGCGAGTCAAGCACGCACGCGATGGCGCACCACCACGTGCGTGACCACGCCGACGGCGAGCAGGACCCCGCCGAACGCCCACACCCGGGCCGACTGCTGGGTGAGCAGGACGGCGCAGGAGACCAGCGCCAGCACCGGCAGCACGACCGGGGTGCGGAAGTGCTCGTGCTCCACCCGGTCGCGGCGCAGCACGAGCACGGCCAGGTTGGTGCTGATGAAGACCAGGAGCAGCAGCATCACCACCGTCTCGGCGAGCACCGCGAGGTCGCCCACGAGGGTCAGCGCGACGGCGATCGCCGTGGTCACCACGATCGCCACCCACGGCGTCCGGCGGTGGGGCAGGACCCGGGTGAGCGGGGCGGGGAGGAGCCCCTCGTCGGCCATCCCGTAGGCCAGGCGGCTGGCCATGATCATCGTCAGCAGGGCGCCGTTCGCGACGGCGACCAGCGCGATCGCGCTGAAGGCCCACGCGGGCACGCCGACGCCGGTCGCCTCGACGACGTCGAGCAGCGGGCTGGAGGAGCCGGCGAGCTCGCCCGGCTCCATGATGACGGCCGAGCCGATCCCGACGAGGGCGTAGACGACCCCCGCGACGAGCAGCGCACCGAAGAGGGCGCGGGGGTAGACCCGGCTGACGTCCTGGACCTCCTCGGCGACGTTGGCCGAGACCTCGAACCCGACGAAGGAGTAGAAGGCGATGAGCGCCCCGCCGAGCACGGCCGCCCCTGCGGAGACCCCTGGTGGGGTCTGGAGGATGCGGCCCGCGTCGCCCTGGCCCCCGCCGACGGCCACGGCGACGGCGACGATCACCAGGACCAGGCCCGAGACCTCGACGACCGTCATCACCACGTTGGAGCGGACGGACTCCTTGATACCGCGCGCGTTGAGCAGCGCGAGGAGCACGAGGAACACCGGGGCCGCGACGACCGCCGGGACGTCGACGAAGGTGGCGAGGTAGTCGCCCGCGAAGGCGATCGAGAGGCCCGCGGCGCTCGTCACACCGGCGGCCAGCATCGAGAAGCCGACGAGGTAGGAGACGAGGGGTCGCCGGAAGGCCCGCTGGGCGAAGACCGCCGCTCCCCCGGCCCGCGGGTACTTCGTCACGAGCTCGGCGTAGCTGGCGGCGGTGAGCATCGCCATCGCCAGCGCAAGGAGCAGCGGCGCCCACATGGTGCCGCCCGACTCCTCCGCCAGGACCCCCACCAGGGCGTAGATGCCGGCGCCGAGGACGTCCCCGAGGATGAACAGGAACAGCAGGGGCGGGGTGATGCCCCGCCGGAGGCGTGAGGGCGCCGCGGTGTCGGTGGCCATCGGGCAAGCGTGGGGCCGCCGTCCGGGCCGGGCAACCGGGGCGACGCGGTGCGGCCGGAGGTCCACCCCGCACAGCGTGGCTCAGCGCGGCGTGGCTCAGCGCGGCGTGGCTCGGCGCGGCGACGAGCCCACCTGCCGCGCCCCGCGCAGCGGCTGGATCTCCGGGAACGACCAGAGCCGGTCGGGCAGCGGCCGGACGAGGCGGACCCGCGGCTCCTCGGCCCGCACGACGTGCCGGGCCAGGTGGTCCACGACGTGCTCGGTGACGTCGACGACGTCGGCCGTACCTGGCCCGTCGGCCGCACCACCCGAACCGCGGGCCCGGGCGCCCGCCCGGCCCAGCACCGTCACGTCACCGCCGTCGATGCCCCCCACCTTGTCCGGCACCTTGGGGTACCAGTACCCGGCAAGGGTGTAGCGGGCGCCGGGCTCGAGGTCCGCCCAGTCGCCGTCGCCGCGGCGGACCTGCACCGCCGAGATGCGCGAGCCCTTGTCGGCGTAGACGTCCAGGGCGTAGCGCACGCCGGCGTACGCGTGGACCCAGCCACCGGTCCAGCGGAAGGGGTCGGGGTTGAAGGTTCCGTCGGCCGAGCCCTCCAGGGACTGCCGGAGCTGCTCGCCGGTGACGGTCGTCCGGGCGAGCTGCGCCCCCACCGGGAGGTAGTGGTAGAGGTCCTCGAGCCGGATCGGCCCGGGCGCGACGTGGGTGCCGTACCGGAAGCCGCGCAGGTGGCCCACGTCGGTCCCGGCCACCTCGCGGATGGCGGCCGAGAGGAAGTCGTGCGAGGTGCCCTCGACCGCGGCCGGGTACCCGTCCCCGCAGAAGCCCGACCGGTGCAGACCCACCTCGGTCCGGCCGATGACGTCGTCGATCGGCCGGTCGAGCACCGCGCCGTTGAGGGGGTTGACGTGGGTGCGGAACGCCGCCCCGGCGAGGAAGGGCGCACGCACCTCCTCCACCAGCCGCGCCACGTCGGGGTCCGGCTCCGTCCCGGCGTCGACGGTGTGGAGGCGGTAGCGGTGGCCCGTGACCCGCCCGCCCTCGACCGTGAGGTCCAGCCGGGCCAGGCGGGTCCCGTCCTGACCGACCTCGGAGACCAGCGCTCCGGTGGACGTCACGACGCACTCGCGGGTCTCCTCGTGCATGTCGGAGGAGAGGACGACGTCGATGCCGGGGTTCGTCTCGGCGATGAGGACGTTCTTGGCCAGGCCGAACTCCGAGACGAGGACGACGAGGTCGGCACCCTCGTCCTCCCGCAGCGTGCGCACGTGCGCCGGGACCTCGTGGGCGTCGTCGGTGAACTCGATGCCCTCGGTCACCCACGGACCGAGGGCGTTGATGGCCCGCTCGCTCGACAGCCCCACCACACCCACCCGCAGGCCGGCCACCTCGGTCACGAGGTACGGCGGCAGGAGGAGGTCGCGGGTGCCGGCGTGGTAGGCGTTGGCGGCGACGGCGCCCCACCGGGTCCCTGACGGACCGGAGCCGGTGCCGGGCCCGAACAGCTCGAGGAAGCGCTCCTTGCCGTAGAGGTAGTCCCAGTTGCCCGGGGCGAAGAGGTCCACGCCCAGGCGGTCGACGACGTCGACGAGCGCCTGCCCCCGGGTGAAGAGGGCCTCCGCGCTGCCCTGGATGGTGTCGCCGGTGTTGGCGAGCAGGGTGGCGGGTCGCTCGGCACGGATCCGCGCGAGAAGCGCGGCGAGGTGGGCGAGGCCACCCTCGGCCCGGCCGGTGCCGTCGCCGCGGAGGTTCGGGCGCGGCACGAGGTGTCCGTGGAGGTCGCCGACGTGGACGATGGTCAGCTCGGCCATGAGAGGTCCTCTCCTCGCGTACCCCGCCGGGTATCGGCGGCGCGTCGAGCGTAGGCAGAGGAGCGGGCCGGTGCACCGCGAACGCCCGTCAGCGGTGGCCGGGCCGCCGTGGACCTCGGCGGGCGGAGCCGCCCCGGCGGGGCCCGCCACCGGTCGGCCCGCCGCCCGACTGCCGGCCACCACCCGACTGCCGGCCCCCGCCCGTCTGCCGGCCCGACTGCCGGCCACTGCCCGACTGCCGGCCACCGGCCGGCGTGGCGCTGCTCTCCCCCGCCTCCGGTGCGCCCGCACCCCGCGAGCTGCGCTCGGTGCGGCCGCGGACGACGCCGACGAACTCCTCGATGCGCGGGTCGTCGTCACCCTCGCGCCAGGCAAGCCCGATCCGGGAGCCGGCCACGCCGGTCACCGGCCGGTGGACGACGTCCTTGCGGTGGTGGAGCCGGGCGAGCGACATCGGGACCACCACGACGCCCGCGCCCGAGGCGACCACCTCGACGGCATCCCTCAGGCTCATCGCGGGGACGGGCACCCGGGTGCCGTCGCGGACCTCGTCGGCCACCGCCCGCCACTCCGGGACCTCGTCGGCGTCCTGGAGCAGGTGCTCACCGGCGAGGTCGGCGACGTCGACCTCGTCGAAGGCCACGACCGGGTGGTCCCTGGCGACGACGACGACCGGCACCTCCTCGTAGAGCGGGATGACGTGCAGCCCGGCGCGGTCCACCGGCAGTCGCACGAAGCACATGTCCGCGGTGCCCTCACGCAGGCACCTGGTCTGGTCGGCCACGTCCACGGGGCCGGCGTCCAGGTCGGCGCCGGGCCGCCGCCGGGCCCACGTGCGCAGCCACCTGTCCGGGCTCACACCCGGGACGAACCGGATGCGGAAGGCCTGCGTCATCCCCGGTCCCCCGATCGCCTGGCCGCCGGAGCGGCGACGTCGCCAGGCTAGCGGCACCGCGGTCCGGCCCCCACCGCCTACGCTTGCCAGCCATGAGCACCCCGAAGCCGCAGACCATGAAGCCCCAGACGGCCGCCCGCAAGCTCGGCGTCCTGCTCTCGGCGACGCCGGAGGAGTTCCGGGCCGGGGTGGTCAGCCGCGACGAGCTCAACGCGCTACAGGCCGACCCGCCGGCGTGGCTCGCCGACCTGCGGCGCAACGGCCCGCACCCGCGTCAGGAGGTCGCCCGGCGCCTGGGGGTCTCGACGTCGGGGCTCTCGCGCGGCGGCGTCGAGGAGCCGCTGACCACCGAGGAGATCAAGTCCCTGCTCGACGAGATGCCGGTCTGGCTCCAGCGCGAGCGCGCCACCCAGGCGGACGTCCGGGCCGAGGAGGCCCGGCTCCGCTCCCGCGACCGCGCCCGGCGCTCCGACGACGACGACGCGCCCCGCTAGCCCGACGACGCGCCCGTCACCGGACCACGCGCCGGTAGCCGCACGACGGGCCCGGCATCTGCACCTGGCTCACCCGAGCTCCTGCCAGGCGAAGACCCCGAGAGCCACGTCGATGGCCACCCCGGCGAGGAACCACGGGCTGAACGTCAGGGCGATGAGCACGAGCGACGTCACGCTCCCCGCCACGGTGACGCCGGGCCACCAGGGGGCGCCGACGATCCCGCCGACGCCGGCGGCCACGAACAGCGTCGCCGCCAGCGCGGCGAGCCCCACGGCGAGCGCCCGGACGTTCCCGAGCGCCACCGAGCGACCGGGGTCGTAGGGCAGCTCCTCGCCGTTCGGGACCCACACCGCGAGGTGGAGCAGTCCGTGGGCGACGAGGAACGCCCCGAGCAGCCAGCCCATCAGTGGCCCTCGCCCGCCCGGTCGCGCTCACGCACGGTCGCGGCCGCCGCCCAGGCCACGACCGCCAGCCACGGCAGCGCCCAGCTCCACAGCCCCATCGCCAGCAGCCCCGCCTTGAAGGCCGCGATGCCGCCGAGCCCCACCACGCGACGGCGCGGGTCCGCCGAGAGCGCCAGGGCACCCACGGCGGCCTCGTACCCCACCCCGACCGCCGTCGCCCACACCCGCGGGTGTGCGCCCATCGTCCGGCCCCACAGGTCCTGGAGGGCGTCGACCTGCCAGGGGCTCAGGTCGGCGAACCAGGTGCCGAGCTCGGCGTAGACCCCGGGCCGGGCCACGAGGAGCACGGTGTTGAGGCCGGCACCCGTGAGCATCATCCCCCCCGCGACCCGCGCCACCCGCCGAGCCGCGAGGCTCCCCGTGCCGCTGCGGGCTGGTGGGCCCCCGCGGTGCATCATCGCTGCCTCCCCCGCGCCGTCGCGGGCCCGTCCCGCGGGCGTGGTCACCCACCGTCCTACCGCCGCCGCCCCGGCCGTCGCGAGAGACCAAGGTCCGGCGGCTACTCCGGCGGCTACTCCCGGGCGCCCCGCGGCCGGTGCCCGCTGACGATGGAGACCCGGTTGTAGGCGTTGATGGTGATGGCGATCCAGACGACGAGGGACAGCCGCTGCTCCCCCAGGACCGTCCGGACCCGGTCGTAGGTCTCGTCGTCGAGGTGCCCGCCCGCCGTCACCGCCTCGGCCACCTCGAGGGCGGCCTGCTCCACGTCGTCGAACAGCCCGCTCTCGCGCCAGGCCGGGAGGACCCCGAGGCGCTGGACGTCCTCCCCGGCCTCGAGCGCCTGACGGACGTGCAGGTCCAGGCACTGGGCGCAGCCGTTGATCTGGGACGAGCGCACGTTGACCAGCTCCATGAGCCGGCGGCCGACCCCCTGCCGCTCGGCGGCCATCCGCACCTGGACGACCGTGCCCGCGAGCGCCTTGGCGATGTTGGGGTGCTCCTTGTCGACCTGGACCCTCACGACGTCGCCAGGCCCTTGACGGCGGCCCGCTCGTCCTCGCTCGGCTCGTCGACGACGTCGGCCCAGCTGCCCGAGCGGCGGGCGAGGCGCTCGACGTACGGGCACACGGGCACGGCCCGCAGCCCCTCCTCACGGGTGGCGTCCAGGGCGTGACCGACGAGGCGCCCCGCCAGTCCCTGCCCGCCGTACTCCTCCCCCACCTCGGTGTGGAAGAAGATCCGACGGCCGTCCCGGTCGACGAAGAGGGCGCGGCCGGCGGCGTCGCCGTCGACGGCGATCTCGAAGCGGTCGTGGCTCCTGGTGATGGTCTCCATGGCCCCATGGAACACGACGACGGCGCGAGACGCTGCGCCGGGCGCACGCCGGGTGTGCAATGGGGGCGGGAGGACAGCGTGGACTGGCTGGCGGCACCGGACTACGACGTGGCGCGGACCGTGCTGCAGCGCGGGATCGCCGGCGTCTACCTCGTCGCCTTCGTCGCCGTCTGGCACCAGTTCCCGGCTCTCCTTGGCGAGCGCGGGCTGCTGCCGGTGCCCGAGCACCTGCGACGCAGCGCCGGGCGGGCGGGCCCTTCCCTGTTCCGGTGGCGCTACTCCGACCGGCTGCTGCGCGCCGTCGCGGTCGCCGGGATCGTCCTGGCCGCGAGCGTGGTCGTCGGGCTGCCGCAGAGCGGACCGCCGTGGGTGCCGATGGTGGTGTTCCTGGCCCTCTTCGGCCTCTACCTCTCCGTCGTCAACGTCGGTCAGGTGTTCTACGGGTTCGGCTGGGAGTCGCTGCTCCTCGAGGCCGGGTTCCTCGCCGCGTTCCTCGGCTCGGACGAGGTGGCCGCGCCGGTCACGGTGATCTGGCTGTTCCGGTGGCTGGTGCTCCGCGTCGAGCTCGGCGCGGGCCTGATCAAGATGCGGGGCGACCCGTGCTGGCGGGACCTCACGTGCCTGTACCACCACCACGAGACCCAGCCGATGCCGGGCCCGCTCAGCTGGTTCTTCCACCACCTGCCCAGGCCGCTGCACAAGGTGGAGGTCGCCGCCAACCACGTCACCCAGCTCCTCGTGCCGTTCCTGCTCCTCGCGCCCCAGCCGGTCGCCACCGTGGCGGCGGGCGTCGTCGTGGTGACCCAGGGCTGGCTGGTGCTGTCGGGCAACTTCGCGTGGCTCAACTGGCTCACGATGATCCTGGCGTTCTCGGCCGTCGGCGACGGCGCCCTGTCCACCGCCGTGCCGGCGACCGCGGCCCCCGACGCGCACGGCCCGGTGCCGGTGTGGTTCGGCGTCGTCGTCCTGGCGGTGACGGCCCTGCTCGTCGTCCTGAGCTGGTGGCCGGCGCGCAACCTGCTCTCGCCGCGGCAGGCCATGAACGCCTCCTTCAACCGCTGGCACCTCGTGGGCGCATACGGCGCGTTCGGCTCGATCACCCGCCGCCGCGACGAGGTGGTCGTGGAGGGGACCGACGCCGCCGACCCGTTCGAGGAGACGGGGTGGCGCGAGTACGTCTTCCCCGGGAAACCGGGGCCGACGGGCCGTCTGCCCCGCCAGTGGGCGCCGTACCACCTGCGCCTCGACTGGGGGATGTGGTTCCTGGCGCTGGGCTCGCCCTCGCAGCACGTGTGGTTCACCCGCTTCCTCCAGCGCCTGCTCGAGGCAGACCCGGCGACGCTGCGGCTCCTCGCCGTCGACCCGTTCGCCGGCGCGCGGCCGACGTGGGTGCGGGCGCGGGTGTTCCGCTACCGCTACTCCACGTGGGAGGAGCTGCGCCGCACCCGCCAGTGGTGGGTGCGGCGCGAGGTGGGGGTCCTCGTCGCCCCGGCGACCCTGGCGGACCTGCGCCGGCTGCGCTGACGGCGAGACCCGCGGGCACGCCGGTGCCGGTGCCCGGGGGCGGCTGCGCTCGTTAGGGTGGTGACAACGACGTGGAGGCGACGATGCTCCTTCCCCACCCGGCGGGGTCCGGACCCATCACGCGCATGGCGGACGGCACCATCAAGCAGGTCAGCCCGCTCACCGGCACCGAGGTCTGGACCGTCCCGGGCCGGGCCCACCGGCCCCTCGGCGTGGCGGCGGCCGACCCCGCCCCGCTGGACCCCGCCGCGCACGGGCGGCACTGCGCCTTCTGCCACCTGCGCTACCTCGACACCCCGCCGGAGAAGTCCCGCCTCGTCCGGTCGGGCACCACGTGGGAGACGCTGCGCGAGCTGCCCGCCGACCAGCTCGGCCGCACCGTCGCCGAGTTCCGCCGGATCCCCAACCTCTTCGAGATCCTCTCCCTCGACTACTGGCACGTGAACTACGGCTACGAGGTCCCCGAGGCGGTCACCGCCCGCACGCGGGCGTACCTCGCCGACGAGACCGGCCGCGAGCACGTCCTGGCGGTCCTGCGCGCCCGCCTGCTCGCCGGCGGGCTGACGCCCGCGCAGTGGGACGCCATGGGCACGGACGAGCGCCTGGCGCACGCCGGCGGTCTGTTCGGCGGCGGGCACGACGTCGTCGTCGCTCGTCGGCACTTCGTCGACGGCGCCACCCACGACGACCAGCTCGCCGCCTCCGGCACGCTCACCCCCGAGGAGCACCACCGGTACACCGCGTTCACCGTCGAGGCGATGCGCTCGCTGTACGCGGCGAACCGGTACGTCCGCTACGTCGCGGTGTTCCAGAACTGGCTCCGCCCGGCCGGCGCCTCGTTCGACCACCTGCACAAGCAGCTCGTGGCCATCGACGAGCGCGGACGCCAGACCGAGATGGAGCTCGAACGGCTGCGCACCAACCCCAACCTCTACAACGAGGTGGCGGTGAACTACGCCGGCTACGCGAACCTCGTCGTCGCGGAGAACGACCACGCCGTGGCGTTCGCGGGCTTCGGGCACCGCTACCCCACGCTCGAGGTCTACTCCAAGAGCCCGCGCAGCGAGCCCTGGGAGCAGACCGAGGAGGAGGTGCGCGGGATGTCGGACCTCCTGCACGCCTGCCACGCCGCCACGGGCACGCCCGTGCCGACCAACGAGGAGTGGCACCACCGGCCGGCCGACGTGGACATGGCCATGCCGTGGCGGGTCATGCTCAAGTGGCGGGTCTCGACCCTGGCCGGCTTCGAGGGCGGGACGAAGATCAACCTCAACACGATCGACCCGTACTCGCTGCGCGACATGGTCGTCCCGCGCCTCTACGCGCTGCGCGACGCCGGGGTCGTCGCGCCGGTGCGGATCGCCACCGAGTGCCCCTGCCGGCCGAACTCGCTGCACTACGGCCGCGGCGGGTTCTGAGCCCGGCGGGCCTCAGCCGCTGACGGTCGTCAGGAGCACCACCGCGTCGGTGACGGCGTCGACACCGTGCCGGGCGTGGGGCACCGGGGCGAGCGAGCCGGCCGTCAGCTCCACGTCCTGCGGCCCGCCGGTGAGCCGCACCGTGCCGAGCAGGACCTGCAGGGTGGCCGCGGCCGGGGCGTTGTGCTCGGCGATCTGCTCGCCGCCGCGCAGGGCGATGACGCTCTGGCGCAACGGCCCGTCGTTGGTCACGAGCTGGGCGCTTCGCCCGCGCGGGGAGGCGGTGGCGGCGGCGAGGTGCTCGGCGGCGAGTGCGGACAGGTCGGTCATGGTGCTCCTCGGTCTCGGGTGACGCCCATCGTCACACCCGCCGGCGCGCCGGCACCAGGGTGGCGAGCGCCGCACCGGCGAGGAGCAGCCCCACGCACCACCACAGGGCGGCGGTGTACCCCGCCGCGAGGGCCGCGGGTCGCTCGTTGTCGTCGCCGCTGAGCCCGACCAGCGCCGGCAGGGCGGCGACGGCGAGGAGGCTCGCCGCCCGCGCGACGGCGTTGTTCACCCCGCTGGCGATGCCCGCACGGTCGTCGGGCACCGCGGCCAGGACGGTCACGGTCAGCGGCGCCACCAGCAGCGTGATGCCGGCCCCGAAGACGGTCACACCCGGCAGGACGTCCCGCAGGTAGGACGGGTCGGCGGGGATGCCGGCGAGCAGGGCGACCCCGGCCGCGGCGACCGCGGGTCCGGCGACCATGAGCGGGCGGGGCCCGGTGCGCGTCGACAGCGCACCCACCCGGGCGGAGAGGCCGAGCATGAGCAGGGTCAGCGGGAGCGTGGCCAGCCCGGCGGCCAGCGGCGTGTACCCGCCGACGACCTGGAGGAAGAGCACGAGGAAGAGCGACACCGCACCCAGCGCCCCGTACACGACGAACGTCACGAGGTTCGAGGCGGTGAACGCGCGGCTGCGGAACAGGTCGGGCGGCAGCATGGCCACCCGCGACCACCGTTCGACGCCGACGAACGCCCCCAGGGCGAGGACCCCGACGACCGCCGCCGGCAGGCTGCGCTCGACGAGGGCGTAGGTGATCCCGGCCAGCCCGAGGACGCACAGCGCGGCGCCGGCGACGTCGAACCCCCGGCGCGCGCCGCGCACGGACTCCGGGGCGGCGCGCACGGCGAGCAGGGTCAGGACGGCCAGGGGGAGGTTGACGAGGAAGACCCACCGCCACGACAGCGCCTGGACCAGCCACCCGCCCACCAGCGGGCCGAGCACGGTGGAGACCCCCGCCCAGGCGGACCAGATGCCGATCGCCCGGGCACGGTCGTCGCGGACGATCGTGCCCTGGACCAGCGCGAGGCTGCCCGGGGTGAGCAGCGCACCGCCGACCCCCTGCAGGGCCCGGGCGGCCACGAGCTGGCCGGTGCTCTGCGCGAGCGCGCAGGCGAGGGAGGCGACGGCGAACCAGACGACGCCGACGACGAAGACGCGCCGGCGGCCCAGGCGGTCGCCCAGCGCGCCGCCGACGAGGATGAGGGAGGCCAGGGTGAGCATGTACGCGTTGACGACCCACTGCAGGCCCTCGACGCCGGCACCGAGGTCGAGACCGATCCGGCGCAGCGCCACGTTGACCACCGTGCCGTCGAGGAAGGCCATCCCGGAGCCCAGCACGGCGGCGACGACGGTCCGGCGCCCCGGGGCCGAGCGCAGCGCGACGGTCTCGCCCACGTCCGCCATGGTCCCAGGTCGCCAGGCCGGGCGGAAGCGGGTCCCGGTCCGGTGCGACCGGGGGACCGTGTCGGGGTCCGGCCCGGCGCGGGGCTCGGGGTCCGGTGGTACGAATGGCTCATGACCAGCGCCATCGGAGCCATCGCCATCGACGCCCACGACCCCTCGCTCGTGGCCCGGTTCTGGGCCGCCGCCCTCGGGTGGGAGGTGGTGGAGTCCTCGCCGGAGCTGGTGGGCATCGCCCCGCCGGGCGGCGGCGCGGGGATCGACGTGATCGCCGTGCCCGAGCCCAAGACGGTGAAGAACCGCCTCCACCTCGACCTGCGCGCCGACGGCTCCACGCAGGCGGCGGAGGTCGAGCGGCTCCTGGCCCTCGGCGCCCGGCGGGCCGACGTCGGCCAGGGCCCGGACGTCTCCTGGGTCGTCCTCGCGGACCCGGAGGGCAACGAGTTCTGCGTCCTGTCCCGCTCGGTCCAGGACGTCGCCGCCGAGGAGGGCGGCACAGCGTAGGAGGGCGGCACAGCCCAGGAGGCCGTCACCGGGGCGCCGGCGGTGTCTGCGCGCAGGGCTAGCCTGCCCGGGTGGAGGTCCTGCTCGCCGCCGGCCAGGGCGGCACCCGCCTCGTGGTCCGTCCCGACGGGCACGGGCCGGCGCCGGCCGGCGGACCGGCGGTCCTCGACGCCGAGGGGCTCCCGGACGCGGTCCGCGCCCTGGAGCGCGAGCGGCCCCGGTGGGTCTGGGCGGACACGGCCACGACCTACCCGGCGCTGCTGCACGCCGGGGTTCGGGTCGAGCGCTGCCACGACCTGCGGCTGTGCCACGCGATCCTGCGTGGCGCCGGCGCCCTGCCGCCCGAGGAGTCGGCGTGGGACGCCGTCGCCGCGCCCGGGCCGGACCCCGACGCCGCCACCCTCTTCGACGACGCCGCCGCCGCCACGGTGGGGGTCGAGGAGGTCCTCGCCGAGCACCACCGCCAGCAGGTCGCCCTCGCCGGGAGCGACGGCGGCCGCCTCCGGCTGCTCCTCGCCGCGGAGTCCGCCGGGGCGCTCGTCGCTGCCGAGATGACCCACGACGGCCTCCCGTTCGACCCCGCGCGCCACGACGAGATGCTCACCGCCGTCCTGGGCCCGCGCCCCGGGCCGGGCGCCCGACCCGGGGCCCTCGAGGCGCTCGCCGGGCAGGTGCGGGACCTCCTCGGCGCCCCGAGCCTCAACCCCGACTCCCCCACCGACCTGCGGCACGCCCTGCGCGGGGCCGGCCTGGAGGTCCGTACCACCCGCAAGCACGAGCTCGCGGCCCTCGACCACCCCGTCGTCGCGCCGCTGCTGGAGTACAAGCGGCTCGCCCGCCTGCTCGCCGCGAACGGCTGGACGTGGATGGAGGCGTGGGTGGCTCCGGCCGACGCCCCCGGGCGCCGCGCGCGGTTCCGGCCAGCGTACGTGCCCGGCGGTGTCGTCACGGGCCGGTGGGCGGCCCGCGGCGGCGGGGCGCTGCAGCTCCCGCACCAGGTGCGGGGCTCGGTGGTGGCCGACCCGGGCTGGCGCCTCGTCGTCGCCGACGCCGCCCAGCTCGAGCCGCGGGTGCTCGCCGCGATGTCGCGCGACGAGGCCATGGCCCGCGCCAGCCGTGCCGGCGACCTCTACCAGGCGCTCGTCGACGAGGGGGTGGCCGAGACGCGCGCCGGTGCCAAGGTGGCGATGCTCGGTGCGCTGTACGGGGCCACGACCGGCGAGGCCGGCCTGCTCATGCCCCGGCTCCAGCGCACCTACCCCCGCGCGACCCGGGTGGTGGAGGAGGCGGCGCGCTCGGGCGAGCGCGGCGAGGTCGTGCGCACCTGGCTCGGGCGCACCTCCCCGGTCCCGCCCCCGCAGTGGCACCGCGTGCAGCGCCGGGCGAGCGAGGGCGACGCCGACGACGTGGACCGGCGCCGTGCCGGCGCCGTCGCCCGCGACTGGGGTCGCTTCACCCGCAACTTCGTCGTCCAGGGCACGGCCGCCGAGTGGGCGCTGGCCTGGCTGGCGGACCTGCGGCTGCGGCTGCGGCGCATCGACGGCGGGGCCCCGCACCTGGTCTTCTTCCTCCACGACGAGGTGGTGGTGCACAGCCCCGAGGCAGCCGCGGCCGAGGTCGCCACGGCGGTCCGCGCCGCCGCGACCGCGGCCGGCCGGCTGCTGTTCGGGGACTTCCCGGTCGACTTCGCCCTGGACGTCACCGTCGTGGGCTCCTACGACGAGGCGGTCTGAGGGACGACGGCGACGCCGTCCGGGTCCATCCGCACCTGCACCTGGGCGCCGACCTCCGTGGCGGTGGTGAGGGCGGTCGCCCGCTCGCCCCCGGGCAGGGCGACGTCGACCTCGGTGCGGCCGCGGACGAACCGGGTCGCGAGAACGGGGACCACGACGTCGTCGCCCCCGGCCCACCCCTCACCGGTGACGACGTGGAGGGCGGCGGGGCCCAGGCCGACCAGCACGTTAGCGGCCGCGGGGCGTGGGGCCTCACCGGGCGCGGCAGCGGGGAGCGGCACCTCGCCCATAGACGTCCGGACGACCGCGCCGCGGACCTGCCCGGGCAGGAACGGCCCGTAGCCGAGGAACGCCGCCACCTCCTGGTTCACCGGTCGGCGCCACAGCCGGGCCGGGCGGTCCACCTGCACGAGGCGCCCGTCCACCATGACGGCCACCCGGTCGGCGACGGTGAATGCCTCGTCGTGGTCGTGCGTGACGTACAGGGCGGTGGTGCCGGTGGCACGGAGGATCTCGTGGAGCTCACCGGTGAGCCGTTCGCGCAGGCCCCGGTCGAGGGCCGACAGCGGCTCGTCGAGCAGGAGCAGCGCGGGCGCGGGCGCCAGGGCGCGGGCCAGGGCGACGCGCTGGGCCTGCCCGCCGGACAGGGTCGCCACCGACCGGTCGCCGTACCCGGCCAGGCCGACCAGCTCGAGGAGCTCGGCGACCCGCTCGGCGCGGCGGGCCCGCGGCAGGCCGTCGAGACCGTAGCCGACGTTGCCGGCCACCGTGCGGTGCGGGAAGAGCTGGCCCTCCTGGAACATCAGACCGAAGCCGCGCCGGTGGACCGGCACGCCGGTGACCTCCCGGCCGGCCCAGGTGATGCCGCCCGCCGCCACCGGCTCGAGACCGGCCACGGCCCGGAGCAGGGACGACTTGCCCGACCCGGAGGGACCGAGCAGGGCCACAACCTCTCGGGCGGCGACGTCGAGGTCCACCGCGTCGACCGCCGTCGTGGCGCCGTAGCGCACCACCACCCCGCGCAGCCGCAGGCCGGTCGCACCGGACTCGCCGGTCGCACCCGCCTCGCCGGGTGCGACCGGCGACGCGGTGTCCGTGGCCGTCGCGGCGGTGTCCGTCACGCCCGCCCGGTCCGCCCTCACCACGGGGTCGCCTCCGCCGTCCGGAGCCGTTCGGCGAGCGCCATGACCGAGGCGGTGAGCACCGCCAGGACCACCGCGGCCGCCATGGCCATCCCGTAGCTCTCCGCGCCGGGCCGGCCGATGAGCCGGAAGATCACCACCGGGAGGGTGGGCCGGTCGGGCCGTGAAAGGAACGAGGTCGCCCCGAACTCCCCGAGCGAGATGGCGAAGGCGAACCCGACCGCCAGGCCGAGGGAGCGCACGAGGAAGGGCCCGTCGACGGTGGCCAGCACGCGGGCCGGGCCGGCGCCGAGCGTGGCCGCGGCCTCGCGCAGGCGCGGGTCGATCGCCCGCAGCACCGGCAGGACCGTGCGCACGACCATCGGTACGGCGACGACCGCCTGCGCGACGGGCACGAGGACCAGGGAGGAGCGCAGGTCCAGCGGGGGCCGGTCCAGGGTGATGAGGAAGCCGAACCCCACCGTGACCGCCGAGACCCCGAGCGGCAGCATGAACAGGGCGTCGAGGACACCGACGGCGCGGCGCCCCGACCGCGACCGCGGGCGGCGGGAGACGACGAGGGCCACCAGGGTGCCGACGACGACGGCGAGGACGGTGGCGTCGACCGCCACGCGCAGGGAGTTCGCCGTCGCCTCCCACACCGTGACGCTCAGCGTGCCGGGCCCGCCCGTGGTCCCGAGGTTGACGTAGTTCTCCAGGCCCCACCCTCCGCCCGGGTTGCGGAAGGAGCGCACGAGGAGGCCGACGAGCGGCAGCGCCAGCAGTCCGGCGACGACGACCGCGGTGACCCCGGCGGGCACGAGGTCCGGCCCCGGCCGCCACCGCCCGCGCGGGCCCCGCTCGAGGACCCGGAGGGGGTGGGCCGCCGCCGCGGCGGCGCCCAGCCGCAGCGCCCGCTCCTGGCCGGCGCGGGTGCGGGCGGCCACCCCCAGGGCGAGCGCGACGACGACGAGCTGGACGACCGAGAGGACCGCCGCGGCCCGCAGGTCGAGGAACTGGGTGGTCTGGACCCAGATCTCGGTCTCGATCGTGCCGAACCGCAGGCCGCCCAGGACGAGCACCACCCCGAACGCGGTCGCGCAGAACAGGAACACCACCGACGCCGCGGACGCGATCGCCGGGGCCAGGGCGGGCAGGGTGACCGTGCGCAGCGCCCGGGCCGGCGAGGCGCCCAGCGCCCGGGCGGCCTGCTCGGCGCGCGGGTCCAGCCGCTCCCACATCCCCCCGACCGTGCGCACGACGACGGCGTAGTTGAAGAACACCAGGGCCAGGACGATCGCGGTGAAGGTGCCGTCGAGGCCGAGGAACCCCAGCGGGCCCCCCTCGGCGAGCAGCGACCGGAAGGCCACGCCGACGACGACGGTGGGCAGCACGAACGGGACGGTGACGAACGCCCGCAGCGCGGCGCGGCCGGGGAAGCGGGTGCGGTAGAGCAGGTACGCGCCCGGGATGCCCAGGAGCAGGGAGCCGGCCGTGCCGAGCACCGCCTGGGCGAGGGTGAGGCCGAGGATCCGCCACGTGCGGGGCCGGGAGAAGACCTCCGCGAACCCGCCGAGGTCGACCCCGCCGTCGGCGACGAACCCCCGGCCCACGAGGGCCAGGACGGGCCAGGCGAAGAACACCGCGAGGAACGCCAGCGGCACGGCGGCCGCGAGCGCCCAGAGGGGTCCCGCCCAGGACGGGCGCGTCGTCGTCACCTCAGCCGATCACGATCTCGGTCCAGGCGGCGATCCAGTCCTCGCGCTCGGCGGCGATCTGCTCGGCGGGCACGTCGTGCGGGTCCTCCGCCAGCGGCGCGTGCGCCGCCCACGCCTCGGGGAGGGGGGCCGTGGTGTCGACCGGGTACATGAACATCTGGCCGGGGATGTCGGCCTGGACGTCGGCCGAGACGAGGAGGTCGACGAAGGCGCGGGCACCCTCGGGGTTCTCGGCACCGGCGATGACGCCGGCGTGCTCGACCTGGCGGAAGCAGGTCTCGAGCAGGGCACCGGTGCGCGGGTCGCCGCCGCCCTCGGGCACCTCCGCCGCCGGGGAGGACGCGTAGGACAGCACGAGCGGGCGCGGGCCCGCGCCCTCGGAGCCGGAGAAGTCGACGTAGTACGCGTCGGACCAGCCCTCGACGACCTTGACGCCGTTGTCGGCCAGGTCTGCCCAGTAGTCCTGCCAGCCGTCCCCGAAGGCCCCGACGGTGGCGGCGAGGAAGGCCAGGCCCGGCGAGGACGTGGCGGGGTTGGTCACGACGAGGAGGTCGCGGTAGGCGGGGTCGGCGAGGTCCTCCAGCGTGACCGGCTCGGGCAGCCCGGCGTCGGCGAACCACTGGTGGTCGACGTTGACGCACACGTCGCCGACGTCGACCGGGGTGAGCGCCTCGTCGAGGACGTACTCGCCCGCCGAGTCCGGCAGGTCCGGCGACGTGTAGGGCTCGAGGACCCCGGCGTCGACCGCGCGGGCCGCGAAGGTGTTGTCGATGCCGTAGACGACGTCACCCAGCGGGGAGTCCTTCGTGAGGACGAGCTGGTTGACCAGCGCGCCGCCGTCGCCCGGGGCGACGAAGGTGAGCGAGTACCCCGTCTCGGCCTCGAAGTCCGCCAGGAGCTCCTCGCTGAGGGCGAAGGAGTCGTGCGTGACGACGGTGAGCTCCCCGCCGCCGGTGCTCCCGCCCGCGGGCTCGTCGCGCTCCCCCGCGGTGAGGCTGCAGCCGGCGAGGGCGAGGCCGACGGCCCCGATCGTCGCGGCGGTGCGGAGGGTCACGGTGGTGCGGGTCGTGCCGGCCGTGCTGGTCATGCGTCCTCCTCGGTCAAGGAGGGCCTGCACCACCGGCGCACGCCGGTGATGCAGGGAGAAACCCGACTTCCTTCGCCGGTGCTAACCGGTGCAGGTTCGAGGGTCTGCGGCTGCCCGCACTCTCAGCGCCGCCCGGGCGCTCCCCTGTCGTTCGCGAAGGAGCCTAGCACCCGGGACACCTCAGACCTTGTCCACCCGCTTCTCGACGGGACCACCGTAGAACTTGCTCGCCCCGCGCATGGCGTAGTGGCGCATGAGGCCGAGGATGGCGCCTGAGACGACCGTGAACGCGAAGACCTCCCAGGCGCGCACGCCGGGGTCGTCCTCGTCCGTGGGCGGCTCGTGCCCGGTGACGAGCTTCCAGCCGACGTCGACGAGCTTGTTGGTCGCCACGCCCGCCGCGAGCACCGCCCCGGTGCTGACGATCTTCCAGCCGATGTCCATGCGTCTCTCCCGTTCGTCGACGATGCCCCCGATCATGCCCGACGCCGGCCCTCGCCGCCGACCGAAGCGGGCCGGCTACCCGTCGGTCCCGGGGGCGTCCTGGCCGGCACCGTCGCCGGCGGCGCCGCGGGCCCGCTCGTCCGCCTCGGCCTCGCGCGCACCCTCGGTCCGGCGGCGGGAGGCACGCAGGTCCTCGGTGAGCTCGTCGACCACGAGCCCGGCCCCGTCGACCTTGCCGGTGCGGTACCCGGCCCGGCCGACCATGTGGGCCGAGATGGGGGCGGTGATGAGCTGGAAGGCGACGACGAGCACGAGCGTCCACACCAGGACCGGCTCCCGCACGGACAGGGCGACCCCGCCGAGCATGAGCACCAGCCCGAGCACCTGCGGCTTCGTGGCGGCGTGCATGCGGGAGAGCAGGTCCTGGAGGAAGAACACGGCGTAGGCCGCCACGAGGGTGAGGGTGCTGCCCAGGACGAGCAGCACCGCCCCCGCGACGTCGGCGACACCCTCCCAGGTCATCGGTCCCTCCCCACGTCGCCGACGGGCGTCTCCTCGGCCGGCAGCGGCTCGGTGCCCTCACCGGCCCCGGTCGCCGTGACGGTGCCGTCGTCGGTCATGTCGTCCCGGTCGGGCGTGGTCGGCGCGGAGGCGGAGGACGCGGGGGCGTCGGGGTCGTGCACGGGCGGCGCCTCGTCGTCGTCGGAGGCCTGCTGCTGGGCGAGGACCGCCCGCAGCTCCTCGCGGGTGAGGATGCGGGCCTCCTCGGCGCGGTCGACGGCGACGAAGCGGGCCAGCGTCACCGCGCCGACGAAGCCGACCACCGCCAGGACGAGCAGCACGGGGACGAGGTCGGTGCGGTCGGTCACGGCCGTGACCAGGGCGACGGAGCCGAGCGTGGCGGCCGTGACGACGTCGAGGCCGACCGCGCGGTCGAGCATGCTCGGTCCCCGCTCGATCCGCAGCAGGGCGAGGAGCCCGGCGAGGCCGAGCGCCACCGAGCAGAAGAGGTAGACGGCGATCATCGCGGCGCCCCCAGTCGTCCGGCGCGCGCGGACGGCCCGGGCGCGTACCCGGCGTCGGCGAGCTGGTCACGCGAGGCGAAGGCGCGCAGCAGCCGCTCCTCCTGCTCGAGCACGGAGCGGTGGGCGCTCTCGAGGCCGCCGGCGAGGTCGACGTCGAAGACGTGGATGTACAGCGTCCCGGTGAGCCGGTGGGCCTCGACGACGATCGAGCCGGGCACGAGGGAGACCATGCCGGCCGTGGCCGCGAGGTAGGTGTCGGAGTGCGAGCGCAGCTGCACCCGGATGACCGCACCCGTGGGGTGGTGGCGGCGCAGCACCATCCACGCGATCTGCACCGACGCCACGACGACGTCGGCCGCGAACCGGACGACGAGCCGCAGCACCCCGCCGGGGCGGAACCGCCCGTCGAACGGTGCCCGCGGCAGCGGGGCCAGCCACGTGACCACCAGCGCGACGATGAGACCTGCGACGGCGTTGGCGACCGTGAGGTCGCCCCACAGGAGCACCCACACGCCCGTCAGCCACGCCAGCGCACCCCACGACGTCCGCGGGCGCAGGCGCGGCCGGCGCGGGAGGGTTCGCCGGGCCGGCCCGACGGGGGCAGGCGCGTCAGGGGCCGGGGCGTCGGCGTTCGGGGCGCCGGGGGCAGGCGCGTCGGAGCTCACGAGCCGTCACCCCCGTCCGTCGCGGTCGGCAGCGGCGCGGGGTCGGTGTCCTCGGTCTCCTCCTCGGCGTCCTCGCGCCGCTCACCCTCCTGGGCCACGTCCGAGGACTCGCCCGTGCCGCGCTCGAAGTCCGGGAGGACGGCGGTGATGTACGGGGTGCGCGCCCGCAGGTCGGCCGCGGCGCGGTCGGTGTAGCCGTACAACGGGCCGGCCATGACGGCCAGGACGAGGGAGAAGACGACCATGCCGGCCGCCGGGAGGACCATCCCGCGCGGCGTGGTGGTCTCGGGCAGCGGCTCGGGGGCCTCCTGCCAGAACGCCATGTTCCACGCCTTGGTGATCGCGTAGAGGGTGAGGAGCGAGGTGACCAGACCGCCGGCGATGAGCGCGTAGGACATGCTGCCGCCCTCGGCCGCGGCGGCCTGGACGAGGCCGGCCTTGCCGAGGAACCCCGTCATCGGGGGGATCCCGGCGAGGTTCATCGCGGGGACGAAGTACAGCACCGCCAGGAGCGGGGCGACCTTCGCCAGGGAGCCCAGGCGCACCAGGGATGTGGTGCCGCCGCGACGCTCGATGAGCCCGGCGATGAGAAAGAGCGAGGTCTGGACGGTGATGTGGTGGGTGACGTAGAAGATCGCCGCCGACAGGCCCGCCTCGCTGCTGGTCGCGATCCCCCAGATCATGAACCCGATGTGGGAGACGAGGGTGAAGGAGAGCAGACGCTTGATGTCCTCCTGCGCCACGGCGCCGAGGATGCCCACGATCATCGTGGCCAGCGCCGCCCACTTGAGCAGGTCGTCCACGTGGCCGCCGGGGAAGAGGAGCACCTGGGTGCGGATGACCGCGTAGACGCCGACCTTGGTGAGCAGGCCGGCGAACACCGCGGTGACCGGCGCCGGGGCCGTGGGGTAGGAGTCCGGCAACCAGGCGGAGAGCGGGAAGATCGCGGCCTTGATCCCGAACGCGACGAGGAGCATGAGCTGCAGGACCGTCTGGGTCCCGGGCTCGATCTCGGGCAGACGGATGGCCAGCTGGGCGAGGTTGACGGTGCCCACCGCGGCGTAGACGAGCGCGATCGCGGTGAGGAAGACCATCGAGCTCACCAGCGAGACGACGACGTAGATCGTCCCGGCGCGGATCCGCTCACGCGTGCCCGAGAGGGTGATGAGCACGAAGCTCGACGCGAGGAGGATCTCGAAGCCGACGTAGAGGTTGAACAGGTCGCCGGCAAGGAAGGCGTTGGAGACCCCGGCCGACAGGACCAGGAAGGTCGGGTGGTAGATCGCCACCGGGGCGCCCTCGTCACCGTCGGCGATGCCCTGCGCGAGGGAGTACAGGAGCACCCCGAGGGTGACCGCGACCGAGACCACCAGGAGCAGGGCGGCCAGCCGGTCGCCCACCAGCGCGATGCCCACCGGGGCCGCCCAGCTCCCGACGTCGAGCACCACGGGACCGTCGTTGACCTCCACGAGCAGCGCGACGGCGACGCCCAGGACGACGGTGAGGGTGGAGACGGAGACGACGACCTGGACCTTGGGGTGACGGGCCAGGGCCAGCGCGAAGCCGGCCCCGATGAGGGGCAGGACCACCGGCAGGGCGACGAGCCAGCTCATCGCGCCTCCTCGTCGTCCGCGGCGAGGGCCGGGGCGTGGTGCCCGCTCGGGGCGTGCTCGCCGCCGAGGACGGCGGTCTCGTCGCGCGTGACCGCGGCGTCCTCGGCGAGGGTGGAGCCGGCGTCGTCGGTCGCGCGGGCGGAGACCTCGTCGCGGGCGGCGCGACGCGCGATGCGGCGGTCCTCGAGGTCGTCCTGGACCTCGTCGTGGCCGTTGAGCTGCCAGGAGCGGTAGGCCATGGCGAGGAGGAAGGCCGTCATCCCCAGGGTGATGACGATCGCCGTGAGGACCATCGCCTGGGGCAGCGGGTCGGACATGTCCTCCGGGGCGGTCTCCCCGATGAGCGGCGGGCCGCCCGCGCGGCCGCCGGCGATGAGCATGAGGACGTTGATCCCGTTGGAGATCAGGGCCACGCCGATGATGACCCGGGAGAGCGAGCGCTCGAGGATGAGGTAGACGCCGGTCCCGACGAGGACGGCGACGAGCAGCACGAGGGCGGCGGAGGGGGTCAGGTCGATCATCGCCGTCCTCCCGGCAGCGCCTCGGGCACCTCGGCGCGGTCGTCGCGGGCGGGCAGCGCGTCGTCGGCGAGCTGGGCGGGGTCGTCGAAGGCGACGTCGGGCGCCTGGTTGCCCTCGATCTCCCCCTGCCGGTCGACCTCGGCGCCGAGCGAGCGCAGGACGTCCAGGACGAGCCCGACGACCACGAGGTAGACGCCGGTGTCGAAGAAGAGGGCGGTGGCCAGGTGCACGGGGCCGAAGACCGGCAGGACGACGTCGACGATCGTCGTCTCCAGGACGGTGCCGCCGAAGAGCAGGGGCACGGCGCCGGCGCCGGCGGAGAGGAACAGCCCCCCGCCGAGGAGGAGACCGGGATGGACCGGGGCGGCCTCGCCGAGCTCGTACCGCCCGCCGGCGAGGTAGCGCACGATGAGCGCGACGCCCGCGACCAGGCCGCCGGCGAACCCGCCGCCGGGGGCGTTGTGACCGGAGAAGAGCAGGAAGAGGGAGAACACCAGGAGGGTGTGGAAGACCAGCCGGGTCCCGATCTCGAAGATGACGGACCGGCGCTGGGGGGCGAGGGTGGCGTCCCCCGCGAGCCACGTCCGACCGCGTCCCGGCGCACGGACCTCCGCGCCGCCGGGGCGCGGGCGGCGCAGCTCGGCGGCCTGGTCGGGCCGCCCGCCGCCCCACACCGCCGGGCCGTCGGGGCGCCGCCCCCCGGCGTTCCGGGCGCGGTCGATCCGGCCGCTGCGGGCGCGGAGGAAGATCAGGGACGCGACGCCGGTCGCGGCCACGACCACCACGGAGATCTCACCCATGGTGTCCCAGGCGCGGATGTCGACGAGGGTGACGTTGACGATGTTCTTGCCGTAGCCGAACTCGAACGCCTCCGCCGGGAAGTCCACCGAGACGGGCTCGTGGACGCGGGCGCCGGCGGCCAGGACGCCCAGGCCCGCCACGGTGACGCCGGCGAGCGCGCCGATCCCGGCACGCCACCACCGCGACGCCGCGAGGGGCCGGTTGGAGAAGTAGGCCGGCAGGCGCCGCAGCACCAGGACGAAGACGACGAGGGTGACCGTCTCGACGAGCACCTGGGTCAGCGCGAGGTCAGGGGCGCCGTGGAGCTCGTAGAGCAGGGCGATGCCGTACCCGGCCACGCCGAGCAGGACGACGGCCTTGAGACGGCGGCGGGCGCGGGCGGCCAGGACCGACGCGACGGCGACGACGACCGCGACCACGGCCTGCAACGGGTTGTCCCACGCCCGGAACGCCGCCGGCCAGGTGTCACCACCGAGGGTCGCGGCACCGCCCGCGAGCACGACCGTGGTGAGGAGGATGATCGAGAGGTACGCCGGCAGGGAGCCGCGCTGGGTCCAGGCGGTGACGTCGGCCGCGAGGTTGTCCAGGGTGCGCAGGATCCGGCGGTAGGCGCCCTCGGCGCCCTCGAGGTCGCGGAAGGAGCGCTGGAACCGCTCGACGGGCTCGCGCGCGAGGAACAGCGCCGCGCCGGTGGCGAGGATCGCCACGGTGGTGGCCAGCGGTACGCCCAGGCCGCCCCACAGCGTGAGGTGGCCCTCCTCGCCGGGGTAGGTGCCGGCGTGCGGGGCGAGGTGGCGCTCGACGAGCCCGGGCACCAGGCCCACGACGACGCCGGCGGCCGCGAGCAGCACCGGCGCCGCCATGATGAGCCGAGAGGTCTTCTGCGGCTCCGCCGCCTCGACACCGGGCTTGTCGGCGAAGGCGCCCCACCACAGGCGCAGCGAGTACGCCACGGTCAGGGCCGACCCGGCGGCGACGCCGACGAGCACGACCCAGTCGACCGGTGCGCCGCGGTGGACCAGCCCCTCGAGCGCGGCCTCCTTGGCCACGTAGCCGGCCGTCGGGGGCAGGCCCGCCATGGAGGCGGCGGCGAGCGCACCGGCGGCCGCCAGGACGGGCGTGCGGCGCCACAGGCCCGAGATCTTGCGCAGGTCGCGGGTCCCCAGCGCCCAGTCGACCACGCCGACGACGAGGAACAGGGCGGACTTGAACAGGGCGTGCGCGAGCAGCATCGCGAGCCCCGCCAGGGCGACGGCGGCGTCGCCGTGGCCCACGAGGACGACGACGAGGCCGAGCTGGGAGACGGTACCGAAGGCGAGGACCAGCTTGAGGTCGTACTGGCGCAGCGCCCGGTACCCGCCGACGACCAGGGTCGCGAGCCCCACCACCACGATCGTCCAGCGCCAGATGGCCAGGTCTGCCACCCCCGGGGCGAACCGGGCGACGAGGTAGATGCCGGCCTTGACCATGGCGGCGGCGTGGAGGTACGCGCTGACCGGCGTCGGGGCGGCCATCGCCGCCGGTAGCCAGAAGTGGAAGGGCACCAGCGCCGACTTCGTCGCCGCGCCGAGCAGGAGGAGCCCGACGGCGGTCGGCACCAGCGCCGGGTGCGCGCCGACCCCCAGCTCGCCCGCGGCGGCCGTCGCGACGAGGTCGCCGAGCCGGTAGGAGCCGCCGCGGCTCTCGCCGAGGATGATGAGGCCGGCGAGCATGGCCAGGCCGCCGAAGGTGGTGACCATGATCGCCTGCAGCGCCGCCCGCCGGGAGGACTGCCGGTCGTGGTAGTGCCCGATGAGGAGGAAGGAGGTGACCGTGGTCAGCTCCCAGAACACGTACAGCATGAGGGTGTCGTCGGTGGTGACCAGGCCGAGCATCGACCCGGCGAACGCGACGAACACGGCGGCGAAGCGGCCCAGCGCGTGCGCGGACCGGGAGAAGTAGGCGGCCGAGTAGACCAGGACGAGCGCCCCGACGCCCCCGACGACGAGCGTCATCAGCCACGACAGGGTGTCCAGCCGGAACGCCAGCTCGAGCTGCAGGCTCGGCACCCACGCGACCACCTGCTCGGGGTGGTCGCCCGCCAGCACCCGCCCGGACACGGCCGCCGCCCACACGGCCGCCGACGCGGGCGCCGCGGCGAGGACGAGGAACGCCCGCCGGCCCAGCCAGGCCACGAGCGGGGGCGCGAGCAGCGCGGCGACCAGGTGGATCGCCAGCAGCTGCAGCATGGCCACTCCCCGGAGTCGTGTGCGGTCAAGGGCGAACCCGTGTCGGCCGTCGCACCGTTCGGGGCAGAGGGGAGGGTTCGGGGCGAGTTTATCAATCCTTGAACAACCCCGGAGCCGAGCGGAGCGCCCCCGTCACGGTCCGCGCGGACCCGTCACGGTCCGTCCGGGCGGCCGCGCCGCGGGCGGTCGCGCGGACGCGGCTGCACCCGGCGGTACCGTGGCCCCAGCCCACCGGAAGGACCCCTCGTTGCTGCAGACGATCTCCCTCGTGGTCGTGGTGCTCGCCACGGTGGCCGGTGTGGCGGTCTTCGCCCGCGGCGCCGCGGTGATCGTGCGTCAGGTCCGGGTCGGACGGCCCGCTCCCGGGCGGCTGTCCCCCGCCGGGCGGCGGGCGCGGACCCTCGTGCGCGAGGTGCTCGGGCACGGCCACTTCCGCCAGCGCCCCGCCGTCCGGGCGGCGCACTGGCTGGTGATGGTGTCCTTCCCGCTGCTGTTCCTCACCCTCGTCACCGGCTACGGCCAGGTGGTGGACCCCGCGTTCGCCCTGCCGCTGCTGGGCCACCTCCCGCCGTGGGAGTGGCTGGTCGAGGCCTTCGCGTGGCTCGGTCTGGCCGGGATCCTGCTGCTGGTGGGCGTACGCCTGCGCCGCCGCCCGCGCGCGGGAGAGCCCCTGCCCGAGCGCCGGCGCTCGAGGTTCTTCGGCTCGACGCGGTGGCAGGCCTACTTCGTCGAGGCGGTCATCGCCGTCGTCATCGTGTGCGTCCTGGCCCTGCGGGTGCTCGAGTACGCCTACTACGCCGGCGAGCCGGGACTTGCCCACCTCGCGACCCCCCTGCACTTCCCCCTCACCGCGTGGCTGGGGGAGCCGCTGGTCGGGGCGGGCCAGGCGGCTCTGGCCGACGCCATCACCGTCGTCTCGGCGGTGAAGATCGTCGTCTCCATGAGCTGGATGGTGGTCATCGGGCTGCAACCGTCCATGGGGGTGGCGTGGCACCGGTTCCTCGCCGTCGTCAACGTCTACGCCCGGCGCGAGCCCGACGGCGGTCCCGCCCTGGGACCGGCGCAGCCCCTGCTCGTGGGCGGCGCGCCGCTCGACGTCACCGCCCTGGACGACCTGCCGGAGGACGTCACGCTCGGTGTGGGGCACGTCGAGGAGTTCACCTGGAAGGGCCTGCTCGACTTCTCCACCTGCACCGAGTGCGGCCGCTGCCAGGACCAGTGCCCGGCCTGGAACACCGGCAAGCCGCTGTCCCCGAAGCTGTTCACCCTCGCCCTGCGCGACCACGCGACCGCCGCCGCCCCGTTCCTCCGCGCCGCGGCCACGGCACGTCCTGCCACGCCGGACGCCGCACCGACCGCGGCCTCCCCCGAGGAGATCGGTGCGGCGGCGCTCGCCGGCCGCGACGGCTTCCGGCCGCACTCCGGTGACGTCCTCGGCGCCCTCACCGAGGCGGGCGCGACCGGTCCGGGTGGCGTCTCCCCCGTCCCGTCCGACCTCGTCCCGGACGTCATCGACCCGGACGTGCTGTGGGCGTGCACCACCTGCGGGGCCTGCGTGCACCAGTGCCCCGTGGACATCGAGCACGTCGACCACATCCTCGACCTGCGGCGTCACGAGGTCCTCATGGCATCCGCCTTCCCGGCCGAGCTCGGCGGCATGTTCCGCAAGCTCGAGTCGAAGGGCAACCCGTGGGGGCTCGCGCCGCGCAAGCGTCTCGAGTGGGCCAAGGGCCTACCGTTCGACGTCCCGGTCGTCGGCGCCGACGTCGAGAGCGCCGCCGAGGTGGACTACCTCTTCTGGGTCGGGTGCGCGGGCGCCTTCGAGGACCGGGCTCGCCGCACCACCCGGGCGGTCGCCGAGCTCCTGCACACGGCGGGGGTCAGCTTCGCCGTGCTGGGCGACGGCGAGACCTGCACCGGCGACCCCGCCCGGCGCTCGGGCAACGAGCTGCTGTTCCAGATGCTCGCCGCGCAGAACGTCGAGACCCTGGAGGAGGCCGGCGCCAGGCGCATCGTGGTGACCTGCGCGCACTGCTTCAACACCCTGGCCCGGGAGTACCCGCAGCTCGGCGGCCGCTACGAGGTGGTCCACCACACCCAGCTCCTCGACCGGCTCGTGCGCGAGGGCCGGCTGACCCCGGTCCCACCGGCCGCGGGTGAGGCGAGCCGGACGGTGACCTACCACGACCCCTGCTACCTCGGCCGGCACAACCAGGTCTACGCGCCGCCACGCGAGCTCCTCGGCGCGGTCCCCGGCCTGTCGCTGACCGAGATGCCGCGCTCGGGCGAGACGGCCATGTGCTGCGGTGGCGGCGGCGGACGGGTGTGGATGGAGGAGACGGTCGGCACGCGCATCTCCTCCGCGCGCGCGGGTGAGGCGGCGGCGACCGGCGCCACGGCGGTGGCGACCGCCTGCCCCTTCTGCACGACGATGCTCTCCGACGGTGCCGCCGCCAACGGCGACGACGTCGAGGTCCTCGACGTCGCCCAGCTGCTGCTCGCGGCGGTCCGCAGGGGCGACCCCGCCCCCGCCGACTGACGGGCCGCACCGAGCCGAGCTCCGGCCGAGCCACGGGGACAGCCGGCCTACGGGCACAGCCGAGCCCACGGGCACAGCCGAGCCACCCACAGCCCAACCACCCGCGCAGCCGCATCGCGAGCGCGACCTCGCTGACACATCACATATCGCGCCACAACCGTTTCACCCTTGTTCACTTGGTCTTCTCTTTACTCACCTCCGCTAGACGTCCACGGAGTTCAACCCCGTTCCACCACGCATCCAGGCGCGGGATTTCGTTGCAATGCTGCCGTTCCTGGCTTCACACGCGACGATCTACGTCCTTGCGCGCTGTCGCTTCACAGACGTTTCAGCGTGCGCGATCGGAGGAACCGTCCAAGCATGGGAAGCAACGTCGCTGAAACCGAAGACGACGACCGTTGAAGGGACTGACCATGACGGACCAGTACGGCCGCCCCACGGAACCGCGCGACCCCCTCGGCAGCACCGGGATGCCCCCGGCGTACCCGCCGGCGCCGGCGGTCCCCGCGGCCACGACCACCTACGGCGAGACCACCTACGACGCTGACGAGCCGGGCCGGAAGGACGCCGCCAAGCAGGAGGCGGCCGACGTCGCGCACCACGCCGGTCAGAGCGCCGGCCAGGTGAAGGACGTCGCCGCCGAGAAGACCCGCGAGACCGCGGACCAGGCCAGGGCCACAGCCCAGGAGACGGCCGGCCAGGCCAAGGAGACCGCGCAGCAGACGGTCGCCGTCGCCAAGGACCAGGCCCGCCAGCTCTGGGACCAGAGCCGCGGAGAGCTCAGCCAGCAGGCTTCCGGGCAGCAGACGCGGCTGGCGAGCGGGCTGCGCTCCTTCTCCGGTGAGCTCACCGCCCTCGCCGACGGCAACGCCCAGAGCGGGCTCGCCGCCGACCTCGCCCGCCAGGCCGGGGACTACCTCGAGAAGGCGGGACGCTGGTTCGAGGACCGCGAGCCCGAGGAGGTCCTCGCGGACGTCCAGTCGTACGCCCGTCGCCACCCGGGGACCTTCGTCGCGATCGCGGCGGGCCTCGGCCTGGTCGCCGGCCGCTTCGCACGCGGCCTCAAGGACGCCGGGAACGAGCCCGACACCGGCGCCCGTCACGTCGTGACCCCGCGCACCACGGAGATCGACCCGCTCACCGGGGCCCGGGTCACCACCGACCCGTACACCTCCGAGACCACGACCGTCCCGGCCACCACCGCGGGGACGACCACGGAGTTCCCCGCGCACGGCACCCCGACGTCGGGGTCCACCACCTCCACCTACGGGACGCCGAGCTACGGCTCGGGCGACCCGCTGGGGAGTGACGTCCGATGAGCACCGTCCCCGGACCCACGTCCGCCGTCCCCGCGAG
Source organism: Georgenia sp. M64 (assembly GCF_038049925.1). Lineage (NCBI taxonomy): Bacteria > Bacillati > Actinomycetota > Actinomycetes > Allobogoriellales > Allobogoriellaceae > Georgenia > Georgenia sp. M64. The sequence continues at coordinate 3,923,064 of NZ_CP145809.1, forward strand.
CGACCCGGCGAACGCCTCCGTGGGCGAGATCATCGGCCGGGTGAGCGAGGACCTGTCCACGCTCATCCGCCAGGAGATGGCGCTCGCCAAGGCAGAGGCCGCGGAGTCGGCCAAGAAGGCCGGGAAGGGCGCCGGCCTGTTCGGCGGCGCCGGAGTCGCCGGGCACTTCGTCCTGCTGTTCCTCTCCCTGGCCCTCTGGTGGGGCCTGGGGGCACTGATCGGTGACGGCGGCGCCGAGCCCGCCCTGGGCTGGTCCGGCCTGATCGTCGCCGTCCTCTGGGGGATCGTCGCCGCGGTCCTCGCCCTCCAGGGCAAGAAGAACGTCAAGCAGGTCGAGGGACTCCCCCAGACGACCGACACGGTGAAGAAGATCCCGACCGCCCTCAAGGGACAGGAGCGATGATGACCAGCAACGACCCCGACCAGATCCGCGCCGATATCGAGCGGACCCGCGCCGACCTCTCGCAGAACGTCGACGCGCTCGGCGACAAGATGAGCCCCGGCCAGATCGCGCACCGCCAGGGCGAGAAGGTCAAGGACGCCGTGACCGGCGTCAAGGAGAAGGTCTTCGGCGCCGCCGACGACGCCTCCACCTCCGTCGGCGACCGGGCGAGCGGCCTGTCCGACAGCGCCCACCACGTCGCCGGCTCCGCCAAGGCTGCCCCCGGGCAGGTCAAGGCGAAGGCGGAGGGCAACCCCCTCGCCGCCGGTGTCATCGCCTTCGGCGTGGGGCTGCTGGCCTCCTCGCTCATCCCCTCGACCCGCAAGGAGCGCGAGCTCGCCACGCAGGCCAAGGAGAGCGACGCGGTCCAGGGCGTCACCGAGGGGGCGAAGGGCCTGGCCAAGGAGATGGGCGAGAACCTCCGTGAGCCCGCCAAGGAGGCGGCCGAGCAGGTCAAGGGCACGGCCACCGAGGGCGCCCAGCAGGTGAAGGCGACCGCGACCGAGGGGGCCCAGGACGTCAAGGCCACCGCGACCGAGGGCGCACAGGAGGTCAAGGGTGAGGCAGCCCACCAGAAGGATGCCGTCACCGGTCACGCGCAGGACTCCGCGGGCACCGTCCGCGGGTACTGACCCGCACGATCTGACCACGAAGGGGTCCCGGCCGTCGGCCGGGGCCCCTTCGGCGTGCCGGGGGTCATCACCCGTCCGGCGCTCGCCCAGTCAGCAGGTCCCGGGTCGAGCCCGTGGCGACGAGCGCACTGACTCGACCCGCGAGGTCCTCGCTGAGCGCTGCAGCCGCCAGGTCAGTCCCGGCCGAGGTCCCCTGGTTCGACGAGGAAGCCGTCGTCGTCGCTGATCTCGCCGCCGGTGAGGGCGTGCAACGCCAGGACGGTGCGCTCGATGAGGGCCCCGGCCCGGGCCCTCGCTCGCCGCTGGGCCAGCGATGGCCGGGCCGCGAACGCCTGCTCGGGGTGGTGCGGACGCCACCGGACCTCGTAGGCGACGACGCCGTCGTGCGCCCAGGGCGTCCCGCGCAGGACCACCGGCGCCTGCTGGAGGCCGCCCACCGCCACCTCGACGAGGTCCCCCTCGCCGAGGTGCGCGACGATCGCGTACCCCTCGAGCACCTGCAGACGTGCGAGCTCGTCGGGGATGTCGTCGAGGAGGGAGTGGACCTCCGGCAAGGTCTGCGTGAGGACCTGCAGGCACACGTCGTGATCGAGCCAGACCGGTGCCAGCACGGTGAGGTCGACCGCGGCGTCGGCGTCGGGCACGACCACCGCGCCCGAGCCCGCCAGCCGCACCGCCCCTCCGAGACGCCGGGCGAAGGCGCGCAGGTGACCCAGCGCCTCGGACTCGACCCCGTGCGGGACACCCTCCGGGAACGCGTCGAGCACCGGGTCGATCCCCCGCAGCTCGGGCGGCAGCGGTCCGCCGCGCTGGACCGGGCAGAGCAGGAGGTAGGCCTGCTCGGCCCAGGCGGGCAGGTCGAAGCCGCCGCGGAGGGCGCGGTCCAGGCCCCAGGGACCGGTGAGCTGGACGCCGGCCTGGACGCGCAGCTGCGACGGCCCCGCCCAGCCGGCGTCCTCGTCGCGGGAGACGGCGAGCGCCTCGAGGTCGTCGGCGGTCACCTCCGCGGGCAGCACGAGGAGGTGGTGGGGGTCGGCGAGGCCGCGGTCGAGGACGGGACGGGCCGCTTCGTCGGCCATCGGCTCAGCGCACCGGTGTGCGGTGGAAGTTCACGTGCGAGCGTGAGGCCGTCGGACCCCGCTGGCCCTGGTACCGCGACCCGGTGGCGCCGGAGCCGTACGGGCGCTCTGCGGCCGAGGAGAGCTGGAAGAAGCAGAGCTGGCCGATCTTCATCCCCGGCCAGAGCATGATCGGCATGGTCGCCGTGTTCGACAGCTCCAGCGTCACGTGCCCGGTGAAGCCGGGGTCGATGAACCCGGCCGTGGAGTGGGTGAGCAGGCCCAGGCGTCCGAGGGAGGACTTGCCCTCGAGGCGGGCCGCGATGTCGTCCGGCAGGGTCACCCGCTCGTAGGTGGCGCCGAGGACGAACTCGCCGGGGTGGAGCACGAGCGGGTCGTCCGGGCCGACGTCGACGAGGCGGGTGAGGTCCGGCTGGTCCTGCGCCGGGTCGATGACCGGGTACCGGTGGTTGTCGAAGAGGCGGAAGTACTTGTCCAGACGCACGTCGATGCTGGCCGGCTGGATCATCTCGACGTCGTAGGGCTCGAGCGTCACCCGTCCGGCGTCGAGCTGGGTCCGGATGTCACGGTCGGAGAGCAGCACGCGTGCGATTGTGCCACCCGGCAGCGCCCGGCCGGCCGGCCGGGCGCGGGACACACCGCGGCCCGGGAGCCGGTTCGTCCCGGACGCCCGAGGTTGGGTATAGTGGCGGCGCGCTCAGGCGCACGCGGGTGTAGTTCAGTGGCAGAACTTCAGCTTCCCAAGCTGATAGCGCGGGTTCGATTCCCGTCACCCGCTCCGAACGCCGGCCAGGTCGTCTCTGTCCAGGGGCCACCGCACAGCTCCCCGGCGCGCCGCACGGGGGCTACGGTGCCGTGATGAGTAGCGAACGTACCGGCCTGCTCGCCCACCTCGACGCTGAACGTGGTCATGTGCTGGCTGCCGTCGAAGGGCTCGGCGAGCACGACCTGACGCGGCCGGTCGCGCCGTCCGGGTGGTCGATCGCTCAGCTGCTCAACCACCTCACGTACGACGTCGAGATCTTCTGGGCCGGCGCGATCGTCGGCGGTGACCCGGAGTGCATCGGCCTGGTCCAGGACGGCTGGAAGGCTCGGGTCACCACCGGCGCGGCAGCGGCGGAGCAGTACCGGCGCTGGCGGCGCCGCAGCGACGGCGTGCTCGGCGCGGTGGACCTCGACGCCTCCCCGCTCTGGTGGCCTCCGGAGGACGTCTTCCCGTTCCCGCCCCTCGCCGACGCACGCGGCTGCGTGCTCAGGCTCCTGCTGGAGACGGCTACCCACGCAGGCCACCTCGACATCGTCCGGGAGCAGATCGACGGTCGCCAGCACCTCGTGGTCGGGTAGGCGGGAGTCTTCACCGTCCCGGTGGCTCCAGACCGGGGTCTCGTGGCCGGCAAGGCCCGCGGAGCCAGGGCTGTGGGAGGGTTTCTCCCGGCGTGCCCGACCTCGCTCGACGGCCGCCCACCCACCGCCCTCGGCCGACGGAGCCCGCCCATGACCCGACACGTCATCCGCCTGGACACCCCCGCACCCTCCTTCATCGACAGCTTCCTGCTCGGCGACGGACGCCTGGGTGCCGCCCTGCGGGGCCTGCCGGGCACCGAGGAGATGAACCTCAACCTCGACACCCTCTGGTCCGGGGGGCCGGGCGAGCACGGGGTCGGACCGGAGGACGCCGGCGCCCGGACGCGCGACGGCGACGGCGACGGGCCACCGGCGGACGTCGAGGCGCCGGGCGCCGCCCTGCTCACCGAGATCCGGGCCGCTGTCGCGGGCGGCGACCTGGCCCGCGCGGAAGAGCTCGCCCGCCGGAACCAGTCGGGCCGGTGGACGCAGGCGTACCAGCCGGTCGGCCGCCTCCGGTGGACCTACGCCACCGGCGCAGACGGGTCGGCCTACGCCCGCGAGCTCGACCTGCGCGACGGCGTCGCCCGCACCATGCACGACGGCGTCACGGTCGAGACGTTCGTCTCCGCGCCGGCGGGGGTGCTCGTCTCGCGGGCGACCGGTCCGGTCACCGGGGCCGGGGCCGTCGCGGGCACCGCGGGGTCCGAGGCAGCCGTCGCGGTCGTCCTGGACACGCCGCACCCCGTGCGGACGACCACCACGACGGACGAGGCCGGCCGGGCCTGGACGGTGGTCACCGGGCGTGCGCCCGTCACGTGCCTGCCCGACTACGTCGATCACGACGAGCCCGTCACCTACGCCGACGACCAGCCCGACGCCGACGGGTCGGTCGCCGCCGGGATGGGCTTCGCGGTCGTCGCGGTCACCGAGACCGTGCCGGGCGGTCTGCGCCTCGTGGTCGCCGGAGCCACCGGCTTCCGCGGGTGGGACCGCAGGCCCGGAGCAGACGTGGAGAGCCTCGCCCAGGCCGCCCGGGACCGTGTCGGGGGAGCCCTCGCGCGGCGCACCGAGGACCTCCTCGCCGAGCACGTCGCGGACCGCCGTCGTCTCGTCGACCGCGTCGACCTCGACCTCTCCGCGTCGGGCGACGACGCAGCCGCGCACGAGCGCGCCTTCGACCTCGGGCGCCATCTCCTCGTGTCCAGCTCCCGGCCGGGCACCCAGGCCGCGAACCTCCAGGGCATCTGGAACGCCGACGCCCGGCCCGCGTGGAGCGGGAACTACACGACCAACATCAACCTCGAGATGGCCTACTGGCCCGCGGAGCTGCTCGACCTCGCGGAGCTGCACACGCCGTTGCTCGACCTCGTCCGGGACCTCGCCGTCGCCGGGACGGGCACGGCCCGCCGCTACTACGGCGCCCGCGGCGCCGCGGTCCACCACAACACCGACCTCTGGCGGTTCACCGAGCCCGTCGACGGCGAACCCCAGTGGGCGGCGTGGCCGTCCGCGCTGTGGTGGCTCGCCCGCCACCTCGTCGAGCACGTGGACTTCGCCGGCTCGGGCGCCGAGCGCACCGCGAGGACCGTCGGTGCCGTGGCCGTGCTGCGAGCCGGTGCCGCGTTCGCGCTCGACATGCTCGTCGACGACGGGAGGGGCGCCCTGGTGGTCAGCCCCTCCACCTCACCAGAGCACCGGTTCGTCCTCGACGGTGGCGCCCAGGTGGCCGTGGGTGCCGGCGCGGCGATGGACCAGGAGCTCGTCCGCGAGGTGCTCACGTCCTACCTCGCCCTGGCCGAGGACGACCCCGGCGAGGCCGCGCTCGCCGCCGAGGCGCGGTCGGCCCTCCCGCGACTGCGCGAGGTCCAGGTAGGGCGCGCCGGGGACCTGCTCGAGTGGGCCGACGAACGGCGCCCGGCCGAGCCCGGCCACCGGCACGTCTCGCAGCTGTACGGGGCGTTCCCGGGCAGCCGGATCACCGCCACCCGGGAGCCGGCCCTGCTCGAGGCCGTCCGGAGGGCCCTGGCGCTCCGCCTGGCGAACGGCAGCGGGTACACAGGATGGAGCCAGGCGTGGATCCTCTGCCTGGCCGCGCGCCTGCGCGACACCGCGCTCGCGGAGCACTCGATCGACGTCCTCCTCCGGACGCTCACCTCGGCCTCCGGCCTCGACCTCCACCCGCACGAGGACTGGCCCGATGGGCAGGTCTTCCAGATCGACGGCAACCTCGGCGTCGTCGCCGGGATGGTCGAGCTCCTCGTGCAGAGCCACGACGGCGCCGTCAGCCTGCTCCCGGCCCTGCCCGACCGCTGGCCCACCGGCCGGCTCACCGGCGTGCGGGCCCGGGGCGGGCACCAGGTCGACGTGCGGTGGAGCGGCGGCCGGCTCGACGCGGCGACCGTTACCGCGGGCGACGGGCCCCTGGTCCTGGAGGTGCCCGAGCGCCGTGGGCCGGCGGTGGTCGTCTCCGAGGGCGCCGTCGTGCCGACCACCGCCGTGGTCCCGGCGGCCCCCGGATGCTCCCGGCTGACCTTCCCCGCGCAGCCGGGCGCCGTCTACTCACTCACGTTCGCGTCCCGGTAGTCCCCCGATGTGGGGATCGAACGTCTCTTCCACCCCGACCACCGACGCCCTACCGTGGAGGTGAGAGATCGGGTGCGCGGTACGGCCACCTGAGGGCGTGCCGGCCACCCCCTTCAGAGGTGTGTCATGGGCCGCTCCCCCGCAGGCCTACGCAGGGCCCTGGCGACGGCGACGCTCGCGCTGGCCCTCGGCCCGGCGCTGGCCCTGCCGGGCGGCCCGGCTGAGCTGACGGCACCCGCCGTCGGCGTGGTGGAGGAGGTCGAGGACCCGACCACTCCCACCGAAGACCCCAGCACCGCACCGCCCACGGAGGACCCGACTACGGCGCCACCGCCGGCCGAGCCGACCACCCCGGCCGAGAACCCGACCACGGCACCGCCGCCCGCGGACCCCACCGCTCCGCCCGTGGACCCGGCCGCACCCGTCGAGCCCACCCCTTCGCCAGAGCCCGCGCCGGAGCCCGAGCCGGAGCCCGAGCCCACCGTCACGGCCACCCCGGAGGAGCCGGTCGCGGCACTGGCCGACCTTCCCGACTCGCCGGACCCGTTCGGGCAGATCGACTCCGTCACCGTCGGCGCCGAGCGGGTCAGCGCCACCGGCTGGGCGATCGACGCCGACACCACCGGCCCGATCATCGTCCAGATGTACGTCGACTACGCCGCGAACACCGCGACCTGGGCCGACGACCCCCGCCCCGACGTCGCCGTCGTCTATCCCACCGCGGGCCCGAACCACGGCTACACGCTCACCATGGCGACGCCTGCCGGCAGCCACACCATCTGCGTCTACGCGGTCAACACCGGCCCCGGCACGAGCACCTCCCTGGGGTGCCGGCAGGTGAGCGTCCCCGGCCACGACCCCTTCGGCACGATCGACGCGGTCCGCGTCGGCCCCGAGCAGGTCAGCGCCACCGGGTGGGCCATCGACGCCGACACCACCGGCCCGATCATCGTCCAGATGTACGTCGACTACGCCGCTAACACCGCGACCTGGGCCGACGACCCCCGCCCCGACGTCGCCCGCGTCTACCCCTGGGCCGGGCCGAACCACGGCTGGACCATGACGATGGCCGTGGCGCCGGGCACCCACACGGTGTGCGTGTTCGCCGTCGACACCGGCCCCGGCGAGAGCCGGTCCCTGGGCTGCCGGAAGGTCACGGTCCCCGGTCATGACCCCTTCGGCCAGATCGACTCCGTCGTCGTCGGCGCCGACCGGGTCACGCTCTCGGGCTGGGCGATCGACGCCGACACGACCGGCCCGATCATCGTCCAGATGTACGTCGACTACGCCGCGAACACCGCGACCTGGGCCGACGACCCCCGCCCGGACGTCGCCCGGGTCTACCCGTGGGCCGGGCCGAACCACGGCTGGACGCTGTCCATGCCGGTCGCGACGGGCACCCACACCGTGTGCGTCTACGCGGTCGACACCGGCCCCGGCGAGAGCCGGTCGCTGGGCTGCCGGGTGGTCCGCCTCGCGCCCGACTGCGACGTGCTGCGGTGCATCGCACTGACCTTCGACGACGGCCCGGGCGCCTCCACCAACCGGCTCCTCGACATCCTCACCGGCGCCGGCGTCCGGGCCACCTTCTTCCTGGTCGGCAGCCGGATCGACAGCTACGCCACCGTGGTGCGCCGGATGGCCTCGACCGGGATGGAGGTCGCGAACCACTCGTGGAGCCACCCGGACCTCACCACGCTCACGGCCTCGGCGATCAGCTCCCAGCTGTCGACGACGTCGACGAAGATCACGTCCGTCACGGGCCGGCGCCCGACCCTGATGCGACCGCCCTACGGAGCGCGCAACGCCACGACCGACTCGATCTCCGGCCAGCTCGGCATGGCGGTCATCCTCTGGAGCATCGACACCCTCGACTGGCGGTACCTCGACTCGGCGCGGCTGCGCTCGGTCGTCGCGGCGAACGCCACGCCGGGGGCCATCGTGCTCATGCACGACATCCACGCGACCACCGTCGACGCCGTCCCCGGGATCATCTCCGACCTGCGCAGCCGCGGGTACACCCTCGTCACCGTCTCCGAACTCATCGGCAGCCCGGCCCCCGGGGTGGTGTACTCCCGGCAGCCGTGAGGCTCAGGCGCAGGTCGCGCAGGCCACCGGTGCGCCCCACGTCACCCGACGGCCGCGCACGGCCGCGACGCGGCCGAGGACGGCCGCCGCCCAGGGGGCCGGTCGCCGCCGAGGCGCACCGCGGCCCGGCCGGGCGCCGGCGACCCGGCCCGCGTCCACGTGCCGGCGCGAGCCCGCGGCGACCGCCTCGATCTCGTGCAGACGGTGCAGGGTGGTCCAGTCCATCAGTCCTCCTCGGTCCGGCGCGGCTTGCGGGCCCGCACCATCGCGGCGTGCATGCCCGGCGCCGCCTCGTGGGTGAAGGTGACCGCGACGTCGGTGAAGCCCGCCGCGGCCAGTCCCTCGGTGTACTCGGTCCGCGAGAGCGCACCGGCGATGCACCCGACGTGGCTGCCCCGCTCGGCCCGCTCGGCGGAGGTGAGGTGGTCCTCGGCGACGACGTCGCTGATCCCCACCCGCCCGCCGGGGGCGAGCACCCGGAACATCTCGGCGAGCACGGCCGGCTTGTCGGCGGAGAGGTTGACCACGCAGTTCGAGACGACGACGTCGACGGCGCCGTCGGGCAGCGGCACCTGCTCGATGGTCCCCTGGAGGAACTCCACGTTCGTGGCCCCCGCCCTGGCGGCGTTCGCCCGGGCGAGGCCCAGCATCTCCTCGGTCATGTCGACGCCGTAGGCGAAGCCCGTCGGCCCCACCCGGCGCGCCGAGAGGAGGACGTCGATCCCGCCGCCGGAGCCGAGGTCGAGCACCCGCTCCCCCGGGTGGAGGTCGGCGACAGCGACGGGGTTCCCGCAGCCGAGCGACGCGAGGGACGCCTCCACGGGGAGCAGCTCGAGCTCGGCCCGCGGGTAGAGCACCGCACCGAAGGCGGGGTCGTCCTCGACGGGCGCGCCGCACCCGCCGGAGCCGCAGCATCCGCCCGTGGCGCCGTCGTCCGGCCCGCAGCACCCGGCCCGGCCGACCGAGACGGCCGCCGCGGCGTAGTGCGCCCGGACCTGCTCGCGGAGCTCCTCCGCACCGGTGGACCCCTGCTGTCCCATGACGATCCTTCCATTGATAGATCTCGATGGGCTGACTCTGGCACTGCTATCGACTGTTGTCAATATCGACCCGCGTCGATGCTCGTTGTAGGCTGGGGTGTCATGAGCACCCCCGACGCCACGCCCTGCTGCGCGCCCCTGACCCGGGAGACGATCAGCGCCGACGACGCGGCCACGCTCGCCGTCCGGCTCAAGGCGATCGCCGAGCCCACGCGCCTGCGGCTGCTGTCCCTCATCGCCGCCGGCGACGGCGGGGAGATGTGCGTCTGCGACCTCACCGAGCCGGTGGGCCTGAGCCAGCCCACGGTGTCCCATCACCTCAAGGTCCTGGTGGACGCGGGGGTCCTCACCCGGGAGAAGCGGGGGGTCAACATGTTCTACACGGTCGTCCCCTCGGCGCTGGACTCCCTGGCGGTGGTCCTGAGCACGTCCGCCGCGCCCGTCAACGCCTGACCAGCTCCTCGCCCGTCAACGCCTGACCAGCTCCTCGCCCTCGGCGCCCGGGGCGGCGGCGCGCCGCCGACGGGCGAGCCGGCGCCAGAACCAGCCCGAGGGCACCTCGCGGCCGTGGACGACGTACTCGCGGGTGGCCTCGTCGACGGCGATGTTCTCCAGGTCCTGACGCGCCCCCGCCCGTCCGGCCATCAGCAGCGAGTCGCCCGGAGCGAGGACGAAGTCGTCGTCCGGCGTGCAGACGTCCTGCGCCCCGCGCACCACCATCAGCGCCACCGCGCCGAGCGGGTGGTCGCGGTCGCGGGGGTCCCGCAGGAGGTCGCCCAGGTGCGCCTCACCGCTGCTCAGCCAGGACAGCAGCGACGGCGCGGCGGCGAGGTCGTGCTGCCAGATCGTCAGGTCCCGGCGCCCGCCGCGCGCGGCCAGCCGGGCGAGGAGCCGTTCCGCCCAGGCGTCGCCGCGCGCGGGGATCTGCTGGAGGAACCGCAGCAGCACGTCGCTGCCGAGGTGGGCGAGCACCTCGTGCGCGGTGACCTCGGGCGGGACGAGCACGAGGTCGATCGCGGCGGCGTCGAACAGCGCCTCGTCGGGCCGGCGGTTCTGCCGCGCGACGACGAAGACCCCCGGGTGGGCGCGACGCGCGGCCGCGACCAGGGCGAGGTTGGCGACGTCGTCGTCGTTCGCGGCGATGACGCCGGCGGCCGTCGCGACGTCGGCCGCCGCCATCATCTCGGCCTCCGTGCCGTCGACGACCACGACGTCCGGGTCCGGGCTCGTCGTCGTCCCGGCGTCGACGACCGTGACCTCGACCCCGCTCGCGCGCAGGTCCGCGGTCACCTCCTGCCCGAACCGCCCGTACCCGCAGACCACCCACCGTCCCGGCCGCAGCGGCGCCCGGCGCGGCGGCATGGGCTCGCCCGGCAGGGACGTCAGCCACTGGCGCAGCTGGTAGGACGCCGGGGCCTGGACCGCGAGACGGAGGTGGTCCCCGAAGGCGTCGAACGGGTTGATGACCGTCGCACCGAAGGCGCGCATGCGCTCGGCGGAGCGGGCGGTGAAGGCCCGGGCCACCACCGGCACCCCCGGGCGCAGGATGCTCGCGGCCATCGTCACCGCCAGGTTCGCCTCGTCGTCGTCGGTGAGCGCGAGGACCCCGACGCAGCGGGTGTGACCGAGCCCGGCCGCGAGGAGGTTCCCGGGGTCGGCCGGGTCTGCCGCGAGGCCCGGGACGTCGGAGTGGTAGGCGTCCCGGTCGAGGTCGGCGATGCGTTCGCTCGAGGTGTCCAGGACGACGAAACGCCTGCCCAGGACGTCGAGGGAGTCCCCGAGGAGCTGGCCGGTCTGGCCGTGCCCGGCGACGAGGAGGAACGGCTCGCCCATCCGCCGGACCTTGCGCACGAACCGCTGGGTGGTCAGCGCGTGGCGGAAGTCGCGGTCCTGGAGCAGGCCGAACAGGGTGCCGAGGGCGTACGCCCAGCCCACGACGGACAGGTAGATCACGACCGTCACCCAGGCCCGTTGCGCCTCGGTGAACGGGTGGGGGATCTCGCCGAAGCCGATCGTCGTGGCGGTGTAGCTCATGACGTAGAAGGCGTCGAGCAGACCCATCCGGTACGGCTCGCCGGCGTCGTCGAGGCCCGGGATGACCATGAGCCCGAGGACGCTCACCGCGAAGATCGTGATGAGCACGATGAGCGGGGCCCGCATGCGGCGCAGGACGAGGAAGACCGTCGCGCTGGCCTGCGCGGCGGTGGGCATCTGCTGCTCCTGCGGCGCCGGCCCGGCCGGGACGATCTCCCGGCCGAAGAGGCGGTACCAGAAGAGCAGGAGCGGGTTGCCCACGGCGTGCCTCAGCGGCGGTGGAACGAGACGGTCTCGACGAGGAGCAGCGTGATCGAGACGAGGTTCGCCAGGAGCGCACCCCCCGAGAGGGAGACGACCGAGGAGATGGCCTCGACGCTCAGCGGGCCGTCGGTCACCGAGGAGGCGTAGGCCCAGACGGCGGCCGCCGCGATGAGCTGGAGGTCGGCCACGAGGCTGGTGGCGAGGTGGACGGCCCCGATCTGCGTGCGGTCACCGAACTTCAGCACCGTGGCGACGAGGTTGACCACCACCGCCGCGAAGAGCTCGTACACGTTGTGGAGCGCGGGGTCGTCGATGGGGCCGATGAAGAACCCGAAGTTCAGCGTGGCCGCGAGGACGACGAAGAACCCGAAGATGACCTTCTCGAGGTTCATCGGCCGCTCCGTCCGTCAGCGACGCCGTCGTGGGACAGCGTAGCGACGCCGGTGGTGGCGGCACCGGGGAACGGGGGCCCGGCGGGTCAGACGGCGTCGGTGGCGACGCCGTCCTCGGGGACGCCGTCGGCGGCGGCGGCGTCGGCGACGCCGTCGGCAGCGGCGGGGGCCCCCTCCGCGGTGCCGTCGCCGGTCTCCGGCCCGCCGGTGGCGCCGGGGAAGCCCGGGTCGTGGTCGAGGACCTCGACGACGTCGCCCATGGCGGTGACCTCGAGCAGGAACACGACGACGTCGGGCGGCTGGATGAGCCGGGGCCGTGCGGACGAGCGGTAGGCGAGCCGGCTGAACGCGGCGAGCGCCGAGGAGTCCATGAAGGTGAGGTTCCGCATGTCGACGTCGACCGGCAGGTCCAGCGCCAGCACCGACCGCACCGCCTCGCGCAGCTCGCGGTTGTGACTGATGTCGAGCTCGCCGGCCAGCACCAGCCTCGTCCGGGTGGGGGACGTGAGCACCGCTACGGAACCTCGGTCACCGACCGGCAGGGTTTCGGGCATGGTCACCTCTCGCGGGGTCCCGGCCCGTCCGGACCGGAGGTCATCAGTCATACACCGTAAACCCGGACCTGACCAGCGTCGAACCGGACAGGCTCACCAGCCCGAGAGCAGCCGCACCGGCGCCAGCGCCCACCAGCTCGCGCCGGCGAGGACGACGACGAAGCCCAGCACCCACAGCGCGGCGGGCACGCGGGTGAGCCGGGCGAGGACGGCGGGGTCGGAGCCGCGCCCGGGCCGGCGGAGGAGCGCACCGACGTGCCGCCATGCCCCGAGCAGCAGGAACAGGCCCAGGCCCGCGAGCGCCTGCGCCCGCAGCAGCGGCTCGCCCCACCACCACAGCGCCGCGGTCGCGAGCACCAGCGCGACCACGACGGCGGAGGTGTAGAGCGACCTCACCCGTACGAGTGCGGCGAGGAGCACCGCCGTCGTCGCCCCGAGGACGGGTCCGGCCCAGCCGGCCGTGGCGAGGTGGAGGGCGACCGCGCCCACGACGGCGGGCGCCGGGTACCCGGCCCACGTCGACATGACGAGACCGGCGCCGCGGGCCGGCCCGACCGTCACCGCGTGCCCGGACATGTCCGCGCGCAGCACGAGGCCGGTGAACCGCCGGCCGACGGCGACGCCGACCAGGCCGTGCCCGAGCTCGTGGACGACCGTGACGAGCACCCGGGTGGCTCGCCACAGCGGGGGCACGACGAGGGCAGCGACGACGACCGCGAGGACGACGAGCCCGGTCGTCGCCCCGTCCGGGGCGGGTGCGACCGGCTGGAGCCGTGCCCACGCCTGCTCCCACCACGACTCCACCGGCCCATCCTCCCCCGAGGGGCACCGGCCCGGGCGCCACCGCCCCGCACGGCAGGGGCGCCGGCGGCTCCCGGGAGGCGAAGCCGCCGCCGCCGCGATACACACAGGGGGTGACCACCTACGGATTCCACGCCTCGCACGAGCAGATCTCCCCCAGCCGGCTCCTCGCGGACGTCCGCACCGCCGAGCAGGCCGGGTTCGACATGGCGATGTCCTCGGACCACTTCTCCCCGTGGAGCGAGCGCCAGGGCCACTCGGGCTTCACGCTGTCGTGGCTGGGCGCGGCCCTGGCGACCACGTCGCTGCGGATCGGCTCGGTCAACGCCCCCGGGCAGCGCTACCACCCGGCGATCGTCGCGCAGGCCACGGCGACCCTGGGCGAGATGTTCCCCGGGCGGTACTGGGTGGCGCTCGGCTCCGGGCAGGCGATGAACGAGCACGTCACCGGTGACCCCTGGCCCACGAAGGACGTGCGTCAGCGCCGCCTCGAGGAGTGCGTCGACGTCATCAGGCGCCTGCACGCCGGCCACGAGGTCACCCACGACGGGCTCGTCACGGTCGACCGGGCCCGGCTCTACGACCTCCCCTCGACCCCCGTGCCCCTGCTCGCGACCGCGATCACGCCGCCGACGGCCGCCCGGGCGGCGACGTGGGCGGACGGGATGATCACCATCAACCAGCCCCACGACAAGCTCCGCGCCGTCGTCGGCGCCTACCGCGACGGCGGCGGCAAGGGCCCCCTCGCGCTGCAGGTCCACCTCTCCTGGGCCCCGGACAAGGCGGAGGCGGAGGCCATCGCCCACGACCAGTGGCGCTCGAACGTCTTCGACGCACCGCTGAGCCTGGACCTGCCCACCGCGGAGCACTTCGACGTCGCCAGCCGCGACGTCACCGTGGACACCGTTCGCGGGGCGGTACGGATCTCCGCGGACCCCGCCCAGCACGTGGGGTGGATCCACGAGTACACCGAGCTCGGCTTCGACGAGATCTACCTGCACTTCGTGGGCCAGGACCAGGCGCGCTGGCTCGACGTCGCCGGGTCCACGGTCCTGCCGGCCCTCAAGGAGGCCTGAGACATGCGCATCACCGACACCTCCGACCTCTGGTACAAGAACGCGGTCATCTACTGCCTCGACGTGGAGACGTTCTTCGACTCCGACGGCGACGGCGTGGGCGACCTCGAGGGGCTCGCGCAGCGGGTGGACTACCTCGCCGAGATCGGCGTGACCTGCCTGTGGCTCATGCCCTTCTACCCCTCCCCCAACCTCGACGACGGCTACGACGTCGCCGACTTCTTCGGCGTGGAGACCCGCTTCGGCGACCACGGCGACCTCGTCGAGCTCATCCGCACCGCGAAGGACCGCGGGATGCGGGTGATCGCCGACCTGCTCGTCAACCACACCTCCGACCAGCACCCGTGGTTCGTCGAGTCCCGCAAGAGCAAGGACAACCCCTACCGGGACTTCTACGTCTGGCGCTCGGACCCGCCGCCGGACACCAGCGCCGAGGTCGTCTTCCCCGACCAGGAGGACTCGATCTGGGAGAAGGACAAGGCGACGGGCGAGTGGTACCTCCACCACTTCTACAAGCACCAGCCCGACCTCAACATCGCCAACCCGATCGTCCAGGACGCCATCGCCAAGGTCATGGGCTTCTGGCTCGAGCTCGGCCTGGACGGCTTCCGCGTGGACGCGGTGCCCTTCTTCCTCAACGACCTGGGCATGTCCGACCGGGACAAGAAGGACTTCTCCGAGCCCCACGAGTACCTCCGGTCGCTGCGCCAGTTCCTCCAGCGCCGCAGCGGCGACGGCATCCTCCTGGGCGAGGTCAACGTGCCGTTCAAGGACCAGGTGGAGTTCTTCGGCGGCACGGACGGCGACGAGCTGACGATGATGTTCGACTTCGTCGGCATGCAGGCGATCTACCTCTCCCTCGCCCGCCACGACGCCAGGCCGCTGGCCAAGGCGCTGACGGACCGGCCGGTGGACAAGATCTCCCCGGACTCGCAGTACGCCAACTTCCTGCGCAACCACGACGAGCTCACCCTGGACAAGCTCAGCGAGACCGAGCGCCAGGAGGTCTTCGCGGCCTTCGGGCCCGAGCCCGAGATGCAGCTCTACGGCCGGGGCCTCAAGCGACGGGTGCCACCGATGCTGGGCGGGGACCCGCGCCGGATCAAGATGGCCTACTCCCTGCTCTTCGCCCTGCCCGGCACCCCGGTGCTCTTCTACGGTGAGGAGATCGGGATGGGCGAGAACCTCGACCGGCCCGGCCGCCTCGCGGTGCGCACGCCGATGCAGTGGGCCAACGACCCCACCGGCGGGTTCTCGACCGCGGACCCGGAGGACCTCATCGCCCCGGTGGTGAGCGGTTCGTACGGACCCGAGCACGTCAACGTCGCCGACGCCCGGCGCGACCCGGAGTCGCTCCTCACCCACGTCAGCGCCATGGCACGGCGCTACCGCGAGTGCCCCGAGCTCGGCTGGGGGACCTACGAGGTCCTCGACCAGCCCCACACGTCGGTGCTCGCGCACCGCACGTCGTGGGACACCGCGTCCATGGTCCTGCTGCACAACTTCGGCCCTGACGCCCTCACCGTGCCGCTCACCCTCGACGAGGAGCCCGGCACCGAGCTCGTCGACCTGCTGCAGGAGGGCGTGTGCACCGCCGGCGAGGACGGCCGTCTCGAGCTGGCGCTGGACGGGTACGGCTACCGGTGGCTGCGCGTGCAGCACCCCGGCGAGCGGCGCCTGGTCTAGGTCGGCCCCGCCCGACCGCAGCCCGTGCCCACCTGGGGGAGACCCACCTAGGGGTGATCCCCCACCACGGGTGGAGGGATCTCATCCTCGCGGGCGATGCGGGTTCCGCTCGTGCCCCACCATGCTGGTGCCGAGCCGCTGCAAGAGACGGGCGGCACGGCACACATGGGGGGTACGCGCGGTCGCCGCGCGGGAAGGGGACGGGCAGATGCACACCGTCGTCGCACAGAGCCTCCCGGTCCGTCTGCGGATGCGGCTCGGACTGCCGGTGCTCGGCGCCCTCGTCGGCACCGCGCTCGCCCTTACGACCGAGTGGTTCGCCCAGGTCACGCCCCTCTACGACGGGGTCCTCGGCCGCGGCGGCTACGCCGGCGAGCCCACCGGCCTCCTCGTGGGCGCCGGGCTGGGCCTCCTCCTCGGCCTCGTCGCCGCGATCACCCTGCTCGGTGAGTGCCTGCGCGCCACCGTGGGGCCCCGGGCCATCACGCTCACGTGGGCCGACGCGCGGGTGAGCGTGCCCAGACGGCTCATCACCGGCATCGTGGCCGACGGCGACCTCGTGCTCCTCGGGCCCGGCGGGGTCGAGCTGGCCCGGGTCCGGTGCCGCCTCGACCGGGACCGCCTCCGGGCGGCTCTCGCCCAGCACGGGTACCCGGCGCCGCTGGCGGCCGACCCCCACGCCACCTCGTTCTCCGCATGGGTGAGCACCGACCCGGTCCTGGACTCCCCGGTGCACCGGCTGCTGTGGGCGCGCTCGCGGGCGCTCGGCGCGGGCTCCCTCGGCGACGCCGAGCTGCTCCGCCGCCAGCTCGCCGCCCGCGGGGTGATGGTCCGTGACGTCCGGCGCCCCCACCGGCGCGGCCTGCACCAGCAGTGGCGGCCCGTCACCGCGCTGCTCCCGGCGACCGCGACCGCCCGGGCCGCCTGACCGCACCGGCCCGCCGCCTCACCGAGCACCGCCCTCACGACCGGGCCCGCTTCCCACGACACGAAGCTCCCAGGAGGGTGCACCCCGGGCAAATCATCAGTAAAGTCTGCGCCGAACGGCCGGCGCACCGCTTTACCTCGCCTTGCAGAGCGCGCGCCGGGCCCGCGGCCACGGACCTGGAGGAACCTTGGTGGACCTGCTGGAGTCCTACCGCGCCAACGGTCCGGGCCACGACGAGATGCTCCAGGCCACCGGCAGCGCCCGCGCCGCCTGGACCGAGCTGGCGGTCCACGCCCACCTGGGCCAGGCGGAGGAGCTGCTCGCCCGGCAGGCCGACGTCGTCGCCCTGCTCCAGGACCAGGGCGTGCCGTACGGCGAGTCCGGCGACGGGTGGCAGCTCGACCCCCTGCCGGTCCTCGTCGAGGAGGCGGAGTGGCATCGCCTCGAGGGGGCGCTGCGCCAGCGCAGCGAGCTCCTCGACCAGGTGCTCGCCGACCTCTACGGCGATCGCCGCCTCCTCACCTCGGGCCTGCTGCCGCCCGAGATCGTCCTCGGGCACCCCGGGTTCCTGCGCGGCGCGGACCACGTGGGCAACCCGGGGCGTCGGCAGCTGCTCCACGCCTCGGCGGACCTCGTGCGCAACGCCGACGGCGCCTGGACCGTCCTCGCGGACACCACCGACGTGCCGGCGGGGCTGGGGTACGCGATGGCCGACCGGCGCGTCGTCTCCGAGATCCTCGCCGGCCTCTACCGCCAGTCACGCACCCGCCGTGTGGGGCCCTTCTTCCAGGCCCTGGCCCTGGCGCTCCGCGAGGCCGCACCGAGCGCCGCCGGCGACGCCCCGCACGCCGCCGTCCTGGCCCCTGGTCCGAGCGACCCGTCGGCGTTCGACCACGCCTACCTCTCGGCGATGCTGGGGCTGCCGCTCGTGCAGGGCAGCGACCTCGTCGTCGCCGACGGCCACGTGTGGAGCCGCTCCCTGGGCGGGCGGGAGCGGGTCGACGTCCTCCTGCGCGGGGTGCCGGCCGCGAGCACCGACCCCCTCGAGCTCGACCGCACCTCGCGCGTGGGAACCCCGGGCCTGCTGCACGCCGCCCGGACCGGGGCGGTGACGATCGTCAACACCCTCGGCGCGGGAGTGCTGGAGAACCCGGCCCTGCTCACCTACCTCCCGCGGCTGTCCCGGGCCCTGCGCGACGAGGAGCTCGCGCTGCCCTCGGCCCTGACGTACTGGTGCGGGGACCGGGCGATGTGCTCGCACGTCATCGCCAACCTCGGCCGGCTCGTCGTGCGGTCGACGTCCGGCCACGAGCCTCCCGTGCTCGGCTGGCTCCTCTCACTCGGCGAGCGGGCCGACCTCGCCGCGCGCATCTCGGCCCACCCCTCGGCGTGGGTGGGCCAGGAGCCGGTGGAGGCCTCGACCACGCCCACGGTCTCCGAGGGCTCCCTCGTACCCCGGCGCACCTCCCTGCGCACCTTCGCCGTCGCCGCGGGCGAGGGCTACGCGGTCATGAGCGGCGGCGTGGGCCGGGTGGGCCCGGACCCGCAGGCCGCCGCGGGCATCCCGGGCCTGAGCGGGACCGCCAAGGACGTGTGGGTCCTCGCCTCGGAGCCCGAGACCGCGCCGGTGCTGCTGCAGCCGTTGCGCCCGGGGGTGGCGACCATCTCGCCGCGCGCCGCGGCGGACCTGTTCCGGCTCGGTCGCCTCACCGAGCGTGCCGAGTCCACCGTGCGCCTGCTCCTCGCCGTCGCCGACCGCTGGGACGACTACCACGCCCGGCCGGGCGCCCCGGCCGGCTCACCCGGCGAGGCGGCCCTCACGGTGCTCCTGGGCGCCCTGCACGAGACGACGGCGGACGCCCCGCTGCCGATGCTCGTCTCCGACGCGGCGCTGGACGGGTCGGTGGCCTGGTGCGTGGCGCGCATGGGGCGCAGCGCCGCGGCCGTGCGTGACAACCTCACCCCCGACGTGTGGCTGGCGCTGTCCTCCCTCGAGCGCACGCTGCGCCGTGAGCGCACCCGCCGGCGCGACGACGAGTCCGGCCTCGGCACGGTCCTCGGCCGCCTGCTCGAGGGGCTCCTCGCCCTCCACGGCATCTACGCCGAGTCGCTCGTCCGCGACGCCGGCTGGCACCTGCTGGAGGTGGGCCGCCGGCTCGAGCGGGCCCAGCGCCTCGTCGCCACGCTCGAGGCGACCGTCACCGAGCGCCGCGAGACCGCCGTCGCCGAGCTCGTGTCGGAGTCCGTCCTCATCGCGAACGAGTCGATCATCACCTTCCGCCGACGCCACCCCGGCGGCGGCGTCGGCGAGCTGGTCCAGCTCCTCCTCCTGGACCGGTCCAACCCGCGTGCGCTGGCCTACCAGCTCGACTCCCTCGCCGGCCACCTCGCCGCGCTGCCCGCCCTGGTCACCGGCGCCGCCGGGCGCGACCAGCTCCTCCAGGAGGTCCTCGACCTCCTCGACGAGCTCGACCCCGCCCGGGTCGACGGTCACCAGGACGCCGTGGCCCGCCGCGTCCAGCTCGCGCAGACGCTGGAGTCGATGCGCTGGCGCCTCGGCGAGCTCACCACGGAGATCACCCGGGTCCACCTCGCCCAGCCCGTGCCCGTCCGGTGGAGCGAGGAGGGGTGGGAGCGATGAGCGGCGAGCGCGGCCGGTCCGAGCAGGAGCGGCACTACCGGCTGGTGCACCGCACCCTCTACCGCTACCCCGAGACGGTCACGAGCTCGTACGGGCTCGCGACGCTGCTGCCCCGCGACGGGCACGGCCAACGGGTGCACGCGGCCGGCCTCACGGTCACCCCGACGCCGGCCGAGACCGCGGGGCACGTCGACATCCACGGCAACCGCTCCACGTGGTTCCACGTCACGCAGGAGCACACCGTGCTCGAGGTGGAGGCCGTCTCGCTCCTGACGGTCACCCGCCGCCGCCTCGACCCCACCAGCGTCCCGCAGGTGCCCTGGGAGCAGGCGGTCGCCGCGGTGAGCAGCATGCGCTCGACCGGTCACGGCGGTCAGGGCGAGGGACCGTCGTCGGTCCTCACGGTGGTCGAGTCGGCCCTGCCCTCCGAGCTCGTCGAGCCCGGCGAGGAGGCGCTGGAGTACGCCCTGCCCTCCTTCGGCCGCGGCACACCTCTCGTGCGCGCAGTCGCCGACCTCTCCCACCGCATCCGCACGGAGTTCACCTACAGGCCCGGCGCGACCACGGTGCACACCCGGCTGCCGGAGCTGCTCGAGCGCCGCACCGGGGTCTGCCAGGACTTCGCGCACGTCATGATCGCCGGTCTGCGCTCGCTCGGCCTCGCCGCGCGGTACGTCTCGGGCTACATCGAGACGATCCCGGCGCCCGGAAAGGAGAAGCTCCGCGGCGTCGACGCCTCTCACGCCTGGGTCGCCGCCTGGATCCCGGGCGGCGGGTGGGTCCACATCGACCCCACCAACGACCAGTTCATCGACAACCGGTACGTCCTCCTCGGCTGGGGCCGGGACTTCCGCGACGTCTCGCCCCTGCGGGGCATCGTCTACTCCTCCGGCGGGGGCGCCCGCCCGGAGGTCGGGGTGGACCTGTGGCCGCTGACCGCCGGCGAGCTGGCCGAGGAGCGGTCCGCCGGGCTCGCCGTCCCGCGCTGAGCGCCCGTGACCGCACCGCGCTGAGCGGCTGGCTACCCTCGACGTCATGGACCGTCCCCGCAAGCTCGTCGTCGCCGCGGCGATCGTGGACTCCCTCGACCGGCCCACCCGGACGCTGTGCGCGCGGCGCTCCGCCCCGGCCGACCTCGCCGGCCGGTGGGAGCTCCCCGGCGGGAAGGTCGAGCCGGACGAGACGCCGGCCGACGCCCTGCACCGCGAGCTCGCGGAGGAGCTCGGCGTGCGGGTCCGGCTCGGGGACGTCCTCCCGGGCCCCGACGACGGCGACTGGCCGATCCTGCACCACCTCACCATGCGGGTGTGGCTGGCCGAGCTGGTGGCCGGGACCCCCGAGCCGCTCCAGGACCACGCCGAGGTCCGCTGGGTGGGTCACGCGGCGCTCGACGACCTCGACTGGCTGGACCCCGACCGGCCCATCGTCGCCGCCCTGCGTGCGACCACCGCCGCGCACGTCACCCCATGACGTCGACGCACCACTCCTCGGTGCCGGGGAAGCGGCCGCCGCACGAGGCGCCGAACTCCTCGTACTCGGAGTCGATCGGGGACTCCTGGAACAGGTCGTCGCACGCCTGGGCGTCACCGTTCTCGCACGAGTCCCACAGCGCGTCGAAGTAGGGGTCGTCGCCGTAGGCGAACGCGTCGGGCGAGCCGCTCGCCGGTGCGTCGGTGGCAACCGGTCCGGTGGGGCCGGGCGCCGGGTCCGCCGCACGGCCGAGCATGACCGCCACGAGGACCACGACCGCGATCACGGCCACCGCGCCGACGACGATCCACCGCACGACGCCGCGGCCGGCGCGCTCCGGGGTCGCCGTCTCCCACGGCGCCTGGGAGCCGCCGTAGCCCGCACCGTCGTAGCCGGGGCTGCCGGGGTAGGGGCCGCCGGGGTAAGGACCGCCGGGGTAGCTGGCCTCTCCGGCGGCATACGCCCCTCCCGTGTGGGTCCCGGTTGGGTGCCCGTCCCCCGGGTAGGTACCCGGGCCGCGCGGGTAGGTACCTTCCCCGCCCAGGTAGGTCCCGGCGCCGCCCGGGGCACCGGGCGGCGCCCCGTACGGGTCCCGCACGTCGGGAGCGGCGGGGTCACGGTCCCCCGGGTAGGAGCTCCCGGGGGCATAGGGGTTCCGGGGCCCCGCGGGATACCCGCCGGGCGGGGGTGGCGCGACGGGCAGGCGGGTGGTGGGCGAGACCGCGAACGTCTCGGTGAGCCCGGCCCGCCGGCGCAGCGCCGCGTCCACGGCGACGTCGCCGAGCGCCCCCAGGCTCGCCAGCACCTCCGGCGGCGTCGCGGGGTTCGCAGCCACGAGGACGCGCAGGTCGGGGCGCAGCTCGGCCATCCGGGCCAGCTCGGCCGGCTGGGTGCCGGGGTCCGCCGCGTCGTAGGCGGAGAAGTCCTCGGGCCTGGTCATCGTGTCCCCTCACCGTGGTGCTCAGGCTGAGCGTAGGCCAGCGCCGCGCCCCCCCGCGGGGCCTCCCGCCCCCTCGCTCCCCGCCCACGGCCGGGCCGGCCGACACCCGTCGGGCACTTTCACGACGATTCACCGCCGGGCGTCAGCAAGTGGCATCATGGTGCGGTGCCCAAGATCATCGGAAGCTCCCTCGCGGAGCACCGCGAGCGGACCCGCAGCGCCCTGTTCGCCTCCCTCTCGCGGCTCATGCGCGAGCGGGGCTTCGACGCGATCTCCCTCGCGGACATCGCGGGCGACGCCGGGATCGGACGCACCGCGGTGTACAACCACTTCCCCGACAAGGAGTCGATGCTGCTGGCGTTCATCGAGCACGAGACCTCGGTGTACGTCGACGCGCTGACCCAGGCGCTCGCCGAGGTCGACGAACCCGTCGAGCAGCTGCGGGTGTACGTGCGCGAGCAGCTGCGCCTCGAGCGCTCCTACCACCTGGCGCCCGGTCCGGACCTGCGTGAGGTCGTCTCCCACGACGCCGCCCACCGGCTGCGCTCGCACGTCGGTCAGGTCGAGACCGTGCTCCGCGACATCCTGGCGCGGGCGATCGCCGCCGGTGACGTCCCGCGCCAGCACCTCGACGCCGTCGTCCAGCTCGTCCACGCCTGCCTCAGCGGCCGTCGGGTCCCCCGCGAGGAGCCCGCCCGGTCGGACTTCATCGACGCCACCGAGCTCTTCGTCCTGCGTGCCGTCGGCGCGGCGGCTCCGCTGCGGGCCGGGGCCGCCTGAGTCACCAGCTCTGGCCCCCGCCGGACCCGCCGCCCTGCCGCTGCTGCTGCTCCTGCCGGTCCCGCTCGGCGTCCTGGTTGCGCTGCTCGAGCTCGCGCTGCTGCGGGTCCGGCGGTGGCGCCGGGGCCTCCTGGCCGCCGCTCCCGTCGTCGGAGGGGGGCGGTGGTGGTGAGCGCCGTTCCTCCTCGGCCCGGGCGGCCTTGTCCTTGAGCCGCTCCTCGGCGGTGTCGGCCGGGCCCGTGGGCTGCTCGCCGGGCTCCGTCGGCTCCTCGGCCGGGTCGGTGGGTTGCTCGCTCGATCGCGGGTCCGACGGCTCGGTGCCTGGTTCCGTCGGCTCGTCGCTCGGGTCACCCGAGGGCTCGTCGCTCGGGTCACCCGAGGGCTCGTCGCTCGGCGGTCCGGTGGGCTCCTCCGTGGGCTCCTCGGTCGGCTCCTCGGTCGGCTCCTCCGGGGGCTCGGCCGCTGACTCGCCGTCCGAGGTGCAGGGGCCGATGACGTCCATCGCCTCGGTGTAGCGCAGTACCGCCATCGCCGGATCCCCCTGGGCGATCGCCTCGTCGCCCATGGTCTCGAGGGCGAGCGCGAGGTTGGTCCGGACCCGGCACTCCGGTGTCGCGGGGTCCGGGGCACCGTCGTCACCGGTCGTCCCGGCCGGGACCCGGACCAGCGCGCCGCGCAGCTCCTCGGTGGCCGCGAACGCCTCCCCGGCGCGCAGGGTCGCGGTGCCCGTGTTGAACCATGCCTTCCACGGCTCGACCACCACGGCGGTGAGGGGCTTGAGCCGGTCGTACCTCGCCGCGGCGACGGTGTGGTCTCCCGCGTCGTAGGCGGTGCGCGCCAGGGCGCTCGCGAGGCTGACCCCCACCAGCAGGCTGCCGGCGAGCAGGAGCAGGAGGACCAGCGGGGCCGACCAGGCCAGCATCCGCCGTCGCCGCCGGGCGAGGTGTGCCGCCGTGCCACCGCCTCGTGCGGCCGGGGGCACCGGTGCGCCGCCGGGCACGGACGGCCTCACGGGGCCACCGCCGGTCGCAGCCGCCGCCAGCGCGCAGCCAGGGCGTACGCCTCCCACGCGAGGAGCCCGGCCAGGACGAGCGCGACCGGCCACGTGACGTCGCGGTAGGTGCTGATGTCGCGGCGACCGTCGGCGGCGAGCTCCTCGACGTCGACGCCGGCCACCAGGTCGGCGAGGCCGCCCGGGCCCACGCGGTGGGTGTACGGGACGCCGAGGGCCGCGGCGAGGCGGCGCAGGTTGTCCTCGTCGATCCGGGAGACGGCGGGCGGGGAGCCGGGCCGGGTCTGGTCGAGGATGAACGGCGCGTCGGTGCCGGCGCCCGTTGTCGCGGTGCCGTCGTAGGAGCGCATCCGCCCGCCCTGCGCGGTGCCGTACCCCAGCACGGCCCCGGCGTCGACCAGCGGCGCCAGCGCCTCGTAGCCGGCCGCGGCGGTGGGTGGCGCGCCGTCGGTGTTCTCGCCGTCGGTGAGGAGGAAGACGAGCCGGACGTTGGCCGGGTTGCGCTCGGCGGCCCCCTCCAGCGCCTCGGTGAGCGCGGGCAGGGGGCGGTCGAGCGAGGAGCCCGCGGAGTAGGCGGTGATCTCCTGGCGGAGGGTCTGGGTCCACGTCCGCACCGCCCGCGCGTCGGTGGTCAGCGGGAGCTGGCGGGCGGCCTGGGAGTCGAACCCGATGATCGAGTAGCGCGCCGCGGGGAGCGCCTCGACCAGCGCGGCGACGTCCTCCCGCACGCCGTCCAGCCGCGGCCGGGCGCCGTCGTGGTCCTCCGCGGCCATCGAGCCGGTCCGGTCGACGACGAAGAAGACCTCCGCGTTGGTCTCGACGGTGCGGGTCTCGGCCGGCACCGCCGGGGCGAGGCCGATGACGACGGTCGCGAGCACGATGGCGCCGCGGCGCGGCCACGCACCGGGGTCGCCACCGCGGCGCGCCCCGAGCCAGCCGGCCAGGACGACGCCGACGAGCGGGGTGAGGACGAGGACGAGGGCCCACACCGGCCACACCAGACGCAGGATCATGCGCGCACCCGCCACAGCACGCCGAGGAGGACGAGCAGACCGGCCACGAGCCAGCCGTACCACCGGTCGGGCCGGTCGGTGACGACCACCTCGGGGTCGGCGTCGAGGTCGACCGCCTGCTGGGCGGTGATGTCGGCGATGATGCCGTCCACCGCGGAGGGGTCGTCCGCCTCGAAGAACAGCCCGCCGCCCCCGGTCGTGACCGCATCGAGCTCGTCCCGGGCCACGTCCGAGCCGGCGTCGTCGAGCGAGGCGTAGAGGGCGTGGACGGTGACGTCGCGCTCGGACGCGAGGTCGTGGGCCTCGAGGAGGGAGTAGATCGGTGTGCCCAGGACAAGGTTGTCGGTGGCCAGGATGATCGAGCGGGAGCGGTCGGTCTCGGCCTCGTCGAAGGCCAGCGCGCAGGAGGCCAGCCCGTCGCCGACGAGCGAGGACGACTCGTTGTCCAGCGACACCGTCCCGGTGAGGAAGCCCTCGAGCCGCGCGAGGGCCTCCGGGTCGTACACCCACGAGTCGAGGTCGAAGTCCAGGGCGGTCGCTGCCGCGTCGAGCTCCTCCTCGACCAGGGCGTAGTCGTCGGTGAGGGGGAAGACCGTGCGGGAGGTGTTGTTCCAGACGCTCAGCGCGATCCGCTCCCCCTCGAAGGAGTCGACCAGCCGGCCGAAGGTCCGCACGATCTCGCTGTCGAGCTCGATCATCGAGCCCGAGACGTCCAGGCAGAGCACGATGTCGCGGGTGGCGAGGATCTCCGACCGCACGTCCCGGTCCACGGGCCGGGCGCTGAGGGCCGCCGTGGCGACGGCGGCCAGGACCAGCCCGGCGGCCGCGACGGCGAGGCCGCCGCGCAGCACGCGCAGCCGCCGGGCGTAGCCGGGCAGGGCGCGCAGGTAGGCC
Source organism: Georgenia sp. M64 (assembly GCF_038049925.1). Lineage (NCBI taxonomy): Bacteria > Bacillati > Actinomycetota > Actinomycetes > Allobogoriellales > Allobogoriellaceae > Georgenia > Georgenia sp. M64. Next base: position 3,948,760 of record NZ_CP145809.1, read on the forward strand.
GAGTTCGCCACCCAGGTCACGGCCCGGCCCGCCCCGCGCGCGGGGCGGCGGCCGAGCCACCCGGCGACGGCCGCGGCCGCGACGGCGGCGAGGACGAGCGGGACCAGCCACGGGCTCACCACCGGCGGATCACCTCCCGGGCGCGGGCGGCGGAGGTGGCGGCCTCGGCGTCCGAGCGGCGGGCGAAGCTGGGCTCCTCCCAGGTGGCCAGGAGGGAGCCGACCCGGCGGGTGGGGTCGTACCCGGAGACCTCCCGGCGGGTCCAGGCCCGCACGTCGGTGCCGATACGCTCGGACGCGAACGCCCGCATGGTGCGGGCGAGCTCGAGGTGGAGCACCCGCAGGTCGTGCTCACCGGCGCGGTAGCGGGCGTACTCGGCCTCGACGGCCTCCTCGTACCGGCGCCGCAGCCCGGCCGGCATCTCGGGCGCCGGCGCGGGCCGCGGCCGGGTCAGCCGGTGGACGAGCCAGTACCAGAGCGCGACGGCGAGGAGGAGGACCACCCCGACCACCGGCACCCACCAGTGGTAGGCCTCGGGCGGGAGGACGTCACCGGCGGGCACGGCGCTGCCTCCCGAGGAGCTCGACGAGCCGGTCCACGACCTCGCCGGTGCCGTTGACGCTCACGTGCTCGATGCCCCGGCGGCGCAGCACCGCGGCGACGGCGGCCCGGCGCCGGGCGGCGGTCGCCACCGCCTCCTCGTGCAGACGCGGGTCCACGCGCAGGAACGCCGGCAGGGGCTCCCCGCCGTCGACGTCGAGCACGGCGCCCGCGCCCGGGGCCGTGGCGGGCAGGTCGGCCACGGCGACGACGATGACCTCGTGCCGGGTGCGCAGCCGGCGCAGCGCCTCCTCGTGGGCGGGCTCCGGGCGCGCCTCGTCGGTGATGACGACGACGAGCGAGCGGCGGGTGAACCACGTCAGCACCCGGTCGAGCACCCGGCCGAGGTCCGACGCGGGGGCCGCCAGGGTGAGGTCGCGCTCGAGCAGGCGCAGGAGCATCTCCAGGTGGGCGGTGCCGTGCCGGCCGGGGACCTGGGTGAGCCGCCCGGCGTCGCCGGCGACGAGGGCGACGGAGTCCCCGCGGGTGCGCGCGAGGTAGGCCACGACGTCGGCGACGAGGAGGGCCACGGCGGCCTTGGGCTCGCCCGAGGGGGCGGCGGCCGCCATGTTCCGGCCGGTGTCGACCGCGAGGACCATCGCGAGGTTGGACTCGCGGACGAACCGCCGGATGATCGGGATCCCCGCCCGGGCGGAGGACTTCCAGTCGATGTCGGTGACGTCGTCCCCGGGGCGGTACTCGACCTGGTCGTCGAAGTCCTGGCCGTGGCCGGAGAAGACCGAGCGGTGACGGCCGTCGAGGAGCCCGGTCGCCCGGCGCACCGTCGGCAGGTCGATGCGGGCCCGGACCATCGCCAGACGCGAGGCGGTCGACACGGCCGTCAGGGGGTGGGCACCGTGGCGAAGACGGCGTCGACGAGGGACTCGGGGGCGACGTCGTCGGCGAGGGCGTCGTAGGTGCGCACGAGGCGGTGGCGCAGGACGGCGTGCCGCAGCCGCTTGACGTCGTCCGGGACGACGTAGGTGCGTCCCTCCTGGACCGCCACGGCCTGGGCGACCCGCATGAGCGCGATGGCCCCGCGCGGGGAGGCACCGACCCGGACGTGGTCGCTCCAGCCCGGCAGGGGCCGCGGCCCGCCGCCGCGGGTGGTGTTGACGAGGGCGACGACGTACTGCTTGATCGAGGTGTCCACGTACACCCGGTCGGTGAGGTCCTGGAGGAAGGCGACGTCCTCCAGAGCGATCGGCTCCCGGGCGGCGGCCGGGCTGCGGCCGCCGACGACCATGTCGAGGATCTCCACCTCCTCGCCCGGCTCGGGGTAGGTGAGCACCTCCTTCATGAGGAAGCGGTCCATCTGCGCCTCGGGCAGGACGTACGTGCCCTCCTCCTCGATGGGGTTCTGGGTGGCGAGGACCATGAAGGGGCGCGGGACGGGGTAGATCTCCCCGCCGATCGACGTCTGGCGCTCCTGCATCGCCTCGAGCATCGCCGACTGGGTCTTGGCCGAGGAGCGGTTGATCTCGTCCAGGAGGACGAAGTTGGCGTGGACGGGGCCCAGCTGGGTGGTGAACTCCCCGGTGGCGTAGTTGTAGATCTGGGTGCCCACGATGTCGTTGGGCATGAGGTCCGGGGTGCACTGGATCCGGTGGAAGCGGGCCGAGACGGCACCGGCGAGGGTCTGCGCCGCGGTGGTCTTGGCCAGGCCCGGCACCGACTCCAGGAGGACGTGCCCCCCGGCGAGGAGGGTCGAGACGAGCGCGGTGCGCAGCCCCTCCTGCCCCACCACGTGCCGGCGGAAGATCGCCGTCACCCGGTCGAGGAGCTCGGCCGCCCGCTCGGTCTCGACCCCGGTGATCGTCCCGCCCTGGAGCTGGGTGCGGTGCTGCTGCGCGGGCTGGGCGCGCCAGGAGGGCGGGCCGGGCGCGGGATCGGTCATGGCACTCCCCTTCTCGCTGTGTGGCGAGACTACGTCAGGACGCCCCCACCACGCCGGGCCGCCGGGACGACCTACCCTGGAGCCGTGGTCCCTGCCGTCCCCGTCCCGCGCACCTGGTGGTACGTCGCGGGCGCCCTCCCGGCCGCCCTGCTCGCCCTGGTCGCCGGTCTCGCGACCACCGGGGCGGCGGCCCCGCAGGCCCTCTTCGACCCCGGCGCCCTGGTGCGGTGGGGTCTGCCGGTCGTCACGGTCGTCAGCCACGCGGCGGCCGCCCTCACCGTGGGGGCCTTCGCCCTGGCCGCCGTCGTCCTGCCGGCCGGCCCCGCCCGGTCCCGCGCGGTGCGGACCGGGGCCGTGGCGGCCGTGGTGTGGGCGCCGGCGCAGCTCCTGCACCTGCTGCTCACGCACGCCTCGGTCATCGGCACCGGCCTGGGCGGCCCGGGCTACGGCGAGCAGCTCGTGCAGTTCGTCACCCAGATCGAGCTCGGCACGATCCTGGCGTGGTCGACGGCCCTCACCGCGCTCGTCGCGCTCGTGGCCGTGGCGGTCACCGGGCCCACCGGTGCGGCGTGGGCGGGCGTGCTGGCCCTCGTGGCCATGGTGCCCCTGGCCCTGACCGGGCACGCGGCCGGCGCCGCGAACCACAACCTGGCGGTCTCGTCGTGGTGGATGCACCTGGCCGGGGTGACCCTCTGGGCCGGCGGGCTGGCCGTGCTGTGCCTCGTGGCCCCCCGGGCCGGCCGGGACCTGCCGGCCTCGGTCGAGCGCTACTCGGCCCTGGCCCTGTGGGCGTACGTCCTGGTCGCCGGCTCCGGCCTGGCGGGCTCCGTCCTGCGCCTGTCCACCCCGGCCGAGCTCGTCACCCACCCCTACGGCCGGCTGCTCCTGGCCAAGGTGGTGCTCACCGTGGCGCTCGGGCTGGCCGGCTGGGCGCACCGGCGCGCCACCATCCCGGCGCTGCGCGCGGCCGCGGCGGCGGGCAGCACCCGGCCCGGCGGCGCCTTCTGGCGCCTGGCCGGCGTCGAGGTGGTCGTCATGGCGGCGGTGGTGGGGGTCGCGGTCGCCCTGGGGTCCTCCGCCCCACCGGTCCCCCAGGACGCGCCGCCGGACGCGACCCCGGTCTACCTCCTCACCGGCTACCCCGAGCCGCCCTTCCCCACCGCCCTGACCTACCTCACCCAGTGGCGTCCCGAGCCGCTGACGGCGACCCTCGCCGTCGTCGCGGTCGGGGTCTACCTGGCGTGGGTCCGGCGGCTGCGCCGGCGGGGGGACGCCTGGTCGCTGTGGCGGGCCGCCTCCTGGGTGAGCGGGTTCGTGCTCTTCGCGTGGGTGACCAACGGCGGTCCCGCCGTCTACGGCTCGGTCCTGTTCAGCGCCCACATGGTCCAGCACATGCTCCTGGCGATGGTCGTGCCGATCTTCCTCGTCGTCGGCGCCCCGGTGACGCTGGCGGTCCGCGCCCTGCCGCACCGGCGCGACGGCTCGCGCGGGCCGCGGGAGTGGCTCCTCGCGGTGGTGCACTCGGGGTGGGCCCGCTTCTTCGCCCACCCGGTGGTCGCGGCCGTGAACTTCGCCGGGTCGCTCGTCGTCTTCTACTACACGGGTCTCTTCGAGCTGGCGCTGACCACCCACGTGGGCCACCTGGCGATGGTCGCCCACTTCACCCTCGCCGGGTACCTCTTCGCGAACGCCCTCATCGGCGTCGACCCGGGCCCGACCCGGCCCGGGTACCCCCTGCGCCTGCTGCTGCTGTTCGGCACCATGGCCTTCCACGCGTTCTTCGGGATCTCCCTCATCTCCCTCACCTCGCTGCTGGCAGCGGACCACTTCGGCCGCCTGGGGCTGTCCTGGTGGGTCGACGCCCTGGCCGACCAGGAGAAGGGCGGGGCCATCACCTGGGGCATCGGCGAGATCCCCACCCTCGCCCTCGCCGTCGCCGTGGCCCTGAGCTGGGCGCGCGACGACGAGCGGGTCGCGCGGCGCACGGACCGGCGCGCCGACCGCGACGACGACGCCGAGCTGCGCGCGTACAACGAGATGCTCGCGTCCCGCGCCGGCCGCCGGGACGAGACCGGGCGGTGACCCGGGCCCTCGCCGGGACCCGCTAGTCCCACTCCCACGTGAAGCCGACGACCGAGTGCTCCAGGAGCGGGACGTAGCGGTGCACGTCGTGGTCCGGGGTGAGGGTGACCTCCTCCAGGGTCGACGGCGCCTGCGCCTGGACGGACTCCCAGTGCCCCCACCAGACGCGCGCGGGCAGGGCGTCTGGGTGGAACTGGAGGTTCATCTCGAGGTTCCGCAGGCGGGTGAGCACCCCGCGACGGAACTCCGGCGGCGGGGCGGAGGTGTAGCTGAGGATGGTGCGGTACTCGATCGACGCCGTCTCCCCCGGTGCGAGGGGCCGGCTCAGGTGCACCTGGACGCCGTAGATCCCGGGGAACGGCGAGCGCCGCACCGGGCCCGCCGTGCCGCCGCGGACCACCTCGACGACCGCGGCGTTCGTGTCGAACTGGTAGAGGTAGCGGTCCATCGGCTCCAGCGCGCGGATGACCTGGAGGGTGCGGTGCTCGACCGGCATCCGGTCGCTCCCCATCCGGTGGAACTCGTGGACGGCGAGCGCCTCGTGCGCCGTCGGCGGCGGGAGCACCGGCTCACCGGTGTCGAGGGTGGCACGCAGCACCGCGAGGTCGTCGGAGCCGGCGTGCATGAACAGCGCCCAGAGCTGGTTCGCGTCCGCCCGGCTCATGTCGAACGCCTCGATGAACAGGCGCAGGGTCGCCGGCGCGATGAGGCTGCCGTTGAGCGCCCGGCCGACCCGGTCCTTGAGCCGGCGCGGGAGGTCGGTCTCGGTCTCCGGCGCCTCGCCGGTCTCCCAGAGGTACTGGGCGAGGACCTGGGCGACCGCCCCCTGGTGGATGTCCTGCCGGCTGTCCCGGCGCACGTACACCTGCCACTGGGCCCGGTAGGCGGGGCTGGTGGCCAGCAGGGAGCGCAGGTGCAGGCAGGCGAGGGCGGAGTGGTCGCTCTCCCGCTCCGCCTGCATGGAGCCATCCTGGCGCAGCCGACCCCGGTTCGTGGGACCTTCCACACACTCGTGCGACACATGCGCGACACAACGGCGGTGTGATGACCTCCAACCACCGCGCCGCTGCACCCGGGAGGCACCCATGAGCGTCACCACCCCGCCGCGCGCCCGCACGGTGGTCCCGCCCCCCACCACGACGACGGTGACCGTCGCCGCCGTCGAGGACCACCCCGTCGTGGTGCTCGGCCTGCAGCAGATGCTCGGCGACGCGCCCGGCCTGCGGATGCTCGGGGGCTTCCCGACCGTGGAGGCGCTGCTGGCCGCCCCGGAGCGGGCGGACGTGGTCCTGCTCGACCTCATGCTCGCCGACCGCAGCGCCCCGGCCGAGAACGTCTCCAGGCTGCGGGCCGCCGGCGCACGCGTGGTCGCCTACACCGCGGGTGAGAGCCGCTACCTCCTGCGCCTGGCGGCCGAGGCCGGCGTCCACGGCGTCGTCCTCAAGAGCGCCGGGCGCGACGTGCTCCTCGACGCCGTGGCGGCCGCCGCCCGCGGTGACGTGGTGGTCGCTCCGCCGCGGCGCCGGACCGGGCCCTCCGGCGAGTACGTCGCGATCCTCTCCCGCCGCGAGCGCGAGACCCTCGCGCTGTACGCCTCCGGGGAGAAGTCCGAGACGGTGGCCGAGCGCCTGGGCATCTCCCAGGAGACCGTGAACGACTACGTCGGCCGGATCCGTGCGAAGTACCGGCGGGCCGGCCGGGCCGCCGACACCAAGATCGACCTGTACAAGCGTGCCGTGGAGGACGGGATCCTGCCCGCCCCTGGCTTCGACGCGGGGTGACCGGGCCGGGGGACCGACGGGCCGTCCGCGAGACGGTCCGCCTGCTCGCCGTGCTGGTGGGCGCCGGCGGTCTGGCGTTCTCGCTCACCAGCGTGCCCCTGCTCCGCGGGCAGACGACCACCACCCCGTCGTGGTGGACCGTCTCGACCATCACGGCGCTGCTCGGCATGCTCGTCCTCCTCGTCCTCGCCGGGGCCTTGCCGCGGGTCAGCACCGCGACCCTGCGCCGCCTGGCCGGGACCTTCGCCGTCCTGTTCCTCCTCGTGCTCGCCTCCTACCCGCTCGTGCTCATCGAGCCGGTCCCGGACGGCCAGGCGCCCTGGATGCGCGGGTTCGTCGGAGCCGCCGCGGCGGCCGGCGCGACGGCGTGGCGAGCGTCGGCCGCGCTGGCGAACATCGTCGCCGGGACGCTCCTGTGGGGGCTGTCCCGGTGGTGGGCGCTCGGCGCCGAGCGTCCGCTGCTGGCCGTGCAGGACGCGGCGGTCTCGCTCGCCTTCGGCGTGACCCTGGCCGTGATCATCTGGGTGCTGCTGCGCAGCGCCCGCGCCGTCGACGACGTCGCCGCCGGCTCCGCGGCGAACGCGGTCCGTGAGGCGCAGGTGGCCTCGCGTGAGGCCGAGCGGGCGTGGGTGGCCGCGTTCGCGCACGACGGCGTCCTGGCCACGATCCGGTCGGCCTCCCAGGGCGGGCCCGAGGCGGCGCCGGCCGTCCGGCGCGAGGCCCGGCAGGCCCTGGACGACCTCGACGAGCTGCGCCAGCCGGCGGCGGACGACGGCGAGCTCCCCGCCGCCCTTCTCGTCGAACGGCTGCGGCTGCGCGCCGAGCTGGCCGGTGAGGGCACGAGCGTCGAGGCCACGGTCACGCGGGAGGGGGCGATCCCGGAACCGGTGGCCGTGAAGGTCGTCGCCGCCGCCGCCGAGGCGCTGCGCAACAGCGCGCGGCACGCGCCGGGCGCGACACGCCGCGTCGTCGTCCGGGCCGGCGCATCGGGGCTCGAGGTCCGGGTCGCCGACGACGGGCCGGGATTCGACCCCGCCGACGTGCCCGCCGACCGGCTGGGCCTGACCAGGAGCATCCTGGAGCGCATGAACACCCTTCCAGGCGGTCACGCCCGGGTCGAGTCCGCCCCCGGGCACGGCACCGTCGTCACCCTCGGGTGGCGGGGGTGAGCCGGGCCCGGCGCGGAGACGTCCGCGCGCTCGCCTCCGCGGCCTCGGCGGCACTCCTCGCCGAGATCCGCGGACCGCTCGGCTGGGCGGTGATCGCGACGTTCACCGCCGTCAACGTCTTCCTCGCGGTGAGCACCCGTCACGACGTGCGGGTCTTCTGGCCCACCGCACTGGCCCTCGTGCTCTTCGTCGCCGCCATGCCGCCCGCGGTGCGCAACCCCGGACCCCGGCAGAGGACGACGACCACGTGGCTCGTGGCGGCCACGCCCGCCCTGCTCGCGCTGCTCGTGTCCTGGCAGCTGCCGATCGACCGGTCGCCCGGGTACGCCTCGTGGCACATCGGCGCCGGCTCCTTCCTCCTGTTCTTCCTCGCCGTCGGGTACCGATGGGTGGCCGCATGGACCGGCTTCGCGGCCATGGTCACGGTCACGGCGGCCTGGGCCCTGTCCACCGGGCAGGGCTGGGGGACGGTCCTGTCCCTGTCCGGCACCCACGCGGTGCTCATCGCCCTCGGGACGACCGTGGGACTGGCGGTGCGACGCAACGACCGGACCATCCGGAGCCTCATCGCCCAGGACGAGGCCCGCGCCGTCGAGCAGGCAAAGCGGCTGGCCCGGGCCGCCGAGCGCGACCGGCACCAGGCCGAGCTCGACCACGCCACCCGCCCGGTGCTCGAGCGTCTCGCGGCCGGCGACCCCCTCTCCGCCGAGGAGCGGGCGCGGCTCGCGGTGCTCGAGGCCGACCTGCGCGACCGGCTGCGGTCGCCGGTCCTCGCCGCCCCGGTGCTGGCCCGGGCGGTCACGCAGGCCCGCCGGCGCGGGGTGCGCGTCCAGCTGCTCGACGACGGCGCCCTGTCGGGTGCCGGCGCCGACGAGCTCGACGCGGCGCTCGGCCCGGTGGCGCAGATCGTCGCCGGGATCGACGCCGGCGAGGTCGTGGTCCGCATCCTGCCGCGCGGCCGCCCGGACCTCGTCACCGTGGTCGTCGAGGGGCCTCAGGGCTGGCGCCGGACGACCTTCGCCGCCGACGGCTCGCGCCGGGAGACCGGCGAGGACGGCGACGGCCTGGTCACGGCTCGGACAGCACCACGTCGGAGCCGGTGAGGGTCAGCCGCACGCCGCCGTCCTGCGGGGCCACCGAGGCGAGCCGCAGGCCGAGAGGCAGGTCCGGGACCGCCAGGTCGACCGTGAGCTGGTCCTCGCCCAGCAGGGGCGCGAGCTCGGCGGCGCCGACCTCGACGCCGCCGAGCGTCACGGTGCGCACCTCCAGCCGGAGCGACTCACCGACCACGACCGGGTCGACGGTCAGGGCCACCTCGAGACCGAGGACCTCCGTGGCCGCCTCGAGGCCGTCGGCGCGGGCGACCAGCGTGAGGTCGAGCTCGCTCTGGTCGTCCACCAGCCGCTGGAGCGCAGCCTCGTCGAGGGTGCCCCGGACCTCGAGCTCACCCACCCGGGCCGGCTCCTCCAGCGTCACCCGGAGCGCCTGGGCCTCGACGTCGCGCAGCTCGACCCCCTCGCTCCCGGCGGCGGGCGCGGTGGCGTCCACCCGGCGGAGCTCCCCGGCGAGGAGCTGGGTGAGGAACGGGAACCCGGCGATGGTGACCTCGGGCCGGCCCGAGACGTCCAGGTAGGCGTCCAGCTGGTCGACGACCCGCGCCTCCGCGCGGGAGAGCATCACCCGGTCCGCGACGAGCGCTGCCGCGAGGACGACGAGGACCGTCAGGACGAGGGCGGTGAGGAGCCGGCGCACCTGCCCCACGGTACGGGTGCGGGCACCCGGCGGCCCGCGACGCCGTGTGGCCGGGGGACCTGGTGCCGCCCGCGTGGCCGGGGGCACCCGGTGCCGCCCGCGCGGCGCGTTCGAGGGGCAGGGACGGCCGACGGGGTGGACAATGCCCCCCGGGGGGAGAGGTGAGGAACTGACCGATGCGTGTCGGGATGATCGACGACCACGAGTCCGTGTCCGTCGGGGTTCGCAGCGCCCTCGCGCACGAGCCCGGTTGTGACGTCGTAGGCACCGCGCGGACGGTGACCGAGTGGGAGGAGCGGGACCTGGACGCCGACGTCGTCGTCCTGGACCTCAGCCTCGCGGACCGCTCGGAGCCCGCGGAGAACGTCCGTACCCTGCGGGCCCGCGGCAGCCAGGTGCTCGTCTACACCGCCGGCGACGACGCCCACGCGATCCGCCAGGCGGCCCGCGCCGGCGTGGTCGGGGTGGTCCTCAAGACCGCGCCGCTGCGCGAGCTGGTGGCCGCGGTCCTCGCGGCGGGGAGCGGCCAGCCGGTCCCGACGGTGAGCTGGGCCGCCGCCCTGGACGCCGACCCGGGCCTGGACTCGGCGGGCCTCTCGCCGCGCGAGGCCGAGGTCCTCGCGCTGTACGCGGCGGGCGAGAAGACGGTCCGGGTGGCCCGCGAGCTGGGCATCAGCGAGCACACGGTCATCGAGCACCTCCGCTCGATCCGGGCCAAGTACGAGCGGGCCGGCCGCAGCGCCCCGACCAAGGTCGACCTGTACCAGCGGGCCGTCGAGGACGGCTTCCTGCCCGCCCCGCGCCGCCGGCAGTAGCGCCACCGTGCGGGCTGCCGGGACGCGACCTCGCGGACGGGCTGTGTAGGGTCGGGGCGCGGACCCAGGGAGGAGCACCGACGTGGTTGACGACGACGCGCTGGCCAGGCAGGCGGCCGACCCCGGCACCCCGCTGGCCACGCTCCAGGACCTCGCCGCGCACCACCCCCGCCTCCGGCCCACGATCGCCGCCAACCCCTCGACCTACCCCGACCTGCTCGAGTGGCTCGGACGCCTCGGCGACCCCGACGTCGACGAAGCCCTGGCCGCGCGGGGCGGACCGGCGACCGCCGAGTACCCCGCCGTCCCCGCGGCCGCGCCGGCCACGGTGGAGCAGCCCGCGATGGACGAGCTCGCGCAGGAAGAGCAGCCGGCGCAGGACGGGCCGCCGGCGCAGGAGGAGCCGTACACCGAGGTCCTGCCGGCACCGCGCGCTCCCACGGCGCCCCCGCCGGTCATCCCCCCGGCGACGGTGGCCCCGCGACCTGGGTCCCCCCGGCGCACCTCCGTCATGGGTCGCACGCCCGGGCCCGGTCATCCGCCCGCCGCTGCCCCCACCCGCGCAGCCCCGGCCGCGGGCACGAGCACCACCACGTCGGTCTCCACCCCCGCCGGCGCCGCCGCTCTCGGGGCCGACCGGGGGCCGGCCCGCGAGGCCCGGGGGCGGCCCGCGTGGGCCCTGGTGGCCCTCGCCGTCGTGCTCGCCCTCGCCCTGGTCTGGGCGCTGACGCAGCGGTCGCCGGACCCCGGGCCGACGTCCGCACCCACGGCCGGTGCCCCGTCGGGGCCCACCGCCCCGGACACGGCCGCCCCGGACACCGCCGAGCCCACCACGGCCGCCCCGGACGACGGCGCCCAGGAGCTCCAGGCGGCCCGCGAGGCCCTCACCTCGCTGCCCGCGGCCTCCGCCTGCACGGACCCCGGGGCGGACGCCGGCGTGTTCGACGCGTTCGCCGCCGCGGCGGCCCCCGACGGCGCATGGACCGACCCGGCGGACGGGGACGCCGTCCTGGCGGCGCTCACCGGGCTGCAGGACGCCTGCGGAGCGCCCCACGCCGTGGCGGTCAGCGACGCCCTGGCCGACGGCTCGCCGGCGATCGTCGCGACCCTCGCGGCCGCCCCCGACTGGGTCACCGTGGCGCGCCCGGCCCCGCCGGGCGCGCAGCAGCGCGCGAGCTTCGTCAGCCCGTCGGGGAACATCGCCTGCAGCCTCGGCGAGGGCTCGGCGACCTGCACGATCAACGACCGGACGTTCGCCGACCCGGCGACGTGCGGTCCGGGACCGGTCACCCTCGTGGTCGGGCTCGGCGGCGACGCCCGGAGCGACTGCGCGGCCGCCCCGGCGGCCGGCAACGGCACCCTGGAGTACGGCCAGTCGGCCACCTCCGGACGGTTCGCCTGCACGAGCGAGGAGAGCGGCGTGACGTGCTGGTCGACGCTGTCCGGCCGGGGGTTCACCGTGGCCCGTGCGGCCATCCAGACCTTCTGACGCTCAGCTCCCGGCGGCCCACTCGCGGATCCCCGCGGCGACGGCCTCGGCGTACCGGCGGCGCCCCTCCTCCGACTCGATGAGCGCGGCCTCCCCGGGGTTGCGCATCTCGGCGAGCTCGAGGAGCACGGCCGGGCGCTCGGCCCAGTTCAGCGTGCCGAGGTCCGCCCGTTCGCTCAGGGCACCGGGGTAGCTCGACGACGGCGCGAAGCCGGCGGCGCCGAGGGCGGCCAGCAGGTCGGCCGCGAGCGCACGGGAGGGCTCCGCCTGGGCGTCGTTGAGCGGGGGCTCGGAGACGATCGCGAAGTAGCCGCGCACTGCCGGGTCCGCGGCGCCGTCGGCGTGGATCGAGACCAGCACGTCGGCGCCGGCCGTCTGGGCCGCCTGCCCGCGCTCGTCGACGCACGGCCCGACGCCGGTGTCGTCCTCGCGGGTGAGGGTGACCGTGGCTCCGTCGGCGACCAGGATCTCGCGCGCACGCTGGGCGACGTCGAAGGTGAAGGCGTGCTCGGGGTAGCCCGACGTGGTGCTGGAGCCCACGGTGTTGCAGGCCTTGCTCCCGCCCCGGCCGTCACCGACGAGGGCGTTGATCTCGGCCGGCGCGGCCGCGTTGCCGCCGTTGTGGCCAGGGTCGAGCACCACGTGGAGGTCGGCCAGGGGGCCGGGCTCCTCGGTGGGGTCGGGCGTGGGCGTCGTGGGCGCGGGCGTGGAGGTCAGCGGCGGTTCGGTCGCCCGGACCACCGGTTCGTCCGGACCGAGCGGGCGCGCGCCGAGGACGAGACCGAGGGCGGCGACCGCCAGGACGGCGAGCGCGCCGAGGGCCACGAGCAGGGAGCGCGCACGAGCCGACACGCGGCCCATCCTCACACCGCGGCGGCCACCCGTGCGCGCGGGAGCGACGGGTCACCGCACGTGCGGGCGCTCAGAGAACGCGCGAACGTGGTGCGGGCGCTCAACGCACCCGCACCACGTGAACCGGTCCGGCCGTGGCCGGCTGACTACTTCGCGCCGGGCGTCGGCCAGCACATCACGCACATCGTGCGCATCGCACCGTCGGACGCCGCCGTGGCGGGCGCCACCGACACGCCGACGAGAGCCGCCGCCAGGAGCACGCTGGCACCGAGCTTCTTGATCATGTTGTCTCCCCTCCCCGAAACTGCATGAGGCCCACGGCCTCCTTCCCTGATCATCGGGCCAGAAGCGGCCGGGAGCCGCACCGGGGCGGTGGCAACTTCCGGTCATGGCACAAAGTTCCCGCACATCTCCGTATCTTGGCGGGACCTCCGGCCTCCGTCGGCGCCGCCGGAGCGGCCCGGGGACGCGCGGGTCGCCACCCGCCTGACCCCGGCCACGGACCGAGCCCCGTACCATCTCGACCAGAAGGCGCACGTCAGGAGAGCCATGTTCGAGCCACTCGGTCTCGATGAGACCGCGATCGCGGTCTACCGCGCGCTCCTCACCTCGCCGCGCCTCACCCCGCAGGGCCTCACGGTCGCCACCGGTCTCAACCCCGCCCAGGTGCTCGCCGTGCTGGACCTTCTGGAGGAGAAGGGCTTCCTCCGACGCTCGCACAACGACCCGGGCGAGCTGCGCACCGAGTCCCCCCTCGTCGCGTTCGAACGCCTCATCGGCCGCCACGAGGAGGTGCTGCACCGCTCCCAGGAGCAGCTGAGCTCGATGCGGGCGGGCTCGGCCGAGCTCGTGGAGGAGTACCACCGCGTGCTCGAGCGCACCCGCCTCGGCCAGATCGAGCACATCGTCGAGACCGACGAGATCGTCGCTCGGGTCCTCGAGCTCGGACAGAACGCGGAGCGGTCCGTCGATTCGCTGCTGACGACGTCGCCCACCCAGCACCAGATCGAGCAGGCGAAGAGCGATGAAGCCGCCATGCTCGCCCGCGGTATGCGTCTCCGCTCGATCATTCCGGCTGCCGGTCGGCACGTCGATGGCGTCGTCGAATACGCCGCTTGGCTGCAGGAGCGCGGCGGCGCCGCACGGACGGTGCTATCGGTGCCGAACCAAACTCTCCTCTACGACGGCGAGGTCGCCGTCCTCATGTTCAACCACGCCGACTTCACCCGAGGGGCCATCGTCCTGTCCGCGCCGGGAGCCGTGGTCGCGCTGCAATCCCTCTTCGACCTGCTGTGGGAGTCCGGCACGGACCTCGTCGAGCCGCCCAGCATGGACGAGCTCCGGCCGGAGGAGCGTGAGCTGCTCCAGCTCCTCGGCCGCGGGATGAAGGACGAGGCCGTGGCGCGCGCCCTCGGTATCTCCATCCGCACGGTCCGGCGGATGATCAACATCCTCAGCGAGCGCCTCGACGCACCGAGCCGGTTCACCCTCGGGGCCCGCGCCCACGAGCGCGGACTCATCTAGCCGCGCTCGCCGAGGAGCTCCTCCATCCGGTCACGCGGTCCCTCGGAGCGCGCCGCCTCGACGAGGACCTGCGGGTGGCGCGGGCCGGCGTCGGTGACGCGGTGGCGGGCGACGACGTCGAACCCGGCCGCACGGAGCTCACGCACGACGGTGGCGACGGTGACCACCCGCAGGCGCGAGGTGCACACCACGACGTCCTCGGCGCCCTGCTCGATCGGCAGCACGGTCAACCGCCAGGTCGGCGAGCCGGGCTCCCAGTACTCGTGGACGCGGAAGACCCGGCCGCTCGGTGCGACGACGACGCGCTCGACCTCCACCGGCAGGTCCTCGGCGCCGTGGTCGACGGCGCTCACGACGAGCCGGCCGTCGGGGAGGAGGTGGCGGCGGGCGCAGGCGAACATCGACGCGCGCGCCGCGGGCTCGTACGAGCCCAGGGTGGGCGAGGCCACGACGATCGCCCCGAAGCCCGCCTCGAGGGCGTAGGTCCAGGGGTCCGCCCGGACCACGTCGAAGGACGAGCGCAGCCGGGCCGGGCCGAGGGCCACCCGTCGGCGCACCGCGTCGAGGACGGCCTCCGACCGGTCGAGCGCGGTCACGCGGCGGCCGAGCGAGAGCAGGGGCACGCTGAGGCGGCCCGCACCGACGGCGAGGTCGAGCACGGGCCCGTCGACGCCGAGCACCACCCGCAGCAGGGCGTGGATCTCCCGGAGGTCGCCGTCGGCGACGTCGCCCAGGGTCAGCGCCCCCACGTCGTCGGTCAGCTCACGGACGTCGATGCTCCCGCCGAGGGAGGCGACGATGCGCCCGGCGTGGCCGGGGATGCCGTGCGCCGCCGCGCCGGGGTGGTGATAGGTACGAGCAACGGTCGGGACGGCCATGTCGGCACCTCCTCTCGGCCGGGCGGACCCGGCGGACGGCTCTACCAGAAGAAGGGGACGCGGCGCTCCTCGGGACCCAGGAGGGTCTCGAGGGCGATGAGGATCCCGGCGGCGCCGGAGCTGAGGTCGACCCCGGTGCGGGAGACGTCCAGGTCGGTGCCGCCCAGGAGTCCGAGCCGCTCCAGGTGGGGGCGCATGAGCGCGCGTCGCTGGACGGCGGTGTCCCACGGGGTGCGGCGCAGGTGCCACAGCGCGACGGCGGTGCCCGCCGCCCCGTCGAGGAGACCGGGCCGCTCGGGGACGTAGCACTCGCAGGCCGTGGCGATCCACTCCTGCGCGTCGCCGAGCCAACCGGCGTCCAGGTGGCCCGCGGCCTCGCGCAGCACCATGGCGAGCCCGGCGCTGCCGTTGCCGAGGAGCGGCTCCTGCCACCACAGCGGGGAGGCGTTCGCGTCGCTGAGCGGGCCCCAGCCCAGGAGGGCCAGGTCGTGCAGGAGCGCGACCTCGATGGGGGCGAGGAGCGACTCGTCCTCGGACACCTCGTACAGGTCGAGCAGGAACAGGGCGGCTCCGGCGCCACCGCGGAGCACTCCGGCACCGTGCCGGCCGGCGCCGAGCCGGACCGTGAGCTCGCCGGCGATCGAGGCCAGGCGGTCCATGAGGGCGCTCTCGTCCAGGATCGGGGCGCGCTCGAGCAGGGCGAGGCCGAGACCGGGCAGGCCCCGGGCCACCGAGACGTCCAGCGGCCCCAACGGTGCGGTGTCGACCGTGCGCCACAGCTCCTCGGCGGCGTCCGCGCGACCGAGACGGGACAGCGCCAGGGCCACGCCGCTCGCGCCGTCGAAGAGGCCGGGCCGACGCGGGTCCAGGCGGACGGCGGAGCGCTCGAGCCAGTCCACGAGCTCCGCCGGGACCTCGACGCCGGACTCGGCGAGGGCCCACAGCACGCCGGCGGCGCCGCGACCGAACGTCACCGCCGCCTCGCCCGACGGGCCGGGGAAGAGCCGGTCGGACCGTTCGGGGGTGGCGGTGGCGAGGATCTGCCGCACGAGGCGGTCCCGGGTCGAGCGGTAGGCGGGGGCACCGCGGTCGGTGAGGTCGACCACGGTGCCCCGCCCGCCCCGGCGGACCGGCGACCGGACCGGCTCACGCGTGAGCAGGTCGATCACCTCGCCGGAAGCAGCCCCGGACGGGACCACGAGATTCGCCATGCGGGTGCGCGACCCCGTCACCGCTGCACGGCGCTGCTCGAACGGGTGCGTCCTGGCCTCGATCATGGCGGGCCCCCTCTCGTGTTCCTCGTCCGGGTGATCGCCCCGGACCCCTCCAGATCAGGTGCGACACATCGAAACTACGAGGCGGGGAGAGCAGGTACCAGCCCTGGACGAGGCACGTCCGTGCCATGGCACGTTCATGCCACGGCCGGGCCCCCGCGGGAGGCCCGGCCGCGACCCGGCGAGGGGACCGTCAGCCCCAGACGAGAACCTGGGCGGGGTCCTCGAGGACGCGCGCGACGTCGGCGAGCAGCCGGGAGCCGAGGGCGCCGTCCACGAGGCGGTGGTCCATCGACAGCGCCAGCTGGGTGACCCAGCGGGGCCGGACCTTGCCCTTGTGGACCCACGGCTGGCGCCTGACCGAGCCGAACGCCAGGATCACCGACTCCCCCGGGTTGAGGATCGGGGTGCCGGTGTCGATGCCGAAGACGCCGACGTTGGTGATGGAGATCGTCCCGTCCGACATGTCCTGCGGCGTGGTCTTGCCGGCCCGGGCGGTCGCGGTGAGGTCGGCGAGCGCCACGGCGAGGTCGTGGAGCTTCATCCGGTTGGCGTTCTTGATGTTGGGCACGACCAGGCCCCGTGGCGTGGAGGCCGCGATCCCGAGGTTCATGTAGTGCTTGTAGACGATCTCCTTGGTCTGGTCGTCCCAGCTGGCGTTGACCTCCGGGTGGCGGCGGACCCCGTGGATGAACGCCTTCATGACGATGAGCAGCGGGGTGACCCGCACGTCGGCGAACTCCCGGTCGGCCCGCAGGCGCTCGACGAGCTTCATGGTCTTGGTGACGTCGACGGTCTGGAACACGGTCACGTGCGGGGCGGTGAAGGCGGAGGAGACCATCGCCTCGGCCGTGCGGCGCCGGACGGCCTTGGCCGGCACCCGGGTCTGCCGCCCGTCCTCGGAGACCGTCCCGCCCGCGAGCCACGGCTCCTCGTCGCCGGGGTAGGTGGCCAACGGCCTGGCCTCGGTCTTGGCCTGCTGGGCGACGACGTCCTCGCGGGTCACGATGCCGCCGGGCCCGGAGCCCCGGACCACCGTGAGGTCGACGCCGAGGTCCTTGGCGAGCTTGCGCACCGGCGGCTTCGCCAGGACGCGCAGCCCGGCGGGGCCGCCCGCCGCGGGCGGCGTGGCCGCGGTCCGCTGCGTGGCCGACGCCGGGCGTGCCGGGGCAGCCGGTGCGGCCTGCCCGGGCGCCGGTGCAGGAGTGGGTACCGGTGCAGGCGCCGGTGCTTGGGCCTGCGCAGGTGCCGGTGCCGGTGCCGGTGCCGGTGCAGGTGCCGCAACCGACTGGTCGGGGGCCGCCGCGCGACGGGGCCGTCGCGCCGCCGTCGCCCCCTTGGTGCCGTACCCGACCAGCACGCTGCCGGAGCCGTCCCCCGCCGCCTCGCCGGCCTGCGGGGTCCCGGACGTCTGCGCCGGCCGGTCGGTGGACGGCTCGCCCGGGGAACCCCCGGGGTCGGTGTCGATGACGATGATCGGCGTCCCGACGTCCACCGTCGCCCCCTCGGGGACGAGGAGCTCGTGGACGAGCCCGGCGTAGGGGCTGGGGAGCTCGACGACCGACTTGGCCGTCTCGATCTCGCACAGCTGCTGGTCGACGGCGACGGTGTCGCCCACCGCGACCGCCCAGGTGACCAGGTCGGCCTCGGTCAGGCCCTCACCGACGTCGGGGAGTCGGAACTGCTGGTAGCTCGGCACACGTGCTCCTTCAGTAGGCGAGGGCCCGGTCCACGGCGTCGAGGACGCGGTCCAGACCGGGGAGGTAGGCCTCCTCGTTCGCGCTCGCCGGGTAGGGGGTGTGGTACCCGCCCACCCGGAGCACGGGGGCCTCGAGGGAGTAGAAGCAGCGCTCGGCGACCCGGGCGGCGATCTCGGCGCCGGGGCCGAAGAACACCGGGGCCTCGTGGACGACCACGAGCCGGCCGGTGCGGGTGACCGAGGCCTCGACGGCGCCGAAGTCGACCGGCGAGATCGAGCGCAGGTCGATGACCTCGAGCTCGTGGCCCTCCTGCGCGGCCACCTCGGCGGCGGTGAGCATCGTGCGCACGGCAGGGCCGTACCCGACGAGGGTGAGGTCGCGTCCGGGCCGCACGGTCCGGGCGGAGTGGAGCCCGGTCGTCAGGGCCTCGCCGCCCAGGTCGACCTCGGCGTCGAGGTCGACCTCGCCCTTCTCCCAGTAGCGGGCCTTGGGCTCGAGGAAGAGCACCGGGTCGGGCGAGGCGATGGCCTGCTGGATCATCGTGTAGCCGTCCGCGGCGGTGGCGGGGCTGACGATCCGCAGGCCGGCGGTGTGCGCGAAGAGCGCCTCGGGCGACTCGCTGTGGTGCTCCACCGCGCCGATCCCGCCGCCGTAGGGCACGCGGATGACCACGGGCATGGACAGGTCCCCGCCCGAGCGGTACGTGAGCTTGGCCAGCTGGGTGGTGATCTGGTCGAAGGCGGGGAAGATGAAGCCGTCGAACTGGATCTCGCAGACCGGTCGGTACCCGGCCATGGCCAGCCCGATGGCGGTGCCGATGATCCCCGACTCGGCCAGGGGAGTGTCGACCACCCGGTCGGGCCCGAAGTCCTTCTGCAGGCCGTCGGTCACGCGGAAGACCCCGCCGAGGGGGCCAATGTCCTCACCCATGAGGAGGACCTTGTCGTCGCGCTCCAGGGCGCGGCGCAGGCCGGCGTTGATCGCCCTCGCCAGGACCGTCGTGCTCATCGGGTCTCCTCGAAGGCGGCCTCGAAGGCCTCCGCCTCGGCGCGCTCGGCCGCGACCAGGGGGTGGTCGGCGGTGTAGACGTGGTCGAACATCGCGCCCGTGGGCGGCGCCTCGAGCCCCCGGCAGAAGGCCCGGGCGGCGTCGGCCACGGCGTGGGCCTCGTCCTCGACGTCGGCGAGGAAGGCGTCGTCCGCCAGTCCCTCGGCGCGCAGGTGGACCCGCATCCGTGCGATCGGGTCACGCTCACGCCACAGGTCCTCCTCGGCGCGGTCGCGGTAGCGCGTGGGGTCGTCGGAGGTGGTGTGGGCGCCCATCCGGTAGGTGACCGCCTCGACGAAGGTCGGTCCCGAGCCCGAGCGGGCCCGCTCCAGGGCCGCGCGGGTCACGGCGTAGCAGGCGAGCACGTCGTTGCCGTCGACCCGCACCGACGGGATCCCGAACCCGGCGCCGCGCTGGACGAGCGGGACGCGGCTCTGGGTCGTGGTCGGCACGGAGATCGCCCAGTGGTTGTTCTGGAGGAAGAAGACCACCGGGGCGTTGTTCGAGGCCGCGAAGACCAGCGCCTCGTTCGTGTCGCCCTGGGACGTGGCGCCGTCGCCGAAGTAGACCACCGCCGCCCGGTCCCGGGCGGGGTCCCCGGTGCCGACGTCGCCGTCGCGCTGGATGCCCAGCGCGTAGCCGACGGCGTGCAGGGTGTGCGCGCCGATGACGAAGGTGTAGATGTTGAAGTTGTGCGCGGCGGGGTCCCAGCCGCCGTGCCGCACGCCGCGGAAGACCGGCAGGAGCTCGCCGAGGTCGAGCCCCCGGACCCGGGCGACCCCGTGCTCGCGGTAGGCCGGGAAGACGAAGTCGCGCGCGGCGAGGGCGTGGGCGGAACCGACCTGCGCACCCTCCTGCCCCAGGGAGGGGGGCCACAGCCCCAGCTCGCCCTGGCGCTGCAGCGCGGTGGCGGTGTTGTCGAAGGCGCGGGTGACGACCATGTCGCGGTACATGGTCCGCAGGGCCTCCGCGTCGAGGTCCGCGACGAGCGGCGAGTACGTGGGGTCCTCCACGCGTCGGCCACGGGGGTCGAGGAGCTGGACGGTGCCGGGTTCGGCCTCGTGGGCCCCGG
Source organism: Georgenia sp. M64 (assembly GCF_038049925.1). Taxonomy (NCBI): domain Bacteria; kingdom Bacillati; phylum Actinomycetota; class Actinomycetes; order Allobogoriellales; family Allobogoriellaceae; genus Georgenia; species Georgenia sp. M64. Next base: position 3,968,692 of record NZ_CP145809.1, read on the forward strand.
CAAGGGCGGTGAGCGGCTCGGTCAAACGAAACCCTCCTCGAGCGACGGCGCACGGTGCGCCGCACGGTACACCGGGTCGGTCCGCCGCGCCCGCCCCAGGGGTGGCGGGTCGGGCGCGGCGGCGGTCCGGTACCGCATGGTGACGGTCCCCGGACGGACCTACGCCAGCGTAGGCTACGGAACCGTAACCTCGTCTTTGAGGAAACCTCCAACGATCCACCGCCTGGGCTGGTTACGACCCCCAAGAAGTGTGGAGTTCCACAGTGCCAGGGCGCCTGGGCGCGCACAGATCCCGCGGCCGGCCGGGACCAGGGTCCCGGACCGCAGCACCCGCGCAGCTGGTAGACGTGGCGCGTGCGCACCCCCCGTCCCGCCACCCGGCCCGCCGACCGCCCCGGGACGACCACCACCGACCCCGGCGGGCGACCACGACCGGCCCGCGGGCGGCGTCGCCCGCCCGGCTGGGTGCCGGACCAGCACGGCGCCTGGGCGATGATCGTCCTGCCCGTGGGGGTCGGCATCGCCCTGGCCGGCCCCACATGGACGCACGTCCCCCTCCTGGCGACCTGGTGGACCGGGTACTTCGCCTTCTACGCCACGGGCCTGTGGCTGCGCTCGCGGCGCCGGCCGCGCTACCTGCCGCCGGTGCGCGTGTACGGGACGGCGACGGCGGGGCTGGGGCTGGCCCTGCTGGTCCTCGCGCCTGACCTCGCGTGGTGGGCGCTGCCCTTCGCGCCGCTGGTCGCGGTGACCCTGTGGTCCTCGGCGCACCGGCGCGACCGCTCGCTGCTGAACGGCGCCGTCACCGTCCTGGCCGCCGGGCTGACGACGGCGGTGGCCTACGACGCCGGGACCTTCGGTTCCGGTGGCCTGTGGGGCACCGGGTGGCTCGCGGCGGGCGCGACGACGGCGCTGCCCGGCTCGTCCCCCGACGGCTCCCTCACCGGCTGGGCGTGGGCGTGGCTCGTCACGGCGCTGCTCACCGCGTACTTCCTCGGGACGGTCCTCTACGTCAAGACCAACATCCGCGAGCGCGGCAACCGGGCCTACCTCGTCGTCTCCGCCGGCTTCCACCTGCTGGGTGCGGCCGGGACGGCCGCGCTCGCCGCGGCCGGTTCCCTCACCGCCGCCCACGCGGCGGTGTGGGTCGCGCTCGCCATCCGGGCCGTCGCCGTGCCCGTGCTGGCGGCGCGCCGCGGACGTCCCGTGCGGCCGACGGCGCTCGGTCTGGGCGAGGTCGTCCTGTCCGTGCTGGTGGCGCTGACGCTGCTGCTGGGCTGACGCTGCTGCCGGCCCGGGTTGCCGGCCCGGTTTGCCGGGCCGAGCAGGTCAGCGCGCCGCCGGGACGGCGGCGTCGACGCCGAGGTCCGCGAGCCAGTGCCCCGCCACCCTGAGGAAGAGGTCGTTGCCCTCCGGCTCGCCGACGGAGACCCGCACGCCGTCGCCCGCGAACGCGCGCACGAGGACGCCCTGCTGCCGGGCGGCGTCGGCGAACGCGGCGGCCTGCCGGCCGAGCGGCAGCCAGACGAAGTTGCCCTGCGCGTCGGGCACGTGCCAGCCCTGCTCGGACAGCCCCGCCAGGACCCGCTCGCGCTCGCGGACGACGTGCTCGACGCGCTCGCGGACCTCGTCGGCGGCGCGCAGGCCCGCCAGGGCCGCCGCCATCCCCATGACGTTGACGCCGAACGGGGTGGAGGCCGCCCGGAAGCCGCGGGTCAGGCGGCGCCGGGCGAGGGCGTACCCGACCCTCAGTCCGGCGAGGCCGTACGCCTTGGAGAACGTGCGCAGCACGACGAGGTTGCGGTGCCGGGCGAGCAGCGCGGGACCGTCGGTCGGGTCGGGCGTGCGGACGAACTCGATGTAGGCCTCGTCCAGGACCACGAGCACCGAGGGCGGGACGATCTCGAGGAGCTCCTCCACCTCGGTGGCGGTCAGGGCGGGGCCGGTGGGGTTGTTCGGGCTGCAGAGGATCAGCGCCCTGGTCCGTTCGGTGACGGCGGCCGCCATCGCCTGCAGGTCGTGGCGGCCCTCGGCGTCGAGGGGCACGGCGACGGGCCGGGCCCCGGCGACCTGGACGGCGATGGGGTAGGCCTCGAAGGAGCGCCACGCGAAGACCACCTCGTCACCGGGGGCGCACACGGCGGCGAGCACGTGGGCCAGGACGGCGACCGAGCCGTTGCCCACCGTCACCCGCTCGGCGCCGACGCCGTGCGCGGCCCCGAGGGCCTCGGTGAGCTCGGTGGCGTACATGTCCGGGTAGCGGTTGACCTCGGCGGCGGCGTCGTCCAGGGCCGCCACGACGGACGGCAGCGGCGGGAAGGGGATCTCGTTGCTCGACAGCTTGAACACCTGGCGTCCGGCCGCCGGCCGGGCGCCGGGGACGTACGCGGGCAGGGATTCGATGTCCGGCCGCAGGCCCGGACGCGAGGGCGCCATGGCTCAAGGATGCACCACCGTGGCCCGCCCCGGCGGCACGCGTCCGGTGGCAGGATCGGTGCCATGACCTTCCTCGTGCGCCTCGTGGTCAACGGCCTCGCGATCTGGCTGACGACGTTCATCATCGACGGGATCGACCTGCCCGCCGCGTCCACGACCGGTGAGCAGGTGCTGACCGTCGCCGTCGTCGCGCTGGTGTTCACGCTGGTGAACATGGTCGTCCGGCCGGTCGTCGCCCTGCTGTCGCTGCCGTTCTACATCCTCACGCTCGGCCTGTTCTTCGTGGTCGTCAACGCCCTCATGCTCATGCTCACGGGGTGGATCACCGGGTTCACGGACTTCGGCCTCGTCGTCGACGGCTTCGTTCCCGCGCTCCTGGGCGGCATCGTCATCGCGGTCGCGGCCTGGATCCTGCACGCCCTCATCCCGGGCGACCACCGCTGAGGCCTCACCGCACGGTCCGCCAGGCCTCGAAGACGATCGACTCGGTCCGCGTCCCCGGCACCGCCACCGCACGGGCGGCCGCGTCCCGCTCCAGCCAGCGCCGGACCGCGGGGTCGTCGACCTCGTCGAGCCGCTCGGCCGAGCGCGCGTAGCCGTCCCGGTGGTGGGGCTCGTCCGCCCCGCCGTCGACGGCCACCGTGAGGTGGGCGTTGGGCTGGCCGTCGAGGCCGACGGTGATGTCGCGGACGTCCTCGAGGCTGAGCACCGACACCGCCTCGGGCACCCCCACCGGGCCGAGCGGGCTGCCTGCTGTGAGGACGGAGTCGACGGTGAACCGGGCCGTGACGAGCGGGTCCGCGGCGAGGCGGGCGGCCACGAGCCCGCCCTGGCTGTGTCCGACGAGGCTGACGGGCTCGCCGGGCGCGACGCCCGACCGGTCCAGGGCGGTGACGACGGCCCGCTCGACGTCGGTGCGCCGCCCGGCGAGCGCGAGGAGGTTCGTCGCGTTGTCCATGGGGTTCACCCCGCCGGCGAGGGGAGCCTGCGTGCCGGGGATGATGACCGTCCAGTGCCGGCGCCCAGCCGGCGTCGTGGTGCGCAGGACCTCGACGGCGCCGGTGCCACGACGGCGGACGTCACGCTCGAGGGCGGCGAGCCGTCCGAGCAGGTCGGCCGGCGTGCGGGGCGGCTGCACGGGGCGGGCGAGGGTCGTCAGGTGCGCGACCGCACCGAGCGTTCCCGGTGGCCCGACGGTGCCCCGTGGGCCGGGGGGCGCGGGGCCGCGCATCGGGACGACCGGTGCGGGAGCGACGGCGAGGCCGGACAGCCGCCGTCCGCCCTGGGCGACCAGGCCGACCGCGGAGAGCGGGCCGTAGGCGGCGAGCGCGGTCCGCTGGACCGGGGTGAGGCCGGCGACGGCCACCGGCTCGCCGTCGAGCAGCACGTGGCCGCGGGTGACGTCGTCGTCGAGGTACTGGGCGTACTGGGCGAACGCCGCCGTGTGGCGCTGCGCCACGACGGCGCCGGGGAGCGGGCCCGCCAGGGCCGCGGCCGCCGAGCCAGCATGGCCGACCAGGCGCAGCGCGTCGGCACCGACCACGACGGCGCCGGCCTGCCACGGCACGAGCCCGGGCGGCACGACCGCGCCGAGGACCCGCCACCAGGGCGGTGCGAGGAGCGTCGAGACCTCCCGCTCGGCCTCGGCGTACCAGACGCCCTGGAGGTCGAGGTCGGCGGCGAGCCCGCGCACCGCGCCGGCCAGCGCTGGGAGCGACCGGCCGACGCCGAGGACGTCCTCGAGGTGACGGCCGGCCTCGATCGCCGGGAGGACCGCGGCGGCGTGGTAGCGCATCACCTGCCCGGCGGCGACTGCGGCGTGCGCCCGGGACCGGTCGACCTCGGCCGCCGCGGAGCGCAGGAGCGCCGCTCGCTCCGCGAGCTCGTCGGTGTCCACGGCCACCCGCCCCCCGCCGGTGACCATGACCCGCGTGCGCCACGGGTGCGGGGTCCACGCCGGTGTGGTGTCGCCGTCGCGGGCGAGGACCCCCACCTAGGACCACCGCGCCGCGAGGTCCGCGTCGGCGGCGCCGGCCGCGCGCTCGGCGGCGTCGAGCACGTGCCGGAGGGACAGCGCCTCCAGCACCAGCCCCGTCACCGCCTCGGCGTAGGCCGCCGCACCCGGGCCCGTCCAGGCGGCCGGACCGGCGGCCCGGAGCAGGTCGATCGCCGCGTCGAGTGCGTCCCGGGCCAGGAGGATGTCGGTACGCAGCCCCGAGCCGGGGTCACAGACCAGCGCCATCGTCCCTCCTCGTCCCGCGGCGCCTCACGCCCGCCGCACGCCTGACCTCGGCCGCACGCCTGCCCCTCCGCCGCACGCTAGGTGGGGCGGGCCACCGGCCCGGTCCGCGGCCCGCCCGGCCTGTTGACGACGGCGACCGGCCCGCCCCTGTGCGGGGGCGGACCCCGGTGCGGGAGGATCCGGCGGTGGACACCTTCCTCAAGCGCGACCCCGGGCAGGCGGGAGCCACCGGCTTCGAGGCCGCCGGGCTCCGCTGGCTCACCGAGGCCCCGGGCGGCGCGGACGTCGTCACGATCGTCGACGAGGGGCCCGGGTGGCTCGAGACCCGGAGGCTCACCGAGTCCGCGCCCGGTGCCGCCGACGCGGAGGCGTTCGGCCGCGCCCTGGCCCGCACGCACGCGGCCGGCGCCCCGCACCTGGGCTGCCGCCCGCCGGGGTGGTCCGGGAACGGGTACATGGGCCGCGCGCCCCTGCCGCTCCGGGACGCCCCGTCAGGTTCCGACGCCGCGCGGGCGCCGAGCGGGAACTCGTCCGGCTCGTGGGGCGAGTTCTACGCCGCCGACCGGGTCCTGCCGTACCTGCCCGCCGCCGTCGCGAACGGGTCGGTGGACCGCGACGGCGAGCGAACGCTCACCGTCCTGGCCGAGCGACTGTCCGAGGGTGTGCTCGACCACCCGCAGCCGGCGCTCGTCACCGGGCCGGCGGCGCGCCTCCACGGGGATCTCTGGGGCGGGAACGTCCTGTGGGCGGCGGCCCCCGGGGGCCGGGTGCGCGGCACGCTCATCGACCCGGCCGCCCACGGTGGCCACGCGGAGTCCGACCTCGCCCAGCTGGCGGTCTTCGGGGTGCCGCACCGGGAGCGGATCGTCGCGGCCTACGAGGAGGTCTCCCCGTTCGCACCCGGCCGGGTCGAGCGGGTGGGCCTGCACCAGCTCCACATGCTGATCGTGCACGCCGCCCTCTTCGGCGGTGGGTACGGGCGCCGGACCGTCGCGGTGGCCGCCCGGTACCTGTGAGGCACCGGGCGGTCCGCGCTGTCAGGCGCGGGACCGTCAGGCGCGGGGCTGGCGCTCGGCCCAGTCGCCGAGCGCGACGCGCGGCCCGGTGTAGAACGGGATCTCCTCACGCACGTGCCGGCGCGCACCCACGGGCCGCAGGTCGCGCATGAGGTCGACGATGCGGTGCAGCTCGGCCGCCTCGAACGCCAGGATCCACTCGTAGTCGCCCAGCGCGAACGCGGAGACGGTGTTGGCGCGCACGTCCGGGTAGTCCCGGGCGGCCATGCCGTGCTCGCGGAGCATGTCGCGCCGCTCCTCCTCCGGCAGGAGGTACCACTCGTACGACCGCACGAACGGGTACACGCACAGGTAGGCGCCGGGGTCCTCGCCGGCCAGGTACGCCGGGACGTGCCGCTTGTTGAACTCGGCCGGCCGGTGCAGTCCCACGACGGACCACACCGGCGCGAGGTGCGCGCCGAGGCCGGAGGCGAGGAGCCGGTGGTAGGCGTCCTGGACGGCCTCGACGGTCGGGGCGTGCCACCACACCATGAGGTCGGCGTCCGCGCGGAGCCCCGCGACGTCGTAGAAGCCCCGCAGCACCACGCCGGCCCCGGCGACGGCGGCCTCGGCGTCGGCGACGAGCGCCGACCGCTCGGCCGCGTCGTCGGGCAGGGGCTCGGCCGTGGCGAAGACCGACCACATCGTGTAGTCGATGCCGGCGTTGATGGTCTCGACGTCGGCGCCCTCGCCGATCCGTGCGGGGCTGGGCTGGCTCATGGGTCGGGCTCCTCGGGAAGGGTCGTGGTGGTCGGGTCGCCTCAGACGGCGGCGCGGGTGTCGGCCGGCGCGTCGTCCTGGCAGGCGGCGGGGACGCCGCTGTCGACGCCGGCCCGCAGGCGGCAGCACCCCGGCCGGCAGACGTCGCGCCACGGGCCGAGCGCCCCGACGGCGACCCGCTCGGGTGCGTCGCCCCGCACGGAGGCCGCACGCTCGAGCAGGAGGTCGGCCAGGCCCGCGACGAACTCCGGCGCCGTGCCCACCGTGGCGGCGCGCTCCATGCGCAGCCCCAGCTCGTCGGCGGTCTCGCGCGCCTCGACGTCGAGGTCGTAGATGACCTCCATGTGGTCGGAGATGAAGCCGATCGGGGCCACGACCGCCGCCTCGGCGCCGTCGGCGTGCAGGGCGGTGAGCGTGCGGCTGACGTCGGGCTCGAGCCACGGTGTCACGGCGGTGCCGGAACGGGAGCAGTACGCCAGCTCCCAGGGCACCGGGCGGCCCAGCCGCTCGCCCACCTCCTTGGCGACGAGACCGGCGACGTCGAGGTGCTGAGCGGAATAGCTCGCGGCCGTCTCCACGCCCGAGCCCACCTCCATGGGGGTGGGGATGGAGTGGGTCACGAAGACCAGCGGTGCGGCCGGCCGGGGCCGTCGCCGCCCGTCACCGGCGGCGTCGCCCTCGCTGTCACCGCCACCGTCGCCATCGCCGAGGCGCTCGTACGCGGCGGCCACCGCCTCGACGTTCGCGGCGACGAAGCCCGGGTGGTTGAAGTAGGCGCGGACCTTGTCCACCTCGAGCTCGCGACCCTCCGCCGCGAGCGCGGCGAGCGAGGCGGCGATGTTCTCGCGGTACTGCCGGCAGCCCGAGTACGACCCGTAGGCGCTGGTGACGAGCGTGAGCACCCGGCGCGCGCCGGAGGCGTGCAGCTCACGCAGGGTGTCGGTGAGGAACGGGTCCCAGTTCCGGTTGCCCCAGACGACCGGGGTGTCGACGCCACGCCCGGCGAGATCCGCCTGCAACGCAGCCAGGAGCGCCTTGTTCTGGTCGTTGATGGGGCTGCGACCACCGAAGTGGTAGTAGTGCTCGCCCACCTCGGCGAGGCGCTCGTCAGGGATGCCGCGCCCCGCCGTGACGTTGCGCAGGAACGGCACGACGTCCTCCGGCTTCTCCGGTCCCCCGAAGGAGAGCAGCAGCACGGCGTCGTAGGGGGACAGGGAGGGCATGGCGCTCGCTCTCATACGTCAGCCGGCTGGGCCGGCAGGGGGAGGTGGGTGGCGGGCTCGTGCGGGTGTCCGGGGGCGTCCGCGACCGGGTGCACCGCGCCTGCGACCCCGGGCAGGCTCACGCCGAGGACCTGCTCGAGGGCGAGCAGGTACTCCTCGCCGCGACCCTGGCGCCCGGCGGTGCGCGCCCGGACCGTCGGCTCGTGGAGCAGGCGCGCGGCGAGGCGGCGCAGGGCCTGGGCGGCCTTGTCCGCGGGGATGGCACCGTCGGCGGGCAGACGCTCGATCTCGGCGGCGACGGCGTCCGCCACCGACTCGCGCAGGGCCACCACCGCCTGGTCCATGCGCCGGCCGGCGTGGTCCTCGAGGAGCTCGCGCACCGCGTCGTCGACGATCTGGCGGGCGCGGTCGATCTCGGCGGCGGTCGCGGCCGGGGCGTGCTCGCGCACGGTCGGCAGGTCGACGAGGAGGACGCCGTCGAGGTCGGCGACCTCCTCCTCGACGTCGCGGTGCAGGGCGAGGTCGACGACGACGAGCGGCCCGTCCTCCGGCCGGCGGGCGGCGACCACGGCGGCGACGAGGTCGACCCGCAGGACCGGGGTGCCCGTGCCGCGCACGGTCACGACGAGGTCGACGCCGGTCAGCGCGGCGGCCAGGTCCTCCTCTGCGACGACGACGCCGTGGCCGGCGGCGAAGTCCCGCGCCCGCCCGGAGGCCGACCACACCGCGACATCGGTGACGCCGCGCTCGCGCAGCGCGGCGAGGGAGGCGCCGGCGTAGGAGCCGGTGCCGACGAGCAGGGTGCGACGCCCGGCCAGGGAGGCGCGCGGGACGGCGGGGTCGTGGGGGTCGACGGGTGCCGCCTGCTCATGCTCGAGCGCGGCGGCGCGGGCGGCGGCGAGGTCGAGGGCGACCGAGACGACCGACAGCCCGGCCCGGGCCAGGTCCGTGGCGACCGCCACCTGGCGGGACGTGCGGGTGGCGCGCTGGAGGGTCTTCTCGAGCAGCGGCGAGGTCGTGCCCGCCTCGCGGGCGGCGCGCAGGGCCCGGCGCACCTGACCGGTGATCTCCCGCTCCCCCACCACCATCGAGTCCAGCCCGGCGGCGACCTCGAAGAGGTGACGGACCGCGGCATCGTCGGTCTCGGCCCGCATGAGCCGGGCGACCTCGGCCAGGTCGGTTCCCGAGGTGCGCGCCACCGCCTCCTGGGCGGCCCGGGCGGCCTCCTCGGGGCTCTCGGCCTCGACGTAGACCTCGAGCCGGTTGCACGTGGCCAGGACCACGGCGCCGGTCACGGCAGGGGAGGACGCCACGACCTGGGGGCCGACCTCGTGGGCACCCGTGCTCAACCGCTCGACGTCGGTGAGGTTCAGGTCGTGGTGATTCGCCGAGAGCATCAGGAGTACCACGTCCCCCCTAGTGAACCATTTCCCCGGGGGGCGGGCACAATGGTCCGGTGACGGATTCGACGACCACGGCCCCCGCCCAGGAAATGATGACACCCGCCCTGCTCGAGGCCTATTCCGGACGACGCCCGGAGCGTCTGCCGGTGTGGTTCATGCGCCAGGCCGGCCGCTCCCTCCCGGAGTACCGCGCCCTGCGCGAGGGGGTGGGGATGATCGAGTCGTGCCTGCGCCCGGACCTCGCGGCGGAGATCACGCTGCAGCCGGTGCGCCGTCACGGGGTGGACGCCGCGATCTTCTTCTCCGACATCATGGTGCCGCTGCACCTGGCCGGCGTCGACGTGACCATCCAGCCCGGGGTGGGGCCGGTCGTGGCCGAGCCGGTCCGCTCGGCGGCCGACGTCGACCGGCTCGTCGCCCACCAGCCCGGTGACGCCTCCGCCGTGGCCGAGGCCGTCAGGATCGTCGTGGCCGAGCTCGGCGAGACCCCGCTCATCGGCTTCGCGGGCGCCCCCTTCACCCTGGCGGCGTACCTCGTCGAGGGACGGCCATCGCGCGACCACCTCGCGGCCCGCACCCTCATGCACGCCGACCCCGAGTCCTGGCGGCGCCTCATGCGGTGGGCGGCGGACATCAGCGCCGACTTCGTGCGCACCCAGGTCCGCGCCGGCGCCCGCGCCGCCCAGCTGTTCGACTCCTGGGCGGGCGCGCTCTCCCTGGACGACTACGCCTCCCACGCGGCGCCGTTCAGCGCCCGCACCCTGGCCCAGATCCGCTCCCTCGGTGTGCCGGTCGTGCACTTCGGCACCGGCACCGGTGAGCTGCTCGGGGCCATGCGGGACGCCGGCGCGGACGTCGTCGGGGTCGACTACCGCATCCCGCTGGACGAGGCGAGCCGCCGCCTCGGCGGCACCACGGTGCTGCAGGGCAACATCGACCCGGCGCTCCTCGACGCCCCGTGGGACGTCCTCGAGGCGCACGTGCGCGACGTCGTCGAACGCGGCCGCTCGGCGCCCGCCCACGTGGTCAACCTCGGCCACGGCGTGCCGCCGGGCACCGACCCCGACGTCCTGACCCGCCTCGTGGCCCTGGTCCACTCGCTGTGAGGCGGGCGGTGCGCGGCGCCGCGGCCGGCCCGCCCGCCCGCCCGGACGAGCGCGCGGACGTCGTCGTCGTCGGCGGGGGGATGGCGGGGCTGAGCGCGGCGCACGCGTTCCTCGCCGAGGGCCTGCGCCCGGTGGTGCTCGAGGCGTCGTCCGCGGTCGGGGGTCTCGTGGGCTCCGGAGTCGTCGGCGGGTACGAGCTCGACCTCGGCGCCGAGGCCTTCGCCACCCGCCGGCCCGAGGTGGGCGACCTCGTCCGGTCCCTCGGGCTGGAGGTCGTCGAGCCCGGCGCCGGGTCCTGGGTGTGGACCCCCGAGCGGGCCTTCCGCATCCCCGTGCGGACCCTGCTCGGCGTACCGGCGGACCTCGGTGCGGCCGACGTCGTCGCCGCGCTCGGCCCCGAGGCCGCGGCGGCCGCGGCCGTGCGGGACCCCGGCCTGCCCGCCCACGTGGGCGCCGACGCCGCCGACCTCGCCACCCTCGTACGCACCCGGATGGGGCAGGTGGTCCTCGACCGGCTCGTCACCCCGGTGGCGGGCGGCATCCACTCGGCCGACCCCGCCGACCTCGCCGTCGACTCCGTCATGCCCGGCCTGCGGGCCGCCCTCACCGAGCACGGCACCCTGGCCGCCGCCGTGGCGGCGCTCGTCGACGCCACCCCCGGCGCGGCCGCGGCCAGCACCGCCGGCGGGCTGTTCCGCCTGCCCCGCGCCCTCGCCGCGGCGGTGAGGGCCGGCGGTGGTGAGGTCCGCACCGGGGCCACCGTCACCGGTCTCCACGCGGTCGAGGGCGGGTGGACCGTCGATGTCGACGAGGCGGGTGGACGGTCCCGCACCACCGCGGCCCACGTGGTCCTCGCCCTGCCCGAGGGCCCGGCACGGGAGCTCCTCGACGGTGTCCTGACCCTGCCCGACGCCCCCGCGGCGGGCGGGTCGACGATCACCCACGTCACCCTCGTCGTCGAGGCGCCGGCGCTCGACGCCGCCCCCCGCGGCTCCGGCCTGCTCGTGCCGCCGGGCGCGACGGGCGTGCGCGCGAAGGCGCTCACCCACGTCAGCGCGAAGTGGCCGTGGCTGCGTGAGGTCACCGGCCCGGGCGTCCACGTCCTGCGGGTCTCCTACGGCCGGCACGGCGAGCGCACCGACGACGTCGGTGCCGCGGCCGCGCTGGCCGACGCCACCACGCTCCTCGGCGTGCCCCTGGGCCGGGTCCTCGACCACCGGGTCGTGCGACGGACCGGGGTCCTCGCTGCCGCCACACCGGCCCACCGCGCGTACGTCACCACGGTCCGCGCCAGGGTCGCCGAGCGGCCGGGCCTGCACCTCGCCGGCGCCTGGGTCGCCGGCACGGGCCTGGCGGCGGTCGTCGCGCAGGCGCAGTCCCTGGCGCGGTCGGTCGCGACCGACCCGACGGGGCCGGTCGGCGTCGGGCGAGCGTCCGGCGGGGCCGAGGAATGACGTGCTGAACGGCATTTCCTGGAACGTCCCGGACGCCGTGGAGAAATGTGACGGAGGCCGCACATCAAAGGGTCGTGACAATCCGTCAGAAAACGAGATGACACCGTGCCAGAAAACCGCCTCGACAATTCCCCCGGCCCTGGTGACACTGGGGCGGTGAGCACGACCCTGCGCCTCGGCACCCGGGGCAGCGACCTCGCCCTCACCCAGTCCACGACGGTCGCGGAGGCGCTCGCCGCGAGCTCCGGTCTGGACGTGCGGCTCGTGCGCATCCGCACCGAGGGTGACCGCTCCACCGCGTCGCTGACCACCCTCGGGGGCACCGGCGTGTTCGCCGCGGCCCTGCGCGAGGCGCTCCTCGCCGGCGACATCGACGTCGCCGTCCACTCCCTCAAGGACCTGCCCTCCGCCCCCCTGCCCGGGCTGGAGATCGCCGCGGTCCCCGTGCGCGAGGACCCTCGCGACGCCCTGTGCGCCCGCGAGGGCTGGACGCTGACGACCCTGCCCGTCGGCGCCCGGGTCGGCACCGGGTCCCCCCGCCGGGCCGCCCAGCTGCGCCTGGCCCGCCCGGACCTCGACGTCGTCGACATCCGCGGCAACGTGCCCACCCGGCTGGCCCGCGTGGCGCCGGGCGACCTCGACGCCGTCGTCCTGGCCGCCGCGGGGCTGAGCCGCCTCGGGCTCCTGGCCCATGTCACCGACCTGCTGCCCACCGACGTCATGCTCCCCGCCCCCGGCCAGGGGGCCCTGGCGGTCGAGTGCCGGGCCGAGGAGCACGCGCCGCCGCTCGCCGCCGCCCTGCGCGAGGTCGAGGACCCCGCCACCCGCCTGGCGGTCGTGGCCGAGCGGGAGGTGCTGCGCGTCCTCGAGGCCGGCTGCACCGCCCCCGTCGCCGCCCACGCCCGGGTCGACGACGCCGGCCGCCTCCTGCTGACCGCCGGCGTGTTCGGTGGTGACGGGCTCGTCCGGTCCGGTGCCGCGGACGCGGACGACCTGACCACCGCGCGCGAGCTCGGCGCCGCCCTCGCCCACGAGCTCCTCGACGCCGGGGCGGTCGAGCTCGCGGGCCTGCCCCCGCGCAGCGACGCCTCCTCGGGCCGGCTGTGAGACACCGCTGATGACCGACCTCGCCGGCGCGGTCGTCCTCGTGCCCCGCCCGGCGGTCGACGACCCGTTCGTCCTGGCGGTGCGGGCGGCGGGCGGCCGGCCGCTGCCCACGCTCCTCGTCCGCACCGTCCCGACCCCGTCGACCGCGCTCGACGACGCCCTGCGGGCCCTGGCAACCGGCGCCCACACCTGGCTCGCGGTCACCTCGGCGGTGACCGTGGACGTGATCGCCGAGCGGGCCAGAGCCCTGGGGACCACCCCCGCGGAGCTCACCGCCGGCGCCCGCGTCGCCGCCGTCGGGCCGGCCACCGCGGAAGCGCTCGCGGCGGTGGGTGTCCGGACCGACCTCGTCCCCTCCCGCACCGCGAGCGCCGACGCGCTCGTGGCAGCGTGGCCGGAGCCGGACGGCGGCTCCGTGCTGCTCCCCCGGTCCGCGCTCGCCGCGCCCACCCTCGTGCACGGGCTGCGGGCGCGCGGCTGGCGCGTCACCGACGTCGTCGCGTACACCACCGTCCCCACGTCCGAGCCGGACCCTGCCGTCGCCGCCGCCCTCACCGCGGAGCAGGTCGACGCCGTCCTGCTCACCTCGGGGTCGGTCGCCCGGGCGCTCGTGAGCCTGTACGGCCTCCCGCCGGCGCGGACGCTGATCTGCGCGATCGGCGCGAGCACGGCCGCCGCGGCCGCCGCCGCCGGCCTCACGGTCGCCGCCGTCGCCTCGGCGCAGACCCCGGCCGGGCTCGTCGACGCCGTCGCGGCCGCCCTGCACCCGACGCCCCCGACTGCCCCGCCGGCCCCGATGGCCCCGATAGCCCCGACAGCCCCCATTTCCCCGACCAGCCCTACCACCCCTACCCAGGAGGAGCCCCGGTGACCACCCGCGAGGACCCCGCCCGTCCCCGGCCGCCCGCACCGGCACCGGACCCGGCCGCCGCTCACGCCGGCCGGCCGGCTGAGCCGCCCTACCGTCCGGTCGAGCGGCCCCGGCGCCTGCGCGCGACGCCGGCCCTGCGGCGGCTCGTCGCCGAGACCCGGGTCGCCCCCGCCGACCTGGTCCTGCCGATGTTCGTCCGTGAGGGGGTCACCGAGCCGGTGCCCATCGGGTCCATGCCCGGTGTCGTCCAGCACACGACGGACACGCTGCGGCGGGCCGCGGTCGAGGCGGCCGAGGCCGGCGTGGGCGGGGTCATGCTCTTCGGCGTCCCCGCGACCCGCGACGCCACGGGCACCTGCGCGACCGACGAGGACGGCATCCTCAACGCCGGACTGCGGGCGCTCGTGGCGGAGGTCGGCGACGCCGTCGTCGTCATGTCCGACCTGTGCCTCGACGAGTTCACCGACCACGGGCACTGCGGGGTGCTGGACGCCGCGGGGCGGGTGGACAACGACGCGACCCTCGTGCGGTACCAGGAGATGGCGCTCGCGCAGGCCGCGACCGGTGCCCACGTGCTGGGCCTCAGCGGGATGATGGACGGCCAGGTCGGCGCCGTACGTGAGGTGCTCGAGGGGGCCGGGTACACCGACACCGCGATCCTGGCCTACTCGGCCAAGTACGCCTCGGCGTTCTACGGCCCGTTCCGCGAGGCCGTCGACTCCCAGCTCCGCGGGGACCGCAAGACCTATCAGATGGACGTGGCCAACCGGCGGGAGGGCCTGCGCGAGGCCACGCTCGACCTCGCCGAGGGCGCCGACGTCGTCATGGTCAAGCCCGCGCTGGCCTACCTCGACGTCCTGGCCGAGGTCGCGGCGCTCTCCGAGGTGCCAGTGGCCGCCTACCAGGTCTCCGGGGAGTACGCGATGGTCGAGGCCGCCGCGGCTCAGGGCTGGCTCGACCGCCGGCGCACCATCGAGGAGACGGTCCTGTCCATCCGCCGCGCGGGCGCCGACGTCGTGCTGACCTACTGGGCCACCGAGCTGGCCCGCTGGCTACGGTGAGCCCGAGCACCGAGCACCGCCGCACCACCACCACACACCCGTCCCGAGGAGCACGACCATGACCGCCGACCCCACCCACGAGCTCTTCGAGCGGGCCCGCGCCGTCATCCCCGGCGGCGTGGACTCGCCCGTGCGCGCCTACGGATCGGTGGGGGGCGACCCGCGCTTCCTCGCCTCCGCGCGGGGCCCGTACGTCACCGACACCGAGGGACGCGAGTACGTCGACCTCGTCATGTCGTGGGGCCCGGCGCTCCTGGGCCACGCCCACCCCGAGGTCGTGGCCGCCGTGACCGCGGCGGCCGGCCGCGGCCTGTCCTTCGGCGCCCCTACGCTCGCCGAGGTCGAGCTCGCGGAGGCGGTGCGCGGCCGGGTGCCCGCCGCGGCCAAGGTGCGGTTCGTCTCCACCGGGACCGAGGCGACGATGACGGCGGTCCGCCTGGCCCGCGGCGCCACCGGCCGCGACCTCATCGTGAAGTTCGCCGGCTGCTACCACGGGCACGTCGACGCCCTCCTCGCCGAGGCGGGCTCCGGCGTCGCGACCTTCGCCCTGCCGGGCTCGGCCGGGGTGACCGCGGCCAGCGCCGCGGAGACGCTCGTCCTGCCCTACAACGACGTCGCGGCCCTGGAGACGGCCTTCGCCGAGCGCGGCAGCGAGATCGCCGCGGTCATCACCGAGGCCGCCCCGGCGAACATGGGCGTCGTGCCGCCGGTGCCCGGGTTCAACGCCGAGCTGCGCCGCATCACCGCCGACCACGGCTCCCTCATGATCCTCGACGAGGTCCTCACGGGCTTCCGCGTGGGCGCGTCGGGCTGGTGGGGCCTCGACGGCGTCCCGGCGGACGGCGGTCTGGGGGCGACGCTGCTCGGCGGGGAGGGCTGGGTGCCGGACCTGTTCACCTTCGGCAAGGTCGTCGGCGGCGGGATGCCCCTCGCCGCGCTGGGCGGTCGGGCGGACCTCATGGACCTCCTCGCGCCCGTCGGGCCGGTCTACCAGGCGGGCACCCTCTCGGGGAACCCGCTGGCGACCGCCGCCGGCCTGGCCACCCTGCGCCTGGCCGACGACGCCGTCTACGCCCACGTCGACGAGGCGGCCCGGGTGGTCGGCGAGGCCGCTAGCGCGGCCCTGACCGAGGCGGGTGTCGCGCACCGCCTCCAGCGGGCGGGCAACCTCTTCTCGGTGATGTTCGGCGAGGACGCCGCCACGGACGGGGTGCGGACGTACGCGCAGGCCCAGGCGCAGGACACGTTCCGGTACCCGCCGTTCTTCCACGCCATGCTCGACGCCGGGGTGGCCCTCCCGCCGAGCGTGTACGAGGCGTGGTTCCTCTCCGCCGCGCACGACGACGACGCGATCGGCCGCATCCTCGCGGCGCTGCCCGGTGCCGCGCGGGCGGCGGCCGCCGCCACCCCGGCCTGAGCCGCGGGTCAGTCCGGTTCCGGTGGCGCGTCCGCGCCCTCGGCCTCGTCACGCTCCGCCCACGACAGGAGCGGGGCGAGGTCGAAGACGGCCTCGTCGATGCCCGCGTGGAGGTCGCCGCGCTCGGCGTAGCGAGCCGGCATCGTCGCGACCGTGAAGTCCCCCGGGTCGCAGTCGGGCACCTCGTCCCAGGCGAGCGGGGCGGAGACGGTGGCCTGCGGCGTGCCCCGCACCGAGTAGGCGCAGGCGATGGTGTGGTCGCGGGCGTTCTGGTTGAAGTCGACGAACACCTTCGCCGGGTCGCGGTCCTTGCGCCACCACGTGGTGGTCGCATCGCTCGGGGTGCGCCGCTCGACCTCGCGCGCGAAGGCCAGCGCCGCGCGGCGCACGTCGGTGAAGCCGTGCTCGGGCCTGATCCGCACGTAGACGTGCAGACCGTCCCCGCCGGTGGTCTTGGGGAACCCGGTGGCGCCGAGCTCGTCGAGCACCTCGTGGGCGACGGCTGCCACCCGCCGGACGGTCGCGAATTCGCACGCCTCGCCCGGGTCGAGGTCGACGCGCCACTCGTCCGGCCTCTCGACGTCGGCCCGCCGGCTGTTCCATGGGTGGAACTCGACGGTCGACATCTGCACGGCCCAGATCACCTGGGCGAGCTCGGTGACGCACAGCTCGTCCGCGTCGCGGTCGTAGCGGGGGAAGTGCACGCGCACGGTCTCGACCCACGGCGGCGCGCCGTGCGGCAGCCGCTTCTGGTGCACCTTCTCCCCCTCGATCCCCTCGGGGAAGCGGTGCAGCATGCAGGGCCGCTCACGCAGGGCGTTCACCACGCCGTCGCCGACGGCGATGTCGTAGCGCGCGAGATCGAGCTTGGTGTGCCCGGGCCCCGGGAAGTACACGCGGTCGGGGTTGGAGATCCGTACCGTGCGACCGCCGACCTCGAGCTCGGTCGCGGGCGCCGTCGCCTTGGCCATGCACTCACTCCACCACGGACCGCGTCCGCCGTCGACCGTCCCGACGCCGTCGCCATCCCGCCCGTCGACCGTCCCGACGCCGTCGCCATCCCGCCCGTCGACCGTCCCGACGCCGTCGCCATCCCGCCCGTCGACCGGCGCCGCCACGCTCAGGCGTGCGGCGGCACGCCCCAGTGCTTGACGACCGGCGCGCCGCGCTTGTGGCCGAGGACCGCCCAGTGGGCGGCGTCGAGGAGGAAGTTCTCCCCGTACCGGGCGGGCAGCCCGAGCCATCGGACGACGAGCATGCGGGAGAGGTGGCTGTGCCCGACGACGAGCACGTCGCCGGAGTCGAGCAGCCGCTCGGCCCGCGCGATCACCCGGTCGACCCTGGCCGCGACGTCCTCGGCGCTCTCCCCGCCCGGGGCACCGTCGGTCCACAGGTTCCAGCTGCCGCGGCCCTCGGCCTCGCGCCGCTCGTTGTACTCGGCGGTCGTGACCCCCTCGAGCTCGCCGTAGTCCCACTCCACGAGGTCCTCGTCGATCTCGAAGTCGTCGATGCCGGCGAGCTCGGCGGTCCGACGTGCCCGCTGGTGCGGGCTGACGAGCACCTTGGCGAACTCCCGCTCGCCGAAGTTGTCCAGCAGCTCCCGCGCCTGCCGCTCGCCGCGCTCGGTGAGCGGGATGTCGGTGGTGCCGGTGTGCTGGCCGGAGAGGCTCCACTCCGTCTCCCCGTGCCGGACGACGATGAGGTCTGACATGCCGCGCTCCTTCCGGACGTCCCGCCGACGAGCATGCCGCTCCCACCGGCCGGGCGCACCACGGGCGCGGGTTACCGTCCAGGCGTACGGGTGCGGGTGGCCGTCCTGGCGTCGCGCACCACGACCGTGGCCGCCCGAGGTCGCGCACCACGCCGATGGCGTCCTCGCGTCACCGCGTCACCGCGTCGTGCCGCGCCGGAGAGCTCCGTGCCCACTGAGCCCGGGGGTGTTGTTTCGGTGCCTGTTGGCCGCTCGGGAATCGTGCTCGCCCTGGTGATCGCGCGGCTCGTTCCGGTTGCAGGCGTTCGCTGCAGCTGCATGCGTTCGCTGTGGTTGCCCGCGTTCGATGTGCCGACGGGTGCGCATGGACCGGACGCGGATGGCGCCGGGTCGAACGGGACGTCCGGTTTGCCAACAGTGCTCACACAAGGCTCGTGCCGGAGGCCTCGCCCTCACTGCCCCGCGGGCGACCGCCAGCGGCGCTTCTGGCGTGTCCAACGCTTCCGGCGCCATCGGTTCTGGCGCTCCAGGTGTCTCGCGAGCGCCCGCCACGTGGCGCGCTCCTGGCGCCGGCCGAGGACGAGGAGCACGGGCGCCAGTGCGGCCGCGCGGCCGTGGAGGCGGACGTCCCAGTCCCAGCTCAGCCGGGTGCCGCCCTCGGCCGGGGTGAAGGTCAGGGCGCCCGACGTGTCCATCCAGCTCAGGTGCGCCCGCACGGCCAGCGACCGCAGAGGGTCGTACCCGGTGATCTCCGACGACATGTGCGCGGCCCGGCCGGGCATCCGCATCCGCTGGTGGAAGCGCGTTCCCGTGCCGACCGGTCCGGGGGTGACCTTCTCCGCCGACGCCATCCGGCGGTTGTACCTCGGCTCGTTCCGCATGTCGGCGACGAACGCGAAGACCTCCACGAGCGGCCTGCGGACGACGACCTCGCCGGTCATCGTGCCGCCTCGCGGGGCGTCCGCCGTCCGTGCAGGTGTCCTCACGCTGGTGGGCACGACGACCTCCTCCTCGACCGGCCGCGGGCACCCAGTGTCCCCCCGTGGTGACCCACCCCGCCAGGGCCCACGGTCCTCGACGGACGTGACCGACGGACGTGACCGACGGGCCACGGGTGGACGTCGCGGACGCCCGGCGTGATCGGCTGGGATGATGGCGCCCATGACCGACCGCGTCGACCTCGCCACGCTCACCCCGCCCGTCGCCCTCGGCGCCCTCGACGGCCGCTACCGCCGTGCCGTCGCCCCGCTGACGAACCACCTCTCCGAGGCGGCGCTGAACCGGGCACGGGTGCACGTCGAGGTCGAGTGGCTCATCCACCTGACGGACGAGGCCGTGCTGCCCGGCGCGCCCCGGCTGAGCGAGGACGACAAGGCGTACCTGCGCGGCGTGGTCGCCACGTTCGGTGCCGACGAGATCGCCGAGCTGGCCGAGATCGAGCGGGAGACGCTCCACGACGTCAAGGCCGTGGAGTACTTCCTCAAGCGCCGCCTCGACGCCGCGCCGGACGTGCTCGGCGAGGGCACCGTCCTGCCGCGGGTGCACGAGATCGTGCACATCTTCTGCACGAGCGAGGACATCAACAACCTGTCCTACGCGCTCACCGTCAAGGACGCGGTCACCGAGGTGTGGCTGCCCGCGGCCTCGGGCATGGTCGACGAGGTCGCCGACCTGGCCCGCGAGCACGCCGGCGCCGCCATGCTCTCCCGGACCCACGGCCAGCCGGCGACGCCGACCACGCTCGGCAAGGAGCTCGCCGTCCTGGCGCACCGCCTGCGCCGCCAGCTCCGACGGGTCACGTCGGCGGAGTACCTGGGGAAGATCAACGGCGCCACCGGCACCTACGGCGCCCACGCCGTCTCCGTCCCGGGCGCGGACTGGGAGGCGGTCGCCCGCTCCTTCGTCCAGCACCTCGGGCTGACCTGGAACCCCCTGACCACCCAGATCGAGTCCCACGACTGGCAGGCCGAGCTCTACGCCGACGTCGCCCGGTTCAACCGGGTCCTGCACAACCTCGCCACCGACGTGTGGACGTACATCTCGCTGGGGTACTTCCGCCAGCGGCTCTCGGCGCAGGGCTCGACCGGGTCCTCGACCATGCCGCACAAGGTCAACCCCATCCGCTTCGAGAACGCCGAGGCCAACCTCGAGATCTCCAGCGCGCTGCTCGACACCCTCGGCTCGACCCTGGTGACCTCCCGCCTCCAGCGAGACCTCACCGACTCCTCCACCCAGCGCAACATCGGCACCGCCTTCGGCCACTCGCTGCTGGCGATCGACAACGTCCGCCGGGGCCTGGCCGGCCTCGACGTCGACGGCGACGCGCTGGCGCGCGACCTCGACGGCAACTGGGAGGTGCTCGGCGAGGCGGTGCAGCAGGCGATGCGCGCGGCGTCGATCGCCGGTGCGACCGGCATGGAGGACCCCTACGAGCGGCTCAAGGACCTCACCCGCGGGCGCCGCGTGGACGGGCCGGGCATGCGCGAGTTCGTCGCGGGCCTGGGCCTCCCGGGCGACGTCGAGGCGCGGCTGCTCGCGCTCGAGCCGGGCACCTACACCGGCCTCGCCGAGCGCCTGGTGCGCCACCTCGACGCCTGATCCAAGGCTCACCGAGCCGGTCGTGTCCTGAGGCCGCCACGGTCTCCCGCCCTTGTGGCCGGGTGTCGTCGGGAATTCTCCGAGCGTCGACCTTGTTCATGCAAACACATGAACATGGGGGCCGCCACCAGGACGTCCCCCGCGCGAGAGGGAAGTCCGAGAATGTCTACGTTCGACAGCAAGGTCGCAATCGTCACCGGCGCAGGCTCCGGCCTCGGCGCCGCCATCGCCGAGGAGCTCGCCGCCGGCGGGGCTCGGGTGGTCGCCTCCGACATCAACCTGGCGGCGGCCGAGGCCACCGTCGCGCGCATCGCCGAGGCCGGCGGGACGGCCACCGCGGTCGCGCAGGACACGGCCGTCGCCGCCGACTCCGAGAAGGTCGTACGGACCGCGCTCGAGACCTACGGGCGCCTCGACCTGGCGGTGAACAACGCCGGCATCGGCGGCAAGGCTGCACCGACCGGGGAGATCGACCTCGAGGACTGGGCCCGGGTGATCGACATCAACCTCAACGGCGTCCTGTACGGGCTGCGGCACCAGATCCCGGCCATGCTCGCCTCGGGCGGCGGCTCGATCGTCAACATGGCCTCGGTCCACGGCTCGGTCGCCGCACCCGGCAACACCGCCTACACCACCGCCAAGCACGGCGTCGTGGGGATGACCCGCAACGCCGCGGTCGAGTACGGGACCCAGAACGTGCGCATCAACGCCGTCGGCCCCGGCTACATCGCGACCCCCCTGCTCGAGAACCTCCCGGCCGAGCACCGCGAGGCCCTCGCCGCCAAGCACGCGCTCGGCCGCCTCGGCCGCGCCGAGGAGGTCGCCCACCTGGTCGCCTTCCTGCTCAGCGACGACGCGTCGTTCCTCACCGGCGGCTACTACCTCGCCGACGGCGGCTACACCGCGAGCTGACCGCTCGCCCGCGAGTCGACCTCAGCCGGGTGGTCGCTCCCACTGTCCGGCTCCCGGCCCAGGTCCCGCTCCGCCCGTCCCGCGGGTGGGGCGGGACCGACTCGGTGGCACCGCACCTCCTCGCCGCGATGGGCAGCCTCACACCTCTCCACCGACGACAGACCTTCGGCTCCCACGTACCGTTGGGGACCGTGACCTTCCTGCCGCTGAGCTCCGCTGCCGCCTCCGACGCCCCCCTCGAGGGCGTCGCCGCCTGGGCGGTCAGCGTCATGGAGAGCCTCGGCGGCCTCGGCGCCGCGCTGCTCATCGGGCTGGAGAACCTCTTCCCCCCGCTGCCGAGCGAGATCATCCTGCCCCTGGCCGGGTTCACCGCGTCGCAGGGCACCCTCGGCCTGGTCGAGGTGATCATCTGGTGCACCGCCGGCTCCGTCGTCGGCGCCTGGGTCCTCTACGGCATCGGCGCCCTGCTGGGCCGGACCCGGACGCGGGCGCTCATGAGCTGGCTGCCGCTGGTCAAGATCGAGGACGTCGACCGCACGGAGGCGTGGTTCGACCGCCACGGTCGCGGGACGGTCTTCCTCGGGCGCATGATCCCGATCTTCCGCTCGCTCATCTCCATCCCGGCCGGCGTCACCCGCATGCCGTTGCCGCTGTTCACGGCGCTGACCCTGACCGGCTCGCTCATCTGGAACACCGTGCTCATCCTCGCCGGCTACTGGCTCGGCGAGCAGTGGCACGTGGTCGAGACCTACGTCGGCACGTTCTCCCGCATCGTCATCGTCGCCGTGCTGGCCGCTTTGGCGTGGTTCGTGGTCTCCCGCGTGCGGACGATGCGCATCGAGCGCCGCGCCGGGCGCGAGGCCGGTCGCGAGACCGGGCGCGAGCTGGGCGACGACGCCGCCTGACCGACCGGAAGTGAGCAAGACATGACCGACACCGTCCTCGGACTGCCGTTCCTGCCGGTGGTGCCACCGCTGCTGGCCATCGCCATGGTGATGCTCACCCGCAAGGTGCTGCTGAGCCTCGGCGTCGGGATCGTCACGGCGGCGCTGGTGGTCGCCGACCTCGACGTGGCCGGCGCGCTCCGCCTGGTGGCGGAGTCGTTCGCCGGCATCTTCTGGGCGGACGGCGGCGTCAACACCTGGAACGTCTACATCATCGCGTTCCTGCTGATCCTCGGCGTGCTCGCCGCGTTCATCCTGATGTCCGGCGGCAGCCGCGCGTTCGGGCGCTGGGCGATGGCCCGCGTCTCCACCCGCCGCGGCTCGCAGCTGCTGGCGGCCGCTCTCGGCATCGTGATCTTCATCGACGACTACTTCAACGCCCTCGCCGTCGGTCAGGTGGCCAAGCCGGTGACCGACCGCAACCGCGTGTCCCGGGCGAAGCTGGCCTACATCATCGACTCGACGTCGGCGCCCGTGTGCGTGGTGGCCCCGTTCTCCAGCTGGGGCGCGAGCATCATCGGGATCATCGCGCCGATCCTGCTGGCCGCGGGCATCAGCGAGGTCACGGCGTTCCAGGCGTTCGTGGCGATGATGCCGATGAACTACTACGTCTGGGCGGCCCTCGCCATGGTCCTCGCCGTCGCGGTGCTGCGGGTCGACGTCGGACCCATGCGACGCGAGGAGGTCCGCGCCCTCGCCGCGGGCCGGCCGTTCGACCCCACCAAGACGATCCCGGGCGAGCTCTCCGCGGACCTGCCCGTCCACCGGCCGGGCTCGATCAGCGCCATGGTGGTGCCGTTCGTCGCCCTGGTGGCAGGCGTCGTCGGCGCGATCGTGTGGACCGGGCACAGCCAGTCCGGCTCGTGGGACCTGATCGAGATCTTCGCGAGCACGCTCGTGACCGAGTCGCTGGTGATCGGCGGCCTGCTGGGGCTCGGCGCGGCGCTGGTGTACTACGTCAAGGACACGCGGAGCAACGAGCGGTTCGGCTCCGGCACGTTCCGGGACGGCTGGGTCCAGGGCGTGCGCTCCATGCTCCCGGCCGTCTACATCCTCGTGCTGGCGTGGATGACCGTGTCCCTCATCGAGCAGCTGGGGACCGGCGAGTACCTCGCCGGCCTGGTGTCCGACGCCGGGCTCGAGCCGCGGTTCCTCATCCCGACGATGTTCGTCGTCGCCTCCCTCATGGCGTTCGCGACGGGCACCTCGTGGGGCTCCTTCGGCATCCTCCTGCCGATCGCCGGGCAGATCATGACCGAGGTGGGCAGCGCCGAGCTGCTCCTGCCGGCGCTCGCGGCGGTGCTGGGCGGCGCCGTCGTCGGCGACCACGTCTCCCCGATCTCGGACACCACGATCCTGTCCTCGACCGGCGCGGGCGCCAACCTCATGGACCACGTGCTGACCCAGCTGCCCTACGCCGCGGCCGCGGCAGCGGCGGCACTGGTGGGCTACGTCGTGCTGGCGGTGAGCGGCAGCACGTGGCTCGGCCTGCTCACGACCCTGGCCGGGGTGGCCGTGCTGGTGGCCGCCGCCCGGGCGGGGCGGCCGCCGGTGGAGGAGCACCCCGAGGTCGTGGAGAGCGTACGGGTCGCGGCCTGAGGCCCTCAGCCCATGTGGTCCAGGCGCCGCAGCAGGACCCCCTCGCGCAGCGCCCACGGGCAGATCTCGAGCTCCTCGATCCCGAGGTCCTTCATCGCCCGCTGGGCCACGAGCCCGCCCGCGACGATCTGGTAGGTCCGCTCGGGGGTGATCCCGGGCAGCTCCATGCGCTGCTCGGCGGGGATCTTCGCCAGGCGCGGGGTCCAGTCCTTGAGGTCGGCGAGCTGCATGCGCCGGCGCTCCTGCGCCCCGACGACGGCGAACCGCTGGCCGGCCAGCCGCGCGAGCGAGCGGAACGTCTTGGAGGTCGCGACCACCCGGTCGGGCGAGGGCAGCTTCCCCAGCTCCTTCACCAGCGGGGCGAGGGTCTTCTTGATGTGGGACCTCAGGTCGTCGATCTCGTCGGGCTCGGGCGGGTCGGAGCGCAGGAACTCCTTCGTCAGCCGGCCCGCGCCGAGCGGCACCGACGCCGCGAACTCGGGCTTCTCGTCGATGCCCATGGCGATCTCGAGCGAGCCGCCACCGATGTCGAGGACGAGGAGGCGCCCGGCGGCCCAGCCGTGCCAGCGCCGGGCGGCGAGGAACGTCAGCTCCGCCTCCTGCTGCCCCGAGAGCACGCGCAGCGGCACGCCGGCGATCTCCTCGAGGTGGGCGAGCACCTCCGCACCGTTCGTCGCCTCACGGATGGCCGAGGTCGCGATGCCCATCATCTCCTCGGCGCCGTGCTTGCGGGCGGCCTTGGTGGCCCTCGCGACGGCGTCACCGAGCGCCTCCACCCCCTCGCTGGTGATCTCGCCGTCGTCGAGGTAGCGCATGAGACGCACCGTGGTGCGCTCGTCGACGGCGGGCGCCGGCCGTGCGTCCGGCTCGGCGTCGACGATGAGCAGGTGCACGGTGTTCGAGCCGATGTCCAGGACGCCCAGTCGCATGCCGGTCACGGTAGTGCCGTCCCCGGACCCGCGCCCGGGCGCCGCCGTCGCCCCCGCCGTCGCCGTCGCCGGCTTAGGCACCCGGGCGCCGACGACCTAGGCTCGTGACCGACCAGGCGACCCCCACCGGAGATACCCCACCTCATGAGCACCATGCTGCAGAAGGCCGTCACCCCGCAGATGTCCGCCGCCTACCTCGACCGGGGGCTGGACCGCGTCGCGGGCTACGTCGTCCCGGCGGCTGACGTCGCCGAGGTCACGACCACGCAGGGACTGTTCGAGCTCCACGGGCTCGGGTTCGCGGGCACGCCGTTCTCCCCGGACCGCCCGATCGACGTCCTGCACGTCCCCACGGCCCCCACGGCCGTCCTCGTCCCGGCCACCGGCGGCACGGACGAGGCCGGGCGACGCGCCACGGGCGGCACCTTCCTGGAGCGGCCGCCGTTCAACGGCACCGGGTTCGCCGGCACCGGCGACGTCGTCGCCCCCCTGTCCTGGCTCGAGCACACCCGCCTCACGCCCGGCGCGCGGCTGTGGCGCTTCCACCCCGGCGGCGCCGAGCCCGAGCTCATCGGATCCTACCACGGCGTCGCGTTCGGGTGGCAGAACCACCTCTCCGACGACTCCTTCCACGCGCTCCTGCCGTCGAAGTACGTCGGGCCCGTGGCCAAGCTCGCCCTGGGCACGTTCGCGGCGGACGTGCGCGCCGACGACGACGGCGCACCCACCGTCGTCACGATCGTCACGGTCGCGAAGGACCCCGAGAAGCACGGCTTCAGCCGGACGAAGGCGGGCACCTGGGCCAAGCAGCTCGCCGCCGCCGAGGTGCCCGAGCTGTTCGAGATCCACGCCAGCGCCCGCTGGCACGGCATCCCGGTCCGGATCGTCGACCAGGGACCCGACAAGGACGGCCAGCAGATGTGCCGGGTCACCTCCCTCGCCCACGACGCCGACGTCGCCGAGCGGCTGGGGATGGACAAGGTCGACGTCGGCGTCTACGAGACGACCGTGCCGCTCTCGGTCCTCACCGACGTCGTGTACGCCCAGCGCGTGCCGCGTGCCTGGGCAAAGGAGGGCCAGCTCGCGCAGGCCTCCTCGGCCGGGCCGGCGGACCCCGCGGGCGCTCCTGCCCGCACCGCGTCGGCGCCGCGGGTCAACGTCGGCACGCCCGTCGTCACCGTCGCGCCCGGGTCGCCCGAGGCGGACCACCCCATGGCGAAGTTCGCCGCGGAGCTCCAGCGCGTCGCCCAGGGGCTGGTCTCGGTCGCCCCCACCGGGTGGACGCGTGCACGGGTCCTGTGCCGCATGGTCGGCAGCCGCGGGGAGGTCATGGCCGCCGCCACCGGCGCCGAGGGCAAGGAGGTGCCGCTGCCTGGCCTGCCCGGCGACGTCGCGCGCGCCATGTCGGAGATGCGGCACAAGGCCTTCGAACCGGGCAAGGGGACGTGGTTCACCGCCCTGGTCACCCTCGAGCGCAGCGGCAAGCTCTCCCTCAACCTCGACTACAACAACGAGCAGAAGTGGGGACGCCCGCTCGAGCCCGGGCAGTTCGCCGAGGACCTGCGGCGCTACCCCCGCGACGACGAGCACACGCCCGCCTGGCTGCGCGAGCGCCTCGCCGCGGACGCCGCCGCCCAGGCCGCCGACCAGCCCGGCACCGACGACGACGGCCCCACGGATCCGGCAGGCGACGCGACGCCGCGATCCTGACCCCGGCGGCGCTACGCCGCGGCACCGATCCTGACCACAGCGGCGCGACGCCGCGGCACCGATCCTGACCCGGCCGGCGGGACGCCCCCGGCCAGCGGAGCGCCCACGACCAGCAGCCGGCGTCCCGGAGCGCCCACGACCAGCGGCACGCCCCCGACCACCACTCGCCGAAGATTCCGTCTGGATATCCCTGACAGATCTTTCGGCCAGTGGGGGCTGCGGGGGCCGCTGCAGGCGCACGGCCCACCGCCCGCCGCCCGCAGGACCTTGGTCCCGGAGAGGAATACCCCGGGCAGGTACTGTTCTCGGGTAGACGTCGATACCCCCTAGGGGTACGCTCTCGTACTGAGGCAGGAACGAGACCGGCCCGCGAGGGTCGACCGGAGGAGGTCCGTCATGGCCGGCTACAGCGGGACGAAGGACCAGTACGCCAAGCGGTTGCGCCGCATCGAGGGCCAGGTGCGCGGTATCGCGCGCATGGTCGACGAGGACGTGTACTGCATCGACGTGCTGACCCAGATCTCTGCGGTCACCAAGGCCCTCCAGGCGGTCGGCATCGGGCTGGTCGAGGACCACCTCAACCACTGCGTCGTCGACGCCGCCAAGGCCTCGGACGAGGAGGGCCGGGAGAAGGTCACCGAGGCCGCAGAGGCCATCGCCCGTCTCGTCCGGTCCTGAGACATCGTCCGGTCCTGACCCAGCGCACCGCACCGCCCCCTGCCGGACCGCGGCAGGGCCCACGACCCACCACGAGGAGCACAGCATGAGCACCACCGAGATCGAGCGCACCACCGTCATCGACGTCGAGGGCATGACCTGCGGGCACTGCGTCCACGCCGTCACCACCGAGCTCTCGGGCCTCGAGGGCGTCCGGAGCGTCTCCGTCGACCTCAACGCCGGCGGCGTCTCCCCGGTGACGGTCGTCTCCGGCTCCACCATCGACGACGACGCTCTCCGCGCCGCCGTGGACGAGGCCGGCTACGCCGTCACCGCCGTCCGCCGCGACGCCTGAGACACCCCGGTCCGCGGCCGCCGCGGGCGGCCGCGGACCACCAGCGGCGCACCCTTGCGCCGCCGCGCCGGCACCGGTCGGCATGAGAACGGGAAGGCACCAATGACCACCGCCACCGAGCGCACCCCGCTGCCGATCGAGCCGATCGGCGAGGTCGACCTGACCGTCGAGGGCATGACCTGCTCCTCGTGCGTCAGCCGCGTCGAGAAGCGCCTCAACAAGGTCCCGGGCGTCCGGGCGACCGTCAACCTCGCCACCGAGACCGCCCACGTGAGCCTCGCGTCGGACGTCCCCGACACCGATCTCGTTGCCGCCGTCGAGGCCGCCGGATACACGGCGTCCGTGACCCGCCGGAAGGTGGCGACCGCACCCGTGGCACCAACCGGCGCAGCCGAGGCGGCCACCGCCGCGGCCCCGACGTTCCTGCGCGAGCTGGACCTCGCCGTCGAGGGCATGACGTGCTCCTCCTGCGTCGCGCGGGTGGAGAAGAAGCTCAACAAGCTCCCCGGCGCGAGCGCGACGGTCAACCTCGCCACCGAGACGGCACACGTCACCCTCGCCGAGGACGTCCCCGAGGCGGACCTGCTCGCAGCCATCTCCGCGGCCGGC
This sequence comes from Georgenia sp. M64, assembly GCF_038049925.1. Taxonomy (NCBI): domain Bacteria; kingdom Bacillati; phylum Actinomycetota; class Actinomycetes; order Allobogoriellales; family Allobogoriellaceae; genus Georgenia; species Georgenia sp. M64. Next base: position 3,996,811 of record NZ_CP145809.1, read on the forward strand.
TACTCCGGGCGGGTCACCAAGGTCCGTGGCGGGACGCCCGAGGCGACCACCACCGGCCCGGCCGCGGCACCCGGCGCGGACGTGCCGGTCGCCCCGGGGAGCGACGCCACCACCGTCCCCACCGCCGCGCCCACCGCCGACGAGGCCGCCGACACCTCCTCCCCCGCCGAGCGGCGTGCGGCGGACCTGCTGCGCCGCCTGCGCGTCTCCGCCGTCCTGACCGTCCCGGTCGCGGCGCTGTCGATGGTCCCGGCCCTGCAGTTCCCCGGGTGGCAGTGGGTCGTCCTGGCCCTGGCCCTGCCCGTGGTCACGTGGGGCGCGTGGCCCTTCCACCTCGCCGCGTTCCGCGCCGGCCGCCACGGCTCCTCGACGATGGACACCCTCGTCTCGCTCGGCGTCATCGCCGCGACCCTGTGGTCGCTGTGGGCGATCACGCTCGGCGGCGCCGGCGAGATCGGCATGCGGATGCAGTTCCAGCTCTTCCCCGCCGCCGACGCCCCCCGGTCCCACATGCCCGAGCTCTACCTCGAGGTCGCGGCCGTCGTCACGACGTTCCTCCTCGCGGGCCGCTACGCCGAGTCCCGCTCGCGCCGCAGCGCCGGGGACGCCCTGCGCGCCCTGCTCTCCCTCGGTGCGAAGGACGTCGCCAGGGTGCGCCTCGACGCCGCGGGCAACCGCACCGAGACCCGCGTGCCCGTCGAGGCCCTCGTGACCGGCGACCTCTTCGCGGTGCGGCCCGGTGAGAAGGTCGCCACCGACGGCGTCGTCGTCGAGGGCACCTCGGCCCTGGACACCTCCCTGCTGACCGGCGAGCCGGTGCCCGTCGACGTCGGCCCCGGCGACGCCGTCACCGGCGCCACCGTCAACACCTCCGGCAGCCTGCTCGTGCGCGCCACCCGGGTCGGCGACGAGACGACGCTGGCCCAGATCGCCCGGCTCGTCACCCAGGCGCAGGCCGGCAAGGCCCCCGTCCAGCGCCTCGCGGACCGGATCTCGGCCGTCTTCGTCCCGATCGTCATCACGCTCGCCGTGGCGACCTTCGTGACATGGCTGGCGCTGGGCAACCCCCTGCAGTCGGCGTTCACCGCCGCCGTCGCCGTCCTCATCATCGCCTGCCCGTGCGCGCTCGGCCTGGCCACGCCGACCGCCCTGCTCGTGGGCACCGGCCGCGCCGCCCAGCTCGGCATCGTCATCAAGGGCCCCGAGATCCTCGAGTCCACCCGCCGGGTGGACACGATGGTCCTGGACAAGACCGGGACCGTGACCGAGGGACGCATGCGCCTGGCCGACGTCCTCGCCCCCGCGGCGGCGGACGGCTCGGGCTACACCGACGGCACCCGCGCCGACGTCCTGCGCCTGGCCGGGTCGGTCGAGGCCGGCAGCGAGCACCCCATCGCCCGCGCCGTCGCGGACGCCGCCCAGGAGGCGGCCCGGACAGCCGGCACCACCCTGCCGCAGGCCCGGGACTTCTCCAACCACGCCGGGCGCGGGGTCTCGGCCACGGTGGACGACGGCGGCACCGCCCGCGACGTCCTCGTCGGCCGTCCCTCCTGGCTGGCCGGGCAGGGCGTCGCGGGCACCGGCCCGGACGACGACGTCACCCGTGCCCACGCCCACGCCGAGACCGACGGCGCGACCGCCGTCGTCGTCGCCTGGGAGGGCCGGGCCCGTGGCGTCCTCGTCCTGCGCGACGAGGTCAAGGCCACCTCGGCGCAGGCCGTCGCCCAGATCAAGGAGCTGGGCATCACCCCCTACCTCCTCACCGGCGACAACCGCGCCGCGGCCGAGCGGGTGGCCGGCGAGGTCGGGATCGCGCCCGAGCACGTCATCGCCGAGGTCCTCCCCGAGGACAAGCTCGACGTCGTGCGGTCGCTGCAGGACCGCGGCCGTGTCGTCGGGGTGGTCGGCGACGGCGTCAACGACGCCGCCGCTCTCGCCCAGGCGGGCCGGCAGGGCCTGGGCCTGGCCATGGGCACCGGCACCGACGCGGCGATCGAGGCCTCGGACATCACACTCGTGCGCGGCGACCTGCGCTCGGCCCCCACGGCGATCCGCATCTCCCGCAAGACCCTGCGGATCATCAAGCAGAACCTGTTCTGGGCGTTCGCGTACAACGTCGCGGCGATCCCGCTGGCGGCGTCCGGCCTGCTCAACCCGATGATCGCCGGGGCCGCGATGGCGGCGAGCTCGGTCATCGTCGTGACGAACTCGCTGCGGCTGCGCCGCGCCGGCTGACGGGGTCACGGCGCGGCCGCGCCGGGTCCCCGCGCCGCTGACAAGAGTGGGGGCGCCCGCCCCTACCGGGCGAGCGCCTCCACCCGCTCGACCGTCACCTCGTCCAGGCTGCCCAGGCGCACGGCGGCGAGCTCGAGGGCGTCCGGGGCGACGTCGTAGGCGTCGTGCGGGATGGCGATCACGCGCATCCCTGCCGCCGCGGCCGACCGGACGCCGTTGGAGGAGTCCTCGATGGCGACGGCGGCGGCGGGCTCGACGCCGAGGAGCTCGCACGCGCGCAGGTACCCGTCCGGGGAGGGCTTGCCTGCCGCGACCTCCTCGGTGGAGACCGTCGCGGCGAAGCGGTCGGTCACCCCCAGCTCGGCCAGGACGGTGTCGATCAGCCGCCGCGGGCTGGACGAGGCCAGCCCGAGCGGCCACCGGGCGGAGAGGCGGTGGATCGCCTCGACCGCGCCGGGCATGAGCGGGACGCCGGCACGGTAGTGGGCGGCCATGCCGTCGATCGTGCGGCCGGCGAGCTCGCCGGGCTCACCCCGAAGACCGACCTCGCGCGCGAGGAACGTGGACCACTCCGGGGTGGACATGCCCATCATCGCCTCGGTGGCCCCCGCGGGCCACGGGACGCCGTCCTCGGCGGCCATGCCCCGGCGGACCTCGTCCCAGAGCGTCTCGGTGTCGGTGATGATGCCGTCCATGTCCAGGACGACGGCGGCGATGGCGGCTGCGGTCATGGCACCCATCATCCCGCGCACCACCGGCGCCGCTCGGTGACCGGCGCCCGGTCGGCGAGACTGGGGCGGTGGACACGACGACAACGACCGCACCGACGACGCGCCGACGCCTGCGTGGCGAGATCCTCATCGTCCTGGGCCTCTCCCTGGGCGAGGCGGCCGTCTACGCGGTGGTCAACATCCTCGCCCGCCTCACCCTCACCACGCCGCTCGGCGAGCAGACCACCGCCCTGAACCCCTCCCGCTCGCCGCGGCCGTACCTCGACCTCACCTACCAGCTCCTCGGCATCGGGTTCGCCCTCGTCCCCGTGGCCCTGGCCCTGTTCCTCCTGTCCGAGCCCGGCCGGCGGGCCACGGCGCGCATCGGCCTCGACGGCGCCCGGCCGTGGCGCGACCTCGCCGCGGGCGCGGGCCTCGCCGCCCTCATCGGTGTCCCGGGCCTCGGTCTGTACCTGCTCGGCCGCGCCCTGGGCGTGACCGTGGAGGTCCAGGCCTCGGCGCTCGCGGAGCACTGGTGGACCGTGCCCGTCCTGGTCCTCGCGGCGCTGAAGAACGCCCTCCTCGAGGAGGTCGTCGTGGCCGGGTACCTCATCGAGCGGCTCGAGCAGCTCGGCTGGGGGCCGCGCGCCGTTGTCGCCACGAGCGCGCTGGTGCGCGGGGCGTACCACCTGTACCAGGGCTTCGGACCGCTGCTGGGCAACGTCGTCATGGGCGTCGTGTTCGGCGAGTACTACCGCCGCCGACGGCGCACCATGCCGCTCGTCGTCGCGCACACCCTCATCGACGTGGTCGCCTTCGTCGGCTACGCCCTGCTCCCGGCCGCGGCGCTCGCCGCCCTCGGACTGGCCTGACTGTGGACGGGCCCGACCGCCGCCGAGGTGGACCGCCCGGACTGCCCGTCTGCCGCCCCGGGGAGCAACGCAGGAGCGGGTCCTGAGCAACGCCCCCGGGGAGCAACGCCGGAGCGGGGCCTGAGCAACGCCCCGGCGCGCTTCTGAGCAACCGTTCCCCTGTCCGGTGCCGGTCGCGCCGCCCTACCGTTCGTGGCGGCCCGCCGACGGCGGCGGGTCCCGCCCGAGCAGAAGAGGTTGCCCCATGACCGCCGCCCTCCGCGCCCTCGCCGGGGCCGCCGCCGCCCTCATGATCGGGGTTCTGGCCGGCGTCACCGCGCGTGTGCTCATGCGTCTCGTCGCCGTGGTCGCCGGCGGCGAGACGGGCTTCTCCCTCAGCGGCAGCCTCGCCATCGTCGCGCTCTTCGTCGTGGCCATGCTCCCCGGGGCGGTCGCCCTCGGGCTCGGCCGGCGCCGCACCGGTGCGGTCCTGCTGTGGACGGGCGCCGCCCTCCTGCTCTTCCAGAGCGCGGTGATCCCGCTCCAGGAGGACCGGGCGGCCCTGTTCGGGGCGGGCACCGTGACGACCGTCCTCGCCGTCGTGCTCCTCCTCTCCTTCCCCGCCCTCGTCCTCGCCCAGACGGTGGCGACCGCCCGGGCCGCCCGGCTGCTCGCGGCGCGGCTGGTCCCGGCCGCACCGAGGGCCGAGGCCACGGTCGGCGCGGCACGCTGAACGGGGCGTGCCGGCGGGGGGCAACCGGCGCCACGGGGGCAACCGGCGCAACGCCGCCTACGGTCCAGCGGGGTCACCACGGGCCCCACCGCTGCCACGCCGCCTACCGTCGCAGCCCGACCCACATCCGCCGCAGGCGCAGCCCCTCGGCGAGGTTCACGGCACCGACGACGATCGCGAAGACCCCCACGAGCGCCGCCAGGGTCCCCACGACGGCGGCGGGCACGAGCAGCAGGACCACCCCGAAGACCGCGACGACGACGACGCCGGCCGCCGACCACGTCCACACGGGCGAGAGGTCGCGTTGGCCCGTGGCGAGGACCACCGTGACCACGCCCACGACCACGGCCCCGAGCCCCGCGAGCACGAGCACCGCCTGGGCGGTCAGCGCCGGCTGGAGCAGGAGCAGCAGCCCGGCGCCCAGCCCGCCGACACCCTGCACGAGGAGCAGCCCGGCGCCGGGCCACCCCCAGGACCGCGCCGCACGCAGCACGCCGAGGACGCCGTCGAGCAGGACGAAGACCCCGAGGAGACGGACGAGGGCGACGACCGTGCCCAGCGGCGCGGCGACCGCGACGACGCCGAGGCCGACAGCCAGGAGCCCGCGCAGCACGGGGAACCACCACCGACGCGCGGTGTGGACCGCGAGCTCCTGGACGAGCCGCCGCCGGGGGTCCACCACCCGCACCATGACGCCTGCCTCGCGGTCCGTCCCATCGCCTCGGACCCACGATAGGCCCGCGCTGGCGCGGCCGCAGGCCACCGCCCCACCTGCCCGGCTGCGCGGGGGCCCGCACGTAGACTCCGAGCCATGAGCCAGCACCCGGGGGAGAGCGGGTCAGCCGCGCCCTCGCGGCCCGACGACGCCTCCCCACGTCGCCAGGTGCTCCTCGTCGACGCCCCCCTGACGCGGGTGCGCCGGCCCGCGGACCTCGTCGCGCTCGTCATCGCCGTCCTCGCGATCGTCTTCGTGCTCCTGCTCGCCGTCTACGGCAACGCCACCACCCAGGGCGTCACCGAGGACGTCCAGTCCGCCGTCGCCAACGTCCTGCGCCAGGTCCTGCTCCTGCCCGTGACCGTCCTCGAGGGCCTGGTCACGTTCTTCCTGCCGATCGTGGTGCTGGTGGACCGTGTGATGCGCCGGAGCTGGCGCTCCGCCCTCGAGGCGCTCGCGACCGGGCTCGTCGCCGCACTCCTCGCGCAGGGGGCGCTGCTCGTCCTCGACACGATCGGCCCGAGCCCGCTCTCCTCCGGCCTGACGATCACGAGCGAGGGCTCGCGCGTCATCGCGATGAACCCCTACGCCGCGGGCCTCGCCGGGCTCCTCACCGCCGTGGGCGACCGCTCCCACCACCGGCTCCTGCGCTGGTCGTGGTCGCTGCTGTGGGTCGTGCTGGGCCTGGCGATCGTCCAGGGCGACCAGACCCTGCCCGGCGCGCTGGTGGCGGTCCTCCTCGGGCGGGTGGCCGGCCTGGCGATGCGGTACGCCTCGGGGGTCCTCCACGAGCGCGCCACCGGGCTCGCCCTCGTCCGGGGGCTGCGCCGGGCGGGCATCGACGCCGTCACGGTGGTGCGGGTGGACCACCTGCCCGGCGACACCGCCGCCCGGTCGTGGCTGGTGACCACCTCCTCCCCCATCGGCTACACCGAGCAGCTGCGCGAGTCCTCGCACGCGGCGGCCGCCCTCGCGGAGCAGGACGAGCCCGCCCGGGCCGCCCACCACCCGCACCCGACCACCCCCGCCGACCTGCTGGCCGCCGTCGACCGTGAGGGCGAAAAGGGCGACGTCCTCGTCCCGGACCCGCTCACCGAGCCCGACGAGGCGATCGCCGGCGCCCGGGCGGGCCTGGCCGACATGCCGGACGGCGAGAGCGCCCACCGCCTCTACGCCGTCTGGGACGCGGCCGGGGCGCGGCGCGACCTCACCGTCCTCGACGGCGACCGGCACGTCGTCGGCGTGCTCGCCAGCCTCTGGGACAGCGCGCGGATGCGCGGGCTCGACCGGCGTCCGGCCACCAACCTGCGCGAGGCCGCCAACCGCGCGGTCCTCATGTCCCTCTCGGCCCGCTCGGCGGGGGTGCGGGTCCCCGAGCTCGTCGGCGTCACGGAGTCGCGCGACTCGGTCCTCATCGTCACCGAGCACGTCGACGGCGCCCGCCGCCTCGACCAGCTCGCACCGGAGGAGCTCGACGACGAGATGCTCGACCAGGTGTGGGCGCAGGTCCGTGCCGCGCACGCGGCGGGCCTGGCCCACCGGGACCTCCACGCCGCCGCCGTGCTGGTCGACCCCGCCCGCCGGGTGTGGGTGCGCGACTGGGAGAACGGCGAGATCGTCTCCTCCGAGCTGAGCCGGCGCATCGACCTCGCCCAGCTCCTCGCCCTGGTGGCGGTCCTCGTGGGGACGGAGCGGGCCCTGTCGTCCGCGGGGCGGGTCCTCAGCCGCGACCAGCTCGCCTCCATCGCGCCCCTGCTGCAGCCCGTCGCCCTGCCGAACCGGACGCGGGGCGCGGCGGCGAACCTCAAGGACCTCCTCGGCGACCTGCGTGAGGAGCTCATCGAGGTGGTGCCGACCGCCGACGTCGCCCCGGTGCAGCTGACCCGGTTCTCCGCCCGCACGGTCATCACCGCGACCCTGCTGGTGGTGGCCCTGTGGGTGCTGCTCTCCACCCTGAACTTCGAGGAGGTGGCCACGGCCATCGCGGGGGCCAGCCCCTGGCTCATGCTCGCCGCGTTCGCCGTCGGGCTCCTCACCTACGTCGGCTCGGGCCTGACGCTGGTGGCGTTCTCCCCGGAGAAGGTCGGGCTGTGGCAGGCCACGCTCGTCCAGGTCTCGGCGTCGGTCGTCGCCCTCGTCGCACCCGCGGGCATCGGGTACACCGCGCTGAACCTGCGCTTCCTCACCAAGAAGAAGGTCAGCACCCCCCTGGCCGTCGCCACCGTCGGCCTCACCCAGGTGACGCAGTTCGTCACGACCATCGTCATGCTCGTCGTGCTGGCCCTGGTGACCGGCTCCGCCGGAACCCTCAGCGCCCCCTCGGGCGCGGTGCTCGGGGCGGTCGCCGCCACCGTCGTCGCCCTCGGTGCGCTCATGCTCGTCCCGCGCCTGCGGACCTGGGTGTGGCACAAGCTCGCGCCGACCCTGCGCCAGGTGTGGCCACGCCTGGTGTGGGTGGCCTCCAGCCCGCGGCGCCTGCTCGTCGGCGTCGGCGGGGCCCTGCTCCTCACGGCCGGCTACGTCGCCGCGTTCGGGCTCTCGCTCGCGGCCTTCGGGCAGAGCCTGCCCCTGACCGCGCTGGCGATCACCTACCTCGCGTCGAACTCCATCGGCTCGGTCGTCCCGTCCCCGGGCGGCATCGGCCCCGTCGAGGCGGCCCTGACCGGCGGTCTGGCGCTGGCCGGCGTGCCGGCCGCCACAGCGGCGTCCGTCGCCGTGCTGTACCGCCTGCTCACCTTCTGGGGTCGGGTGCCGCTGGGGTGGGCGGCCCTGCACGTCCTCCAGCGCCGCGACGTCCTCTGACCGTGGTCGCCGCCGTGCCGACGACCACCCGGGCACGGGCGGACACGGTCGTGCCCTGGGCCCTGGCGGCGGGCACGGCGGCGGTCTACACCTTGTTCGCCGTCCTGCAGTGGCGGCTGCTGGAGTCGCCCTCCTGGGACCTCGGGATCTTCACCCAGCTCGCCAAGGCCTACGCCGAGCCGGCCGCCCCGGTCGTGACGATCAAGGGCGAGGGGTTCAACCTGCTCGGCGACCACTTCCACCCCCTGCTGGTGGTCCTCGGTCCGGTCTACCGACTCTTCCCCTCCGGCCTGACGCTCCTCGTCCTCCAGGCGCTGCTGCTGGGCCTGTCCGTGCAACCGGTGACGTCGGTGGCCCGCGAGCTGCTGGGGCGGGCCCGCGGCACGGCGCTCGGCGTGGCCTACGGGTTGAGCTGGGGGCTGCAGGGCGCGGTCGGGGCGCAGTTCCACGAGATCGCCCTGGCGGTCCCGCTGCTCGCCGCGGCGCTGGCCGCGTTCCTGCGCGGGCGGTGGCGCGCCGCGGCGCTGTGGGCGGCGCCGCTGGTGCTCGTCAAGGAGGACCTCGGCCTGACCGCCGCGGCGCTCGGCGCGGTGATGGTGTGGCGGTCGGTGCGCGGCCGCCACCCGGACCGGTCGCGCGGCGGCCCGCGGCGCCTCGTGTGGCGCTCGGCGCAGGGCCGCGCGGGTGTGCTCCTGCTGGCGTGGGGGGTGGCCTGGTCCGTCCTGGCCATCGTGGTGATCCTGCCCGCCCTCAACCCGGGTGGGACGTGGGACTACTACGACCGGCTCGACCCCGCGGCCGACGCGTCGCTGCTCGTGCGGGTCCTCACGCCCGGCGAGAAGTGGGTGACGCTGCTGCTCCTCGTCGGCTCGGCCGGGGTGGTCGGTGCGACCTCGCCCCTGGTGTGGCTGTGGCTGCCCACCCTCGCGTGGCGCTTCGTCGGCAACGTGCCCTTCTACTGGGGCTGGGACTGGCACTACTCCGCGGTGCTCATGCCCGTCGCCGCCGCTGCGCTCGTCGACGTCGTCGCCGGGCGCGGGGAACGGACGGCCGGTGGGCCGGCCCCACCCACCGACCGGGACCCGGCGGCCCGGGCGGCTCCGTCCCGGGCCGGTGCGGGCGGCTGGGCCGGCCTCGGCGTCGCCGCCGCGCTGGCGACCACGGTGCTCATGACGCCGGTCATGCCGCTGGGCCGCCTGGCCGAGCCGGTCACCTACGCCCTGCCCGAGCGCCACGACGCCGCCATGGCCGCCGTCGAGGCGGTGCCGCCCGGCGCCACCGTCGAGACCGACATCTACCTCATGGCGTACCTGGTCCCGCGCGCCCAGGTGTACTGGGTGGGGAACCCGGGCAACCCGGCGCCGGACTACATCCAGCTCGACACCCTGCGCCGGACCTGGCCGGACCGGGACATCACGGACGCCGCCGACTTCGCGGAGGAGCGGCACCCGGGCACCGACTACGCCCTCGTCCTGGACTCCGGCGGCTTCCAGGTGGCCCGGCGGGTCGGCTGAGCGGGGCTCGCCGTGCCTACACTGACGCGGTGATCCGCGCCGTGCTCGCCGTTGTGGCCGCCCTCGTCCTCGCGACGGCGCCCGCCGCCACCGCGCACGACGTCCTCCTGGAGAGCTCCCCCGCCGACGGCGCCCGGCTCGCGTCGTCCCCCCGGGAGATCACGCTGACCTTCAGCGCCGACCTCCTCGCCACCGGGGCGGCCATGGCGGTCTCCGACGACGCGGCGGCCACGGTCGCGGAGGCCCCGGCCGAGGTCGACGGCCGCGTCGCAGCGGTGTCGCTGGAGGAGGAGCTGCCCGCCGGGGGCTACACCGTGACGTGGTCGGTGGTGTCCTCCGACGGGCACCGCATCGACGGCGACCTGACGTTCACCGTCGAGGGTCCCGCGGAGGGCACCGGTTCGGCTGGGAGCGCCGGGACCGCGACCGATGCTGCGGACCCGGCCGGGGAAGGCACCGATGTCCGGGCCGCCGCACCGGCGGACCCTGACGCCTCCGCCGACGGCGCGGACGTCTCGGCGAAGGTCGGGAACGGCGGCGACGGCGGGGGGAACGACCCCGGCGGGGACCAGGTGAACAACCCCACCGGTGGGCTCGACGTGCCCGGCTGGGTCGTGCTCGTCCTGGCGATCGGGGCCCTCGGGGGCGCCGTGGCGATCGCGGTGCGCCGCTGGCGCGGCTGACGCCTGCTGCTGCTCACGGCTTCGCGGCTGACGCCTGCCGCTGACGGCTGCGGCGAGCCGCGGCCTCAGTAGTCCTTGAGCTGGGCGAGGACGGCGGCGAGGACCTCGGTGGGCGCGCCGGTGGAGGTGACCTTGAACCCCGCCTCGTCGTCCTCGAGCTCCTCGAGGGTCTGCACCTGCGAGGTGAGCAGGCTCGGGGGCATGTAGTGGCCCTCGCGGACCTTCATCCGCTCCAGGGTGAGGTCGACCGGGGGGGCCATGTGGACGAAGACGGCGTGGCCCTCGGCCCCGCGCAGGACGTCGCGGTACCTCTTGCGCAGGGCGGAGCAGGTGACGACGGTGGAGTGCCCGGCGCGGGCCTCGGCCGTCATCCAGTCCTGGATGGACTGCAGCCACGGAGCCCGGTCGTCGTCGTCGAGCGGGGTGCCGGACCCCATCTTCTCGCGGTTGGCCTGGCTGTGGAACTCGTCGCCCTCGGCGAAGACGTAGCCCAGCTTGCCCGCGAGCATCATCGCGAGCGTGGTCTTGCCACCGCCGGAGACGCCCATGACGACGACGTGCCGCGGCCCCCGCGACCGCTTGGGCAGGGGGGACATCTCGGTGGTGGGGACCTCGGTCATCGTGTACTCCGCTCGTCGGGCCGGTTCTCCCACGAAAGTACCCCCACCGGCGTAGGACCCACACGCCTTGCCACGAGTTGCTCCGCTCAGGTCCCGCCCTCCAGGGCGATCGCCCTGGCCTCGGCGTGGGCGAGGTCGGGGTCGAGGTACCGGCCGCCGCGGCGCACGGGGCGGGCGTCGTCGTCGAGCTCGTACAGCAGCGGCCGCGCGTTGGGGAGGTTGAGCGCCCGCAGCTCGTCGGGCGTGAGGTCGTCCAGCACGGCGGCGAGCGCCCGCAGGGTGTTGCCGTGCGCGGCGACGAGGACGTGCCGGCCGGCGCGGAGCCGGGCCGTCAGCTCACCCGTCCAGGGCCGCAGCCGCTCGACGACGTCGGCCAGGGACTCGGTGGCGGTGAGGGCCTCGGCGGGCAGCCGGTCGAACGGGCTCAGGGAGCGCCAGGTGTGCAGGGTGGCCTCGTCGAGCGGGGGCGGCCGCCCCTCGTACGACCGGCGCCAGTGCAGGAAGCTCTCGATGCCGTGCCGCTGGGCCACCTCGGCCTTGAGATGACCCGACAGGGCGCCGTAGTTGCGCTCGTTCAGCCGCCAGGTCCGCTCGACCGGCACGTCGACGTCCAGCGCCCGGCGGACCAGCTCGGCGGTGCGCCGGCCGCGCCAGAGCTCGGAGGTGACGATGACGTCCGGCGTCCACCCCGTGCCCCGCAGGCGGGCGCCGGCCTCCTCGCACGCGCTCTCCCCCGCGGCGGTGAGGTCGACGTCGAGGACGCCGGTGAACAGCGCACGCGCGTTGCCCACGGACTCGCCGTGGCGCAGGAGCACGAGGGTTCCCATCCGGTCGTGGTGCACCGTCCCACTCTGGCACCGCCGTCGCACCCGCGCCGCCGGGACCGGCGTACGCTCGCCCCGACCAGGGAGGACGCCATGCCGGACGATGCCGCAGCCCGCCGCGCCGCCGGCCGGGGCCGGTCCGCGGACGTCGGGCTGGTGATCGCCGCCGGCGGGGCCCTCGGCGCCCTGGCGCGGTACGCGGTGGCGCTGGCGCTGCCCGTGGCGGGTCTGCCCTGGGCGACCCTGCTCGTCAACGTCTCCGGCTCGCTCGCGATCGGGGTGCTCATGGTGCTGCTCACCGAGGTCGCCGGGCGGCCGCACCGGCTCGCGCGGCCGTTCGTGGGCGTGGGTCTCCTCGGGGGGTACACCACGTTCTCCACCTACGCCGTCGACGCGCACCTGCTCGCCGGGTCCGGCGCGCTCGGCGCGGCGGCCCTGTACGTCATCGGCACCGTCGTCGGTGCCCTCCTCGCCGTCGAGGCCGGCATGGCGCTGACCCGGCTGCTCACCCGGACGAAGGGAACCCCGTGAGAGAAGGCTCCACGCACCTGCGCCTGACCGTGCTCGTCGGCGAGTCCGACCAGTGGCACCACCGGCCCGTGTACGCCGAGATCGTCCGGCGGGCCCGGGACGCCGGCCTCGCCGGCGCCTCGGTCTTCCGCGGGCTCGAGGGGTTCGGCCGCTACCAGAAGATCCACACCAGCCGCATCCTCAGCCTCAGCGAGGACCTCCCGCTCGCCGTCGTCGTCATCGACGAGGCCGAGAAGATCCGCGCGTTCCTGCCCCAGCTCGACGGGATCGTCTCCCAGGGGGTGGCCGTCGTCGACGAGGTCGAGGTGGTGCGCCACTTCGGTCACGAGGAGGCGGGCGAGCCGGCGTGAGCGCACTGCTCGTGGCGCTGGGCGCGGCCGTCGGCGCGCCCCTGCGGTACTACACCGACCGGTCGGTGCAGTCCCGGACCGGCTCCGTCCTGCCGTGGGGCACCCTCACCGTCAACGTCGCGGGCTCCCTCCTGCTCGGCCTGGTCGTCGGCGGTGCGCGGGCGGGCGGCGTCGGCGAGGAGGTGCTGGCCGCCGTCGGCGTGGGGTTCTGCGGGGCGCTGACCACCTACAGCACCTTCGGGTACGAGACGGTGCGCCTGGTGGAGGACGGCTCGCGGCTGTACGCCCTGGCCAACGTGGTGGGCAGCGTCGTCGCGGGCCTCGCGGCCGCGGGGCTGGGCCTGCTCCTCGCCGGCGTCGTCTGGGCCTGACCACCCCCGTCGCCCCGGGGTCCGCACCGCGTGGCGGGCCCCGCACGGGGTACCGGGCGGACGGGTCGCTCCGGATGCAGGGTGCCCGGTGCGTGCCTACCGTGGTCGGAGCAGCACCCTACGAGGAAAGGAATCACGATGGCGACGACAGCTCGAGACATCATGACCCGCGACCCCCAGTGCGTGCGCGAGACCCAGACCCTGCTCGAGGCCGCCCGGCTCATGCGCGACCTCGACGTCGGTGCCCTGCCGATCTGCGGTGAGGACGGCCGCCTGCACGGGATGCTCACCGACCGCGACATCGTCGTGCGGTGCATCGCCGAGGGTGGCGACTGCTCGACGATGACGGCCTCCTCCCTCGCGCAGGGCAAGCCGGTGACCATCGGTGCCGACGACTCGGTCGACGAGGCGATGGCCACCATGGCCAAGCACCAGGTGCGCCGTCTGCCGGTCATCGACGGCCACCAGCTGGTCGGCATCATCTCGGAGCAGAACATCGCCCAGGCGGGCCGCGACCGCAAGGTCGGCGACACGATCGAAGAGGTCACCCGCGCCTGACCGGCGCGTCGGTACGACGGGGCCGCACCGCACCGGTGCGGCCCCGTCCGTCTGGAGGACACCATGGCCACCGACCCCACCCTCGCCCGGCACCACCCGGAGCGACCCCGCGCGCTCGTCCAGATCGCGGCCGCCGTCGTCGGCGCGGCCTTCCTGCTCGTCGGGATCCTCGGGATGATCCCCGGCGTGACGACCAGCTACGACGAGATGACCTTCGCCGGCCACGAGTCCGGCGCCATGCTCCTCGGCACCTTCCAGGTCTCCTGGCTGCACAACCTCGTGCACCTGCTCTTCGGCCTCGTGGGCCTCCTCATGGCCAGGACCGCGCGTGGCGCACGCACGTACCTCCTCGCCGGCGGCGCGGTCTACCTCGTGCTGTGGCTCTACGGGCTCCTCGTCGACAAGGACTCCGGGGCGAACGTCGTCCCGGTCAACGTCGCGGACGACTGGCTCCACCTCGTGCTCGGGGCGGCCATGGTCGCGCTCGGGCTGCTCCTGCGCGAGCGGCCGGTGACCTTCGACGCGGCCGGCCGCGCACATCCGTGAGCCGGGCGGCGGACGCGCCGGCCGATCCGGGCGGCGCTCCCCCCGGCCTCGCCCGGCCCGGTGTGCTCACCGTCGGGCACGGGACGCTCGACCGCACGGCTCTGGCCGCCCTGCTCCGCACGGCCGGGGTCGCCGAGGTCGTGGACGTGCGCCGGTTCCCCGGCTCCCGCACCCATCCCGACGTCCGGCGGGAGGCTCTGGAGGAGTGGGTGCCCGCCGCCGGGGTGGCCTACCGGTGGGAGCCGAGGCTGGGCGGCCGCCGGCACATCCCCGCGGCGCAGCGGGCGGCCTCACCCGACACCTGGTGGCGGGTCGAGGCCTTCCGTGCGTACGCGGCCTGGACCCGCTCCGCCGACTTCGCGGATGCGCTCACAGCGGTCCTGAGCGACGCCGCCGAGCGGCGGGTGGCGCTGATGTGCTCGGAGTCGCTGTGGTGGCGCTGCCACCGGCGTGTCATCGCCGACGTCGTCGTGCTGCGCCACGGCGTGGGGGTGGGCCACCTCATGCATGACGGCACGGTCCGGGTGCACGAGCCGGCCGCCGGAGCCCGGGTGGCGACCGACGGGCTCGTCTGGGACGGCGCGCCATGACGGCCCGCGGCCGGTCCGCCGCCGCCGGGTCACCTAGCACCCACCACCGAGCACCCGGCACCGAACACCCGCCGGCCCGCCGCCGGCACCCGGCACGGTGAGGTCGCCCCCGGCTCGACCTGGCCCGTGGCTCAGAACGTGATGCCGCGCTCCGCGCGGTAGCCGGCGAGCACCGCGTCGACGGCCCGCGCGGTGCGCACGGCGCTGCGGCCGGTGCTGGGTGCGCTGCCCCTCCCGGTGAGTTCGTCCACGACGGCCTGGATGAGCGGCTGCTGGACGACGTCGGGGTAGGGCGCCGCGACGCTGCGCTCGCCGTCGGCCGTGCGCACCCGCAGCGGCTCGGTGCTGAAGCTCGAGAACGCCAGGGAGCCGGCCGTCCCGAGGATCTCGACCTCGTCGCGCCGCTCGCCCGCGGCGTAGCACCACAGGCCACTGCCCTGGACGCCGTCGCCCAGGGTGAACGCGGCGGTGACCGTGTCCTCCGCGTCGTGCCCGCCCCCCTGGTTCGACGCGGTGCCGCTCACGGCGGAGATCGGGCCGAGCAGGTGGTCGAGGAGGTCGAGTGTGTGGGAGGCCAGGTCCACGAAGAGGCCACCGCCGGAGGTCTCCGGCCGCACCCGCCAGGGCAGGTGCTGCGGCTCCCACGCCTCCCCCGGCGAGGTCCCGAGCACCCGGACGGCGCGGACCGTCCCGATCGCGCCGTCGGCGAGCATGCGGCCCACGGTGACGAACCGTGGCATCGCCCGGCGGTAGTACGCGACGAACAGGGCCACCCCGGCGTCGTCGCAGGCGGCGATCATCTCCTCGCACTCCGCGGCGGTGCGCGCCATGGGCTTCTCGACGTAGACCGGCTTGCCGGCGGCGGCGACCCGCAGGACGTGGTCGCGGTGGCTGTCCGGCGGCGTGGCGACGTAGACGGCGTCCACCTCCGGGTCGGCGATGAGGGCGTCGGCGTCGTCGTACCAGCGCGGGACGCCGTGGCGGCGGGCGTAGTCGGCGGCCTTCGCACCGTCGCGCCGCATGACCGCGACCAACGAGGACCGCTCGGCCCGCTGGAGGCCGGGGCCGGACTTGCGCTCGGTGACGTCACCGACGCCGATGATGCCCCAGCGGACCTCCGTGAGCGGCGGCCGGCGGGCGGCCGGGGCGGCCGGGGCGGCCGCCGCGGGTGCGGCGGGTGCGGCGGGTCGCGCCGACGGTTCGGGTGGGAGGCCGGGGACGGTCATGGACCGACCGTACCCGCGGCACGATGGGTGACGTGGACGACCGGGTACGGGCAGCGATGCGGGCCGTGGACCGGCGCGGCTTCCTCCCCCGCGGGCAGCGCCGGCTCGCCGGGTCGGACCAGGCCGTGCTCATCGGCCACGGCGCCACGTGCTCCCAGCCCAGCACGGTCGAGACCATGCTGACGATGCTCGCCCCCCGACCGGGCGACCGGTGCCTCGACGTCGGGGCCGGCTCGGGCTGGACCACGGCACTGCTGGCGCACCTCGTGGCTCCGGGTGGCTCGGTGGTCGGGGTGGAGATCGAGCCGGCCCTCGTCGGCTCCGCCCGGGCGAACCTCGTGGCCGCCGGCTACCCGGACGTCCGGGTCACGCAGGCCGACCCGGACCGGCTCGGGCTGCCCGGCGAGGCGCCGTTCGACCGGATCCTCGTCTCGGCCGAGGCACGAGAGCTACCCCACGAGCTGCTCGCCCAGCTCACCGACGGGGGCCTCATGGTCGTGCCCGTGCGAGGAGACCTGCTCGCCGTCGACGCGCGCGGCGACGTCCTCGACCGGCACGGCACCTACTCGTTCGTCCGGCTCAGGGACGGCGCACGCGACCGGGCCCGGCGAGGTCGCCGATCTGGTCGCTGATCACGACCAGATCGGCAACCTGGCGAACCTCGCGTCTGGAGGTGTCCCGCCCGACCGGCGCTCGGGCTACTCCTCGGCGAGCGCCGCGTCGGAGGAGAAGACCATGCCGAGGGAGACCTCACCGGAGGTCAGCGCCTGCTTGGTCAGCGGACCGCCGGCGTCGAGGGAGACGAACTCGCTGATCGTCAGGCCGTAGGTCTCCTCCAGGCCCGGCTGGCAGAACGGGCGGTCCGGGCACTCCGGCGGACCACCGAGCACGACGCCCCCGCCGCAGGTCTCGGCCAGCTCGGAGAGGGTGGTCACGGCGTACTCGTCGGCGAACGCCGTCGTGACGGCGTAGGCGTTCTGGTCGGCGGCCTCGGACGGCTCGCCGAAGGTGAGGCCCACCTCCTCGCCCAGCTCGCGCAGCGCCTCGGTGGTGGCCTCGAGGTCCGAGCTCGCCCGGGCCTCGGCGTCGGCCCCGTTGACCTTGAGGTTGAGGAACTCGGTGAGGGTGCCGACGTACTCGGGCACCACGGTCAGCTCGCCGCTCTCCAGGGCGGGCTCGTAGGTCTCGCGGTTACCGATCGTCCGCACCTCGGTGGTGTACCCCGCCTCGGTCAGTGCCAGCGCGTAGAGCTCGGCAAGGGTCGCGGACTCGGAGAAGTTGCCCGCCCCGACGACGACGTCGCCCGAGCCGGAGGTGTCCTCCACCTCGATGCCGGCCTCCTCGAAGTAGGCAGCGGCCGCCTCGGAGGAGGTGGAGCGCTCGACGTCGACCTGCCGGTTGAGCTCGATGAGCGCCTCGGTGTCCAGGCTCGCCGAGACGGCGTCGAGCGCGGCGATCATCGCCGGCTCCGCGTCGGAGGCGTGCACAGCCGGGATGACGTTGTCGACGGTCTGCAGGTCCTGGTCGTCCTCGAGGACCACGAGCTGGTCACCGGCGATCGGCTCGCACGCCGCCGCCGCCGCGGAGGTTCCGCCGTCCGCCGGGGCGCTCGTCGCGGCGGACCCGCCGTCGGCCGTCCCGCCGTCCGCGGACCCTGGGTCCCCGCAGGCGGCGAGGGTGAGCACGAGGGCGGCGCCCAGGGCGGTGAGGGTTCTCGGGTGGCGCACGGTGACCTCGCAGGATCGAAGGGGACGTCGTGGGACATTCGATCCTGCCGTGCGGGCACCCGCAACCGCTCGCCCGAGAGCGAGACGAGATCGTGACCTGCGGCTTCCTGGCGGGCGCCGCCGTCGGGCAGGCCCTACCCGCGGACCGCGGCGCCGCTGCCACGTCGGCGCCGTCGCCCGGCGACGCGCATGGGCGCCGGCGTCAGCACCCGCTGCCCCACCGCGAGCAGCGCCTCCACGCCCAGGGCGAGCACGACCACCAGCAGCGCGCCGGCCATCGCCTGGCCGAACCGCTGGGTGAAGATGCCGTTGGAGATGATGAGCCCCAGGCCCCCTCCTCCGACGAGCGACGCCAGGGAGACGGTGGCGATGACCTGCACGACGGCGGTGCGCAGGCCGGCACCGATCAGTGGGAGCGCCAGCGGGAGCTCGACCGAGGTGAGGAGCCGTCCGCGTGACATCCCCATGCCGCGGCCGGCGTCGCGGGCGGCCGGGTCGACCTCCTGCAGGCCGGTGAAGGTGTTCGACAGGATGGGCGGGACGGCGAAGATCGCGACGGCGAGGATCGTGGGCCGCTGACCGAACCCGATCGCCGCGGTGAAGATGTAGAGCAGCGCCAAGGTCGGCAGGGCGCGGGTGAGGTTCGCCGCGGTGACCACGACGGCGGAGCCGCGGCGCAGCCGCGCGAGCAGGACCCCGAGGGGCAGGGCGACGACGGCCGCGAGCGCCACGGCCACCAGGGTCATCCACAGGTGGTCGGCGAGGAGGTCGAGGATGCCGCCGCGCCGGGTCCAGCTGAGCGGGTCGTTGAGGTACCGGACGGCGTCGCCCAGCGCCGAGCCGCCGCTCATGCGACCCGCCGCCGGGACCAGGGCGCCAAGGCGCGGCCGAGGGCGAGGAGGACCACGTCCGCGACGAGGGCGATCGCCAGGCACAGCAGCGTCGCGGTCATGATCTCCGCGCGGTAGGAGGAGCTGAACCCGCGGAACATCAGCTGCCCCAGCCCGCCGTACCCGACGACGACGCCGACGGTCACCAGCGCCACCGTCGTCACCGTGGCGAGGCGGACGCCGGTGATGATCGCGGGCAGGGCGAGGGGCAGCTCGACGGCGAGGAGCTGCCGGCCCCCGGAGTAGCCCATGCCGCGGGCGGCGTCGACGACGTCGGGCGGCACGCCCTGGAGGCCGACGAGGATGTTGCGCACGAGCACGAGCATCGCGTAGGCGACGAGGCCGATGAGGACCGTGGTGCGGCCGATCCCGGTGAACGGCGCGAGGAGACCGAAGAGCGCGAGCGAGGGCACCGTGTACAGGACGGCGGAGGTGCCGAGCAGGGCGCCGGCGACGGCCGGGCGGGCGCGGGCGAGCAGCGCGAGGGGCAGAGCGATCGCCAGCGCGATGAGCACCGCCTGGACGGTGAGGCTGACGTGCTGCCCGGTGAGCCGGGCGAGGTCGTCCCAGTTGCTCTCGACGTAGCCCCAGGAGAGCCAGGGGTTCTCCACGGCGACCGACGCGGGCAGGATCACACGCCCGACCGTAACCGCTCGCGCCGACGACGGCACGAGGTCACGCGGCGCCGGGCCACGACCTCGGCCGTCGACGCGCGGCCGTCGTGCACCGTGGGGTCGTGACCGCGGGGCTGCGCCGGTAGCGTCGGGCCGTGGCCACCGCACCCAGCCAGGCGCTCATCCGCTTCGACGGCGTGGGCAAGACCTACCCCGACGGCACCGTCGCGGTGGCCGAGCTGGACCTCGACGTCGCCGAGCACGAGCTCCTCACCCTCGTCGGGCCCTCCGGGTCGGGCAAGTCCACGCTCCTGCGGATGGTCAACCGCCTGGTGGAGCCCACGAGCGGCCGGGTGCTCCTCGACGGCGAGGACGTCGCGGCCACCGACCCCGTCCGGCTGCGCCGGGGCATCGGCTACGTCATCCAGAACGTGGGGCTCTTCCCCCACCGCACGGTGGCGCAGAACGTCGCCACCGTCCCGGGTCTGCTCGGGTGGGACCGGGGCCGCACGCGCGAGCGCGTCGACGAGCTGCTCACGCTCGTCCGCCTGGACCCCGCCCTGCACGGGCCCCGCTACCCCCACGAGCTCTCCGGGGGTCAGCGTCAGCGCGTGGGCGTCGCCCGCGCACTGGCGACCGACCCGCGCGTCATGCTCATGGACGAGCCCTTCGGCGCGGTCGACCCCGAGGGCCGGCGCGGGCTGCAGCAGGAGTTCCGGCGCATCCACGACGAGCTCGGCACGACGGTGCTGCTCGTGACCCACGACATCGACGAGGCGGTCCTGCTCGGGGACCGGGTGGCCGTCTTCAGCCAGGGCGGCCGGCTCGAGCAGGTCGCCGACCCCGTCACCGTCCTCACCCGTCCCGCGACGCCGTTCGTCGAGGGGTTCATCGGCGACTCCCGGGCCGTGCGGCTCATGTCCGTGGCCCACCTCGAGGCCGGCGACGTCGACGGCGCACCGGTCACCACCGGCGCGGACGCCCCGGCCCCCCCGGCCGACGGCGCCCCCCGGGAGCCGCTACGGGTGGGTCAGAGCCTGGACGTCGCCTTCTCCGCCCTGGCGGCCAGCCCCGACGGGACGGTGCCGGTGCACCGGACCGACGGCACCGCCCTGGGTGTCCTGACCTTCGCGGGGCTCCACGCGGCCCTGCGACGAGCCGGCTCGCCCGCCTCATCGGCCGGATAGACCAGTCGGCTCGCCCGCCTCGTCCGGGAGGTAGACCAGCCGGCTCGCCCGCCTCAGCGGCGGGACAGCCGCGCCAGACCGGCCGCGGCGGCCTCGAGCACCGCCGGCGACTTGACGAAGGTGAACCGGACGTAGGAGCGCAGCGCCCGTTCCGTCTCGCCGCCGGTGACGCAGAACGCGCTGACCGGTATGGCCACCACGCCCGCGAGCGCCGGCAGGTCGCGGCACAGGGCGACGGCGTCGGGGTGCCCCAGGGGTGCGGCGTCGGCGAGCACGAAGTACGTCCCCTGCGGCACGACCGGCACCAGGCCGGCGGAGGTGAGGGCGTCGCACAGGAGGTCGCGGCGGTCCTGCAGGGACCGCGCCAGGCCGGCGACGTAGTCCGCGGTGCGCGGGTCCGGCAGCGCGTCGGCCACGGCGTGCTGGAACGGGCCCGAGGCGACGTAGGTGAGGAACTGCTTGACCGTCCGCACCGCGGTGACCAGCTCCGCGGGGCCGTGCAGCCAGCCCACCTTCCACCCCGTCAGGGACAGCGTCTTGCCGGCCGAGGAGATGGTGAGCGTCCGCTCCGCCAGCCCGGGGAGGGTCGCCATGGGCACGTGCGCGGCGCCGTCGAACGTGAGGTGCTCGTACACCTCGTCGGTGACGACGACGGCGTCGTGGGCCACGGCCGCCCGCCCGAGCAGCTCGAGCTCGGCCCGGGTCAGGACGGTGCCGGTGGGGTTGTGCGGGGTGTTGACGAGGACGAGGCGCGTGCGGGGCGAGAAGGCGGCGTCGACGTCGGCGGGGTGGAGGCGGAACCCGTCGGGTCCGGGCCGGAGCGGGATCGTCCGGTGGGACGCGCCGCTCATGGCGATGGTCGCGGCGTAGGAGTCGTAGTACGGCTCGAGGGTCACCACCTCGTCCCCCGGCCCGGTCAGCGCCAGCACCGTCGCGGCGATGGCCTCGGTGGCACCGGCGGTGACGAGGACGGTCTCCGGGTCCACGTCCAGCCCGTAGTGCGCGCGCTGGTGGTCGGCCACGGCGCGCCGCAGCTGCGGGATCCCGGGCCCGGGCGGGTACTGGTTGTCCCCCCGCTCGATCGCCGCGACGGCCGCCGCCCTGACATGGTCGGGACCGTCGGCGTCCGGGAAGCCCTGGCCGAGGTTCGCCGCTCCGGTCCGCACCGCGAGCGCCGACATCTCGGCGAACACCGTCGCGGCGACCGTCCCGTCGGGGCCGATGAGGCCCACCGACCGGGCGACCTGTTCCCAGCGTCGTTCGCTCATGCGCCCCATTGTCCGCCCGGCGGCCCACCCCTCCGGTGGACCGCCGCTTGACGCCGAGCACATTGCTCAGTGACGATTGAGGCAATGGACACTGAGCGAGATGGCGCAGACCTGGTCCGGCGGGCGGCCCTGCACGCCGCCCTGGCCGACCCCGCCCGGTTGCGGATCGTCGACACCCTCACCCTCGGCGACGCCTCGCCGTCGGAGCTGGCGCGCCTGCTCGAGATGCCGTCGAACCTCCTCGCCCACCACCTCAGGGTGCTCGAGCGTGAGGGCGTCGTCGACCGGCGCCGGTCGGAGGGCGACGGGCGCCGCACCTACCTGCGGCTCGTGCGCGGTGCGCTCGACGCCCTCGGCCCGCCCGCCCTCCGGCCGGCCCCGCGCGTGCTCTTCGTCTGCACGGCCAACTCCGCGCGCTCCCACCTCGCCGCCGCCCTGTGGCGCCGCGCGAGCGAGATCCCGGCGGCGTCCGCCGGCACGCACCCGGCCGAGCGGATCAACCCCGGGGCGGTCGCCGCCGCGACCCGCCACCACCTCCCCCTCCCGCGGGTCCGGCCCCGCCACGTGAGCGAGGTGCGCGGCCGGGAGGACCTCGTCGTCACCGTCTGCGACCGCGCACACGAGGAGCTCGACCTCGGCGCGGACATCCACTGGTCCGTACCCGACCCCGTCCCCGCCGGCACCACCGAGGCGTTCGACGACGCGCTCGAGGAGATCGGTCGCCGCGTGGACGACCTCGCCCGCCTCCTCACCTGACCGGAACCACCCCACCACCCACCCGCCGCCCGACGCCCGACCCCGACCCCCACCACACCCCAGGAGGAGCAACCATGTCCGACCGCCCCAGCGCGATGTTCGTCTGCGTCCACAACGCCGGCCGTTCCCAGATGGCCGCCGGCTTCATGCGCGAGCTCTCCGGCGGGCAGGTGGAGGTCCGCTCCGCCGGCTCGATGCCCGCCGACCAGATCAACCCGGTCGCGGTCGAGGCCATGCGCGAGGTGGGCATCGACATCACCGCGGAGAGGCCCAAGGTCCTCACCCCGGAGGCCGTCGAGGTCTCCGACGTCGTCATCACCATGGGCTGCGGGGACGTCTGCCCGTACTTCCCCGGGGTCCGCTACGAGGACTGGGTCCTCGAGGACCCCGCGGGCCAGGGCATCGAGAAGGTCCGCGAGGTGCGTGACGAGATCCGCGGGCGCATCGAGAAGCTCCTCGCCGAGCTCCTCCCGGCGCCCGCCGAGCAGGCCTGAGACGGCCGGCGCGCCGTGACCTCGTCGACGGGGATGCCCGGGCTGCTGAGCCCCGACCACGTCCTCCACACCATCGCCGACGAGCTCGCCGCCCGGTTCGCCGGGGTGTTCGCGGCCGAGACCGTCGAGCGGTACGTCTTCGAGTCCTATGCGGCCCTCGGCCGTTCCGCCAAGGTGACCGCGCACCTGCCGGCCCTGACCAGCCGCTTCGCGGGCGACCGGCTCACCGCCCTGGCGCAGTCGAAGGGCCGCCTGCCCCACGACGTGCCCGAGGTGCTGTTCGTGTGCGTGCAGAACGCCGGGCGCTCGCAGATGGCCGCCGCGCTGCTGCACCACCACGCACAGGGCCGGGTGCACGTGCGCTCCGCGGGCTCGGCACCGGCCGAGCGGATCCACCCGGCCGTCACCGAGGTGATGGGCGAGCTCGGGGTCGACCTCGCCCGGGAGTTCCCCAAGCCGCTGACGGACGACGTCGTGCGGGCCGCCGACGTCGTCATCACCATGGGCTGCGGCGACGCGTGCCCGATCTACCCGGGCAAGCGGTACGAGGACTGGTCGCTCGCGGACCCGGCCGACGCCTCGCCCGCCGAGGCCCGGCGCATCCGCGACGAGATCGACGCCCGGGTGCGGGCCCTGCTCACCCAGCTCGTCCCCTGACCGCATGGCTGCCCGCCACCCGGGGGGACGATCGTCCCCGCCCGGGGCGGACCGACGGACGTACGTTTCGATCGTGACTGCATCAACCGTGACTGAAGCGAGGGGCGCGCCGGCTGCCGGCAGCGGCCCCGGCGCGGCCGTCGCGCTCCTCCAGGCGGTGTCGGACCCGGTGCGCTGGTCGGTCCTGGACGTCCTCGCGGGCGGCCCGGCGTGCGTGTGCACCATCCAGGAGCAGGTTCCCGTCGCGGCCAACCTGCTCAGCTACCACCTCCGGGCGCTGCGCGAGGCCGGGCTGGTCACCGCGAGCCGCCGCGGCCGCTGGGTGGACTACCGCCTCGCCGACGACGCCGCCGAGCGGATGCGCCGCGCCCTGCCGGGCGCCGTGGCGGGCACCGACGCAGCCCACCTCGGGGCCGGCCGCCGGCTCGAGGTGAGCGTCCCGTGAGCGCGCCGACCACCGGGACCACCGGGACCACCGGCCGGGGCACGAGGCGGCTCGCGGGCCTCCTGGCCGTCGCGGCGCTGGCCTGGACGGGCCTCTACGCCCTCAACGAGGTCCTCTGGGACGCCGGCTTCGCGGCGCTCGGCCTGGACCTCGGCGCCCGGGTGTGGGGGTCGCTGCACTTCTTCCTCTACGACGTCAGCAAGATCCTCCTGCTGCTCGTGGGGATGATCTTCGCCATCGGCATGCTGCGCACCACCCTGCGGCCCGAGCGGGTGCGCGAGTTCCTCCAGGGTCGCTCGCTCGCGGTCGCGCTCCTGCTGGCCGCCCTGCTCGGCGCGGTCACCCCGTTCTGCTCCTGCAGCTCGATCCCGCTGTTCATCGGTTTCGTCGGCGCCGGGGTCCCGCTCGGGGTCACCTTCGCCTTCCTCGTGGCCTCGCCGCTGGTCAACGAGGTCGCGGTGGTCATGCTCGCCGACACCTTCGGCGCCGCACTCACCGCCACGTACGTCGCCGCCGGCCTCACGATCGCCGTCGTCGTGGGGTGGGTCTTCTCCCACCTGCACCTCGAGCGGTGGGTCGAGGACTTCGTGTTCACCACCCCCACCGCGACGCTCCTGCGCAGCGGCCGGCGCCCGACCCTGCGCGACCGGGTCGACGCCGCACTGGAGGAGACCCGCGACATCCTCGGGCGGGTGTGGAAGTGGGTCATCCTCGGCGTGGCCGTCGGCGCGGGCATCCACGGCTGGGTCCCGGCGGACTTCTTCGCCACCTACGCGGGCGAGGACAACCCGTTCGCCGTCGTCGTCGCCACCGTCCTGGGCATCCCGTTGTACTCCAACGCCGCCGGGGTCATCCCCATCGCGGAGGCGCTGTGGACCAAGGGCATGGCCACCGGCACCGTCATGGCCTTCATGATGGGCAGCGTCGCGCTCTCGCTGCCCGAGGCCGTGCTGCTGCGCCGCGTCCTCAAGCCACCCCTGCTCGGCATCTTCTTCGGCACGGTCGCCGTCGCGATCATGGCCGTCGGCTTCCTCGTCAACGCGGTCTTCTGACCGTCCCCGCCACCACCTCGGAAGGACCCCACCATGCAGATCAAGATCCTCGGCCCCGGCTGCAAGAACTGCGTCACGCTTGAGCGCGTCACGCGCGACGCCGTCACCGAGCTCGGCATCGACGCGCAGATCACCAAGGTCACCGACTACGCCGACATCGCCGCCTACGGGATCCTCGCCACCCCGGGCCTCGTCGTCGACGAGCAGGTCGTGCTCTCCGGGCGCGTCCCGACCAAGGGGCACGTCAAGGAGCTCCTCACCCCGCTGGCGGGCTGAGCGCCCGGCTGCCCGGATGCCCAGCCGGCGAGCGGCTGTCGGTGGCCGCTCGGCCGGCGCTCAGTCCAGGAACGGGTAGTCGTTGTAGCCCCGCTCGCCGCCGGTGTAGAAGCTCTCCTGGTCGGGGGAGGTGAGCGGGTGCCCCTCGCGCCAGCGACGCACGAGGTCGGGGTTGGCCAGCGCCGCCCGGCCCACGACGACGGCGTCGCCGAGGTCGTCGGCGAGCAGGGCCGCGGCGATCTCCCGGGTGGTGACGACCTCGAAGCCGTTGTTGACCAGCAGCGGTCCGCCGAAGCGGCGGCGCAGCTCCTGCACGAGGTCGCAGCCCGGGTGGTCGCTCAGGACGCTGAGGTACGCCATGCCGAGGTCGGCCACCTGGTCCACGAGGGCGCCGTAGGTCTCGAGGATCTCCGGCGCGTGGGTCTCGTCCAGTCCCGAGCGAGCCTGCCGCGGGGAGATGCGCAGGCCGGTGCGGTCGGCCCCGACGGCGTCGGCGACGGCGCGCACGACCTCGACGACGAGGCGGGCCCGGTTCTCCGGGCTGCCGCCGTAGGCGTCGGTGCGCCGGTTCGTGCCCGGGGCGAGGAACTGGTTGAGGAGGTAGCCGTTCGCCCCGTGCAGCTCGACGCCGTCGAACCCGGCGTCGATCGCGCGCCGGGAGGCGGCGACGAGCTCCTCGACCACCTCGGGCATCTCCTCGGTCCGCAGCTCGCGCGGGGTGACGAAGGGCCGCGGCGCCTGCCCGGGGAGGCGCAGCTCCCCCTCGACGGCGATCGGGCTCGGCGCGACGACGTCACGCTCGGCGGCGTCGGGCAGGTGGACCACCCGGCCGCCGTGCATGACCTGCAGGACGATCCGCCCGCCCCGCTCGTGCACGGCGTCGGTGACCGCGCGCCAGCCGGCAGCCTGCTCCTCGGTGGCGATGCCCGGCTGACCCAGGTAGGTCTTCCCGCGCTCGCTCGGGTAGGTGCCCTCGGCGACGATGAGGCCCGTCGATGCGCGGTCGGCGTAGTAGCGGGCCATGGCGGCCGTGGGGACACCCGCGGCGGTGGCGCGGCGCCGGGTGAGCGGGGCCATGACGACCCGGTTGGGGAGGGTGAGGCGGCCCAGGGTCAGCGGGGCGAAGAGGTCCACCTCGGCGACGACGGCACCGGACGGTGTTGTCTGGGATTCGGTCATGCAGCGATGCTAAGCCGCTCCGGCGGCGCAAGCGCGTGGCGAACGTCCCCCGACGGCCCTACCGTGGGTGACGTCCGCAGCACCTCGCGGGCGGCGGGGCGACCCGCAGGCCCCGCGACCACGAGGGGAACGCGATGGACCTGGACGGGCACACCTCGCTCTGGCTCGACCGGCCGGACCGGCCGGCTTTCCCGCCGCTGCCGCCCGGCCGCAGCGTGGACGTGCTGGTCGTCGGCGGCGGGCTCACCGGCCTGACGACGGCTCTGCTGCTCGCCCGGGCGGGCGCCGACGTCGCCGTGGTCGAGGCGCGCCGGCTCGGCGTCGTCACGACCGGCAACAGCACCGGCAAGGTGACGCTCCTGCAGGGCACGAAGCTCTCGCGCCTCGCGCGACGGCACTCCACCGCCACGATCCAGGCCTACGTCGACGCCAACACGGAGGGCCAGCAGTGGCTGCTGCGCTACTGCGCGGACCACGACGTCGCCGTCGAGCGGCGCGCCGCCCTGACCTTCGCGTGGGGCGAGGAGGGGCGCGACGCCGCCGCCGCCGAGTACGACGCCGCGCACAACGCCGGTCTGGCGGTGCAGTGGGTGGAGGAGCCCGACCTGCCGTTCGCCACGAACGGGTCGGTCCGGCTGGGCGACCAGGCGCAGCTCGACACCATGGACGTCGTCGAGGCGCTCGCGCGTGACGTCGAGCGGCACGGCGGCGAGATCTTCGAGGGCTCGCGGGTGACGGGCGTCAGCAGCGGGTCACCCTGCGAGGTCACGGTCACCACCGACGACGGCGACGGCGGCACCCGGGAGGTGCGGATCACCGCGGGCCGGGTGGTCCTCGCCACCGGCACCCCGATCCTCGACCGCGGCGGCTTCTTCGCCCGCCTGGAGCCGCTGCGGTCCTACGCCCTGGCGCTGGACGTGCCCGGGCCGCTGCCCGAGGACATGGCCATCTCCGCCGAGGAGCCGACCCGGTCGCTGCGCACCGCGCCGGTCACGGGCGGCCGCAAGCTCGTCGTCGGCGGCCAGGGGCACCCGGTCGGGCGGGCCGTCTCACCCCGGGAGCACGTCCTGGAGCTCACCCGGTGGGCGGCGGAGCACTTCCCGGGGGCCCGGCCCACGCACGTGTGGTCGGCGCAGGACTACCGCAGCGCCGACCTCCTGCCCTCGGTCGGACCGCTCCTGCCCGGCTCCGACCGCGTGCTCGTCGCGACCGGTTACGACAAGTGGGGTCTGGCGACGGCGGTCGCCGCGGGGCTCGCGATCTCCGGCACGATCCTGGGCGGGCACCTGCCGTGGGCGCACACCGTGCGCACGTGGCGCGGGGCGGAGATCTTCGGCGTCGACCGGGCGGTCCGGCTCAACGCCTCGGTCGCGGCCCGGTTCACCGCGGACTGGTTCAGCCCGCGCGTGCACTCCTCGGCGGTGCGGCCACCGGAGGGGCAGGGCCGCGTCGAGCTCGACGGCGTGCGGCGGGTGGCCTCGAGCACGGTCGGGGGGCGCACGCGCCGGGTGTCGGCGGTGTGCACGCACCGCGGCGGCGTGGTGACGTGGAACGATGCCGACTGCACCTGGGACTGCCCGCTGCACGGCTCGCGGTTCGACGCGGCCGGTCGGGTCCTCGAGGGTCCGGCCACCGAGCCGCTGCCCGAGCGCAGCGTCGTCGCGGGGGAACAGGCCCTGCCGGCCGGTTCGGGCGGACCCGGCGTGCCCGGCGACCGCTGAACGTCCCGGAGCCCAGGCTTGGCTCTCCCGAGGGCACGGGCTTCGCTCCCCCGAGTGCCTGGGTGCCCGGCGAGCGCTGAGCGTCCCAGGGTCCGGCCCGACCGAGAACCTGCGCGGTACGTGACTGAGGCGGGACCTGAATGCACCGTCCGGACGGCCGGCTCCCAGCCGTGCGTCGCGCGCCCTCGATCAGGTTGCGCATCTGGTCGCGATCAGCAGCCAGATCGGCAACCTCGCCTGCCGGCCGCCCGGTCAGAGGTCCGTCGCGAGTCAGCCTGGGTGTCTGGGCGTGCCCTCGGGGTCAGGCAGGGTCGGTGGACGGGGCGTCAGGTTGTCGCTCGAGGGCATGTGGCTCGAGCGCCGGTGGCAGCGGCGCCCGCCCGGGACCGCCGGCGCGCAACCACGACTCCAGCTCTGCGGTCGCGTCGTCCCCGGCGAGCCGCTCGAACCACACAGGGGTCGCGCCGGACCGGCGGCAGCCGGCTGTCGGGCGCGCGACCACGACGTCGCCACGTTCGCACTCGTCCAGGCAGTCGACGAACGTCAGCCTGGCCACGCCGTCATCGGCCAGTAGGCGCAGCCGCTCCGCCTGCCCGCCGGGAAGCGGGTCGCGGTGGCCGAGGGTCTCCCCGGCGCACAGCGCGCACGCCGTCAGCCCCGGGGGGTCAGGGGTCGGCTCGACGGTCGCGGGGTCGGTGCGCACCGGAGGACAGTACGCGCTTGGGGGACGACGCCGCGGCCGCCCGGCCGCCGCACCGGCCTGGCGGACGGGCATGTCGTCGAGGTCCTCAGCAGGCTGCGCCGACCGGGCGTACGACGGACGACGCCGTCGGCGCCGGCAGCGGGTCGCGGCGCAGGTCGGGGACCAGGTCGGTGACCGCGTCCGGCGCCACCGGTGTCCTGGGCGTCGTCGCGCCGACCGCCAGGCCGGCGAGGGCGAGCACCATCCCGGCGAGCTGGCCGGCCGTGAGCCCCTCACCCAGGGCGATCCAGCCGACGACCGTCGCGACGACCGGGCTGAGGAGCCCGAGGAAGGACACCGCGGCGACCGGGAGCCGCTCGAGCCCGCGGAACCACAGTGCGTACGCCGCGGCCGTGCCGACCACCCCGAGGTAGGCGAAACCACCGACGTTCTGGGCCGTGAGGCCCGCGGGGAGGCCCTCCACCGCGAGCACCACCGGCACGAGGACGAGACCGCCCGCGGCGAGCTGCCACCCCGTGAAGGTCAGCAGCGGGACGGGCCGGCCCCACCGGCGGGTGAGCACCATGCCCAGCGCCACGCAGACCGTGCCGGCGAGACCGGCCGCGAGTCCCGCGCCATCGAGGCGCGCGTCGGCACGCAGCACGAGCAGGGCGATGCCCGTCACGCCGGCCAGTCCGGCCAGGGCGGTGCGCAGGCGCACCCGCTCGGCGAGAAGGGCGGCGGCGAGCCCCGCCACCACCAGCGGCTGGACGGCGCCGAGGGTGGCGGCCACCCCGCCCGGCAGTCGGTAGGCGGAGACGAAGAGGAGCGCGAAGAACGCCCCGATGTTGAGCGTGCCGAGCACGGCCGCGC
The DNA here is from genome assembly GCF_038049925.1 of Georgenia sp. M64. Taxonomy (NCBI): domain Bacteria; kingdom Bacillati; phylum Actinomycetota; class Actinomycetes; order Allobogoriellales; family Allobogoriellaceae; genus Georgenia; species Georgenia sp. M64. The sequence goes on from NZ_CP145809.1 coordinate 4,026,491, forward strand.
GCCACCACCACGACCCGCGCGGGAGCCGGTGCCCGACGGCGAGGAGGACGAGCCCCGCGGGCAGCGCCCGCAGCATCGCGGCCAGGAGTGGTCGGTCCTCGGGCAGCCACTGGGTGGTCACCGCATAGGTCGTCCCCCAGACGGCCGGCGCCAGGGCGGTGAGGAGGGCGGTGCGAACGGTGGACACGCCACTCCTCCTCTCTTGCTGCTCTCCGCGAGGTGACACCTCGTGCGTCAGTTCTCTTACAACTAAGATACTTAGAACTAAGCGACTGTCAAGAGTGCTCGTGGAAGACTGTCGCCATGGCGGGCGACGGGGTGGACCGGATACTCGAGCAGTGGGCACGGGAACGGCCTGAGCTCGACACCGAGGCGATGGGGATCTTCGGCCGCATCTACCGGATCGCTCGTGCGTCCGGTGACGCGATGGAGGCGACGTACGGGCGCTTCGGGATCACCCGGGCCGACTTCGACGTCCTCGCCACCCTGCGCCGGTCCGGCGAGCCGTTCGCGCTGACCCCGTCGGCCCTCACCGGTGCGCTCATGCTCACCTCCGGTGGCATCACCGGCCGGGTGGACCGGCTCGAGCGGGCCGGGCTGGTGGCCCGCTCCCCCTCCCCCACGGACCGCCGCGCCCTGCTGGTCACCCTCACACCGGCCGGCCAGGAGATCGTCGACAAGGCGGTCGTGGCGGGGCTGGAGACCCAGCGGTCGCTGCTCGCCGCCCTGCCCCCCGCGCGCCGCCGCGAGCTCGACGGGCTGCTGCGCGACCTCCTCGCCGCGACGGGCTGACCACCTGGCCTCACCCCACGGGCTGACCACCTGACCTCACCCCGCGGGCCGCCGCGCGAGCCGGCACGCGGAAAGGGGAGTCACGCGTGATGCTGCGTCTGAAGAGGCTCCTCGTACACGCTGGCTGCCGTGGCCGCCGGCGATGCGGCGCGGCGGGGCCAGGCCCAGGCGGAGCGAAGGATGAAGGCCAGGATCAGCACCTCGATGCCGATGTGGAAGCCGTAGTAGAAGGCCCAGTCCCCGGACGCCCCTGCCGCGTTGAACACCATGACGGGGATGTAGAGCGATGCCACGACGAGGTTCGTGGCGCGGTTCACCCGGGCGGGCAGCGCCATGGAGAGCATCACCATCAGGGCCGGGATCCCGATGACCACGACGAAGATGGTCATCAACGTCGGGGTGATGTCGAACTCGTAGATGCCGCCACCCCGGATCTGGTCGATGGCGCCGGGCTGGTAGAGGTGGAAGTAGTCGATGTAGATGACGAAGAACATCAGGCTGGTCCAGGCCGCCGCGAGCTTGGCCTGCAAGGGGACCGGCGGGTTGTCGAGCAGGTTCGGGGTCGTCGTTGGGATGGTCATCGGTTCTTCCTTCGAGAGGAGCGGTCCGTCCGCCGGAGTGGCGGCAGGTCTGGGCGTGCATGAGCACGGGTGGTGTCGTTCTCGTCGGTCCGGTTCTCAGACGGTGACGACGACCTTCCCTCGGGTGTGGCCGGCCCCGACGTGGCGGAGGGCGTCGGCTGCCCCGTCGAGGGGGTAGGTGCGGTCGATGACGGGCGTGACCTGCCCGGTCGCGAGGAGGTCGGCCAGGGTGAGCAGGTCCTGACGCTTCCCGATCGACGTGAAGGGCCTCAGCTGCTGTCGGGTGAAGCCGGACAGCACGCGCGCCTTGACGATCCGACCGATGGGGCCGAGCCAGCGGCCACCGCGTCCGCTGTTGGGGATGAGGGTGCCGGTGGGCGACAGCGCTCGGCGGACACCCGCCAGAGGCTGGGCTTCCACGTTGTCGAGGATGACGTCGTAGCGCTTCCCGGTGCTGGTGAAGTCGGTCCTCGTGTAGTCGACGACGTGGTCGGCGCCGAGCGACCGGACCAGGTCGACGTTGCGGGTGCTGCACACACCGGTCACCTCGGCGCCGAACGCCTTGGCGATCTGTACGGCGAAGGAGCCCACGCCGCCCGACGCGCCCGTGACCAGCACCGTCTGGCCCGGCCGGACGTTCGCGATGTCGCGCAGTGCCTGCAGCGCCGTCATCGCCGACGTGGGGACCGCTGCTGCGGCCACGACCGACAGGTTGGCAGGCACGGGCACGAGGTGGTCCGCCGGGACGCAGGCGTACTCCGCGAGCGCTCCAGCGGCGCTCCAGCCGAACACCTCCTCGCCGGGGCGCGGAGCGGTGACATCCTTCCCGACCGCTGCCACCACGCCGGCGACGTCCATGCCAGGGATGCCGTGGCGCGGCCGGCGGAGCCCGAACACCAGACGCACCACGTACGGCTCCCCGGTCATGACGAAGTAGTCGCCGGGATGTACCGAGGCCGCACCCACCTGGACGAGCACATCACCTCGACCGGGCAGCGGTCGCCCGACCTCGCCGGACTCGAGCACCGAGGGCGGGCCGTAGCGGTACTGGACGACTGCCCGCATCGTCGCCGTCCCGCCAGGGCCGGCCCCCGGCACGAGGGGTCCTGCGGCCTTCGATCGCTGTTCGGTTCCCACTGGAGCCTCCTCACGCCCGAGCAGCGACCCTCGCCGTCTCGTACACCGTACGTCGTACGCTGTACTGTGGGCGTACGCTGTACGATTGTCAAGCACTTCGAGAGAGTGGGAGGGGTCCGTGCCGGCGAGGGGACAACGCCAGGTCGCGTCGGACGCGGGGCTGAGTAAGCAGCGGGTGGTGGTCGAGGCGGTCCGGCTCGCCGACCGCGAGGGGGTCGACGGGCTGAGCATGCGCCGGCTGGCCGGCGCGCTCGGTGCGGGCGCGATGTCGCTCTACCACTACGTGGCGAACAAGGAGGAGCTGCTGGACGCCATGATCGACGTGGTGTTCGCGGAGATCGAGCTCCCGCCGGAGGAGCCCGACTGGCAGTCGGCGATGCGACGGCGGGCGGTCTCCGCCCGACGGGTTCTCGCACGCCACCCGTGGGCGATCGGCCTGCTGGAGTCGCGGACGTCGCCGGGGCCCGCAAACCTCCGCCACCACGAGGCGGTCACCGCATGCCTTCGGAGGGCCGGCTTCCCGGTGCTGATGGCGACGCACGCCAACTGGTTGCTCGACAGCTATGTCTACGGGTTCGCCCTGCAGGCGGCCAGCCTGCCTTTCGACACCCCCGATGAGTTCGCGGACGCGGCCGAGGACGTCTACCTGCCCCAGCTCCCCCCTGACGAGTTCCCCTACCTCAACGAGTCCGCCGCGGCGCTCGTCGCTGCCGGCTACGACCCAGAGGAGGAATTCATGTTCGGCCTCGACCTCGTCCTGGCCGCCCTCGAGCCCCTGAGAACCTCCGCATAGCAGCGCTCACGGACCGTCGACGACGAGGGCGTGCCCGAGACGGGCGCGTAGAGCCGCACCTACCAATCACGTGTCGCGCCGCCCAGCGTGTGGCGCTTGCCCCGGGCGAGCAACATCGGTTCTAGGCGGGTGGCCGCGAGACCGCCTGCCTAGGCTGGTGACTCCGGGCCACCGTGAGGCCCGCTGTCGATCCATCGAAGCAGCCCTACCGTGCGTCACCCACAGAAGAACCTGATGCGCGTGCCACTCGTGAGGAGTCGAAGGAATGGCCAACCGTCTCGCCACCGCGACCAGCCCTTACCTGCTCCAACACGCTGAAAATCCAGTGGATTGGCGGGAGTGGGGACCCGAGGCGTTCGCCGAGGCGAAGCGCCGTGACGTACCGATCCTCCTCTCAGTCGGCTACGCCGCCTGCCACTGGTGCCACGAGGTTGAGCCTTCAACGGCCGTTGGTGGCATCTGACGAAAGCGCAGGTCAGGCCGGGTGCGACGAGCCGCCCCGGTTCAGCCAAGACCGCCCTGGGACACCAATTCCGGAGCTTCGTGTATCACTCTCGTGCATCACTCGGGCACACCTCTGCCGCTCGTAGTGGCGCCGGGCTGGACCTGGGCTGGACCCTCACGAGTCTTCTCGACAATGGCCGAGTTCCGTGCGTCGCGGAAGACGGGTGTTTTCGGGAAGTCCCGCGGCTACACCTGCGACCTGTGTTGCATATCTGCAACACATTCCTAGACTTGTCTCATGGACCTTGCGGAGCGCATCTCGACGCTGCGCCGCGTGAACGGGCTCAGTGCCCGTCAGCTCGCGGCGCTCGTCGACGTCGCCCCAACGACGGTCACTCGGATCGAGTCCGGCGTAGTCAGCCCATCGTTCGATCTTGCACAGGAGCTCCTCGCCGTCCTGGGAGAGCCGATCGGCTTCACGGGCGTCGCCGACATTGCGGCGATTGCGGCAGCGCGGTCCGCTCTCGATTCCTCGCTCGCCGTCACGGTCACGCCGGAAGTCGAAGCATGGCGACTGCGTTGGGGGCGGATTGGACTCGTCGATGAGATGGGTCAGGTCGTTGCCGGCAAGGAGGCCGACCTGCTGTTCCGTGCCGGCCGGGCCGCCCGACTCACTCGCCGTCCCAGTGCCGTGGACTTCAAGGCCGGGCCCAGCGCGTATGACGTCGCCGAAGCACTCGGCAAGGCAGGCATCGAGCACGCATTGACAGGCGATGCTGGTGCGAACCTCTACCGCTCCAGTGCGGGAGAGGCCTGGCCGGTGCTCTACGTCGAGGACGCCGCACGCGCCGCCGCAGCGGCCAGCCTCGTGCCGAAGGGGCCGGGCTCCTTCGGGATGCGGGTCACCTTGATCCCGTTCGACGGCGTGAGCGAGCTTGGCCGGACGGTGATCAACGACATCACCGTCGCCGCACGTGATCAGGTGATCCTTGATGCCTACGGCGGCATCGACCGCATGGCCGAGCAGGCCGACATCCTCTTGGGGCTCGAGCTGGAGTGACGGGACGTGCAGACTATTGCGTTTGCTTCGAATATTGCGAATAATGGTGGGCCGGAGAGAAGGGACATCATGACCGCGTTGGCACTCATGCCCGTCCAGCCCGACGAGTCCGACATCCACACGGCCGTCGAGGCGCTGCCTCACATCAAGAGCTACCTGGCCGAACACGCCGACAGCACTATCCGGCTCGTCGTCGCTGACGATCCCGAGGAGGCGCTCGTCGTCCCGCGCGGTGCCGTGGAACTCCTCGCCCGGGTGCTCGCCCACATGGCTATGGGCCAAGGGGTGTCGGTCGTGCCCGCTCACGCCGAGCTGACCACCCAGCAGGCCGCAGACCTCCTCAACGTCAGCAGGCCGTTCCTCATTGGTCTGCTCGATGCTGGCGAGATCCAATACCGGAAAGTTGGCAAGCATCGCCGGATCAAGGCGCAGTCGGTGCTGGCCTACATGGCACGAGATGACCAGGACCGGCGTGCGGCTGCCGACGAGCTGACCCGGCTCAACCAAGACATGGGCCTACTCTGAGGTGTCGTTCGTCGTCCTCTATGACGCCAACGTGCTCTACCCGAGCACGCTTCGGGACCTGCTGATCCGCGTTGCCCAAGCCGGACTGGTGCAGGCGAAGTGGACCGATCAGATTCTCGATGAGGTCTTCGACAACCTCGCTTCCAACCGGCCTGACCTCGAACCACAGAGACTGGCACGCACCCGGGAGCTCATGAATCTCGCGGTCCGCGACTGCCTGGTGAAGGGCTATGAGCCTCTCATCGATGCCATCGACCTGCCGGACCCCGATGACCGCCACGTGCTCGCGGCGGCGATCAAGGCGCGCGCCCAGGTGATCGTCACCCACAACCTGAAAGACTTCCCGTCCACCGTGCTTGAGGGGTGGGACATGGAGGCGAAGGCGGCCGACGACTTCATCCTCGATCAGATCGACCTCAACCGCGACGCGGTTTACGGGGCCGTGCAGCGTATCGCCGACTCCCGTGACAACCCGCCGGCAACGTTCTCCGACGTCCTTGCGATGCTCGAACGTGACGGCCTCGTCGAGTCAGTTGCCGCTCTTCGCCCCTGAGGGGTTATGCGGAGCGGCGTCGCTTGGGCTGCGGAAGCAGATCCGTAATGTTGACCTCCCTCCGGTCGGGTACGACAAGCGCGTCCATCGCGGCCTCGGCCAGCGCCATGCGCCTCTCCTCCCACGCCAGGAGCTGGTCGAGCCTCCAGCGGTCGGGGTGGGTCATCACCGGCGGCGGCACCAGTTCCCGGTCTTTGAGGTTCTGATACCCCTTCGTCTTGCCCCAGCCGTAGCGCGCGAGCACATCGTGAGCGCAGAGGAACACATGGCGCGGGTCGTCCATGGCCCTCACACCGCCTTGGGCCGGGCGAGGACAGGCCGGGCGGCAAGGCGTTGTTCGCGGATGAAGCGACGCAGGTCTGCGACGCTCGTGTAGAGCCGCCGTCCGATCTTGAAGAACTCCGGACCAGTCCCGATCTGACGCCACCAGCGGACGGTGTTCGGTGAGGTCCTCAGGATCTGGGCGACGTCCTCGAGCGTGAGCAGCTCGTCGTCGTGGCGCTCGTGAAAGGGGACGTCGTTGGGGTGACTGTTCATGGTTCCTCCTGCTCGGCGTGGACCGCGAGAACTGCGGTCAACAGGTAGGTGTGCAAGCCGCGCCAAACCGGAGCCAAATACGTCCGATCGGATATCGTGAGCAGATGGACCGCTCCTTCTTGCTGGAGAGGGCGCGCCGGGCACGCGGCCTGACGCAGGCACGCCTAGCGGCCCTGTCGGGCACCTCGCAGGCGACGCTGTCGGCGTACGAGCGTGGCGTGAAGTCGCCGTCGCTGAAGGTTGCGTCGCGGATCCTGGCCGCGACGGACCACGAGCTGGCGTTGCGCACGCGCGTCGACTGGGTGGAGTACCACCCGAAGGGAATCGTGGCGTTCTGGGCGCCCAGCATCCTGTGGTCGGTGGAGCCGCCCATGTGCTTCGCGACGCTGCGCATCCCGGACCTGATCCGCGACACCGGGATGCGCACGTGGAACATGCGCGAGCGCGACGAGCGCCGGGGTGTGTACGAGCAGCTCATCCGCCGTGGGCTGCCACAGCAGATGATCCGGTGGATCGACGGCGGCCTGCTCATCGACCTCTGGGACGAGCTTGATCTCCCCGACCCGGTGCGGGACGCATGGGCACCGGCGATCCGGCTGGCCACCATGCCCTTCGAGGTGGAAGGGCTGAACTTCTTCTTCTACGAGAACCCGGAGCTCGCGCCGGGCGCACGGGTTCGGGGATGGGAGGCGTTGCCGCCCCCGCCTCCCCCATTACCGCCAGGACGTTGGAGATACGTCCAACACCCAGTTCCTCCGCCCGACCGTCAGAGCCCAAGGCTCCGGCCACGTGGGGAGGCCGGCGACCGGCGGCCGTAGCGGTCCGCGTGACGTGAACCGGCCACGCGGGGCGGGGCAGGGTGCATCGGTGCGTTGGGGCCATACCGGTCGATGGCGTCGGCCGCGGCGCCCCGCGCGTGCGCCGGTCCGAGGTCGGCGCGGTCGCGACCGAAGGCGGCGACCCACTGGCTGCGCGCCTCCTGCACCGACTCGGCCACGACGTGGGCGACGTTGCGCTCACGGCCTCGGGTCATGCCGACATACGCCGACGCGGCCCCGGTGTGCTCGCCGATCAAGACGTGCGAGACCGGCACCGTCGCTCCTTGTGCGCCGTAGGCCGTGGTGGCATAGGCGAGCTCGACGTTGGCACGCACGTACTCGGGCGGCAGCACCCGCTTGCCCGCCTCGCCGTGAACGGTCAGGGCGCCGCCGTCGCAGGCGATCACGGTCCAGGTCTCCCGGTTGGCGACGTCGGCGTCGTGGTCGTTGCGGCGGGTGGCGATCCGGTCGCCGACCCCGATCCGCTCGCCCGAGGCGGTGACCACTCGGTCGGTCACCTCCCCCATGGCCTTGCGGACCTGATGAGCGAGGCCGTTGATCTTGGCGACCTGCTCGCGGGTGTCGGCGACCACGAGCTCGCCGTACGTCGTGCGCACTGCGAGCGCCTGCTGTCGCTCGACGTCGCTGGCGTGGATCACCACGTCGCCACGGCGCACGAGTTCGTCGAAGACGTCCCCGGGTCTCTCTCCCGTCCGCATCCGCAACGACAGCTCGGCGTAGGCGGGGTCGGCGAAGCGGCGGACGGTGTCGAGCTGCGTGACTCGGTCGGGCGCGTACCGGATGACGAGGTCGAGGACACCGCCACGCCCGACGGCGGGAAGCTGGTGACGATCCCCCACCAGCATGACCCTGGCCCGGGTCTCGTCGGCGAGACACAAGAGTGCACATGCGGTGTCCTGGTCGAGCATCCCCGCTTCGTCGACCACCAACACGTCACCTCGATCCAGACGCGCCGCGGCTGACGGGGTTGCTGTCACGCGGTTCCACCTCCCGTCGTCATCCCAGCGGAAGCCGTGCTGGTGCAGCAGCCACGCCACCGAGTGCGCGGACGTGCCGACCTCGCTGGCGGCGACCTGGGCGGCCTTGCGGGTCGGCGTCACGATGAGCATTCGGTACCCCTGGGCCTCGATCGCCTCCCGTGTCGCGGCGAGCCGCGTGGTCTTGCCGGCGCCGGCTGCACCTTCCACGACGGTGATCCAATTGGTCTCGGTCCGCCGGGCGATCCGGTCGACGATCTCGTGCTCGACGGCCAGCACGTCCGTCGACGTGAGTGCGCGTACGTGCTCGGGCACGTCGGTGCGGTCGAGCAGAGGTCGTGATGCGGCGACGATCCGGGAGGTCAGGTCCTCGGCCAGCTCGCGTCGGACCGTGCCGTCGATGGCACCGCCGGTGGCGGCGATCAGCCGCTCGGCCTCCCCTCGCGCGTCGGCGGCATTCCAGGCCGAGCGTCGCGCTCCGAGCCGGACGACGGCGAGGTCGACCAGCGCGTTGCGGTTGAGCGGCCCGGGGCGCAACATCGCAGGGTGACCGGCAGCTGATGATGCTGAAGCCGCGACACCGGGTGTGCGGCAGCCCAGCTCGTGCAACTCCTCCACCCACCGTTGCCGCAGTTCCTCGCCCGAGGTCGGTACGACCTTGTCGGGGCGGGCGTCGGCCCACGCGCGGCGATCCCATGCCTGTCGCATCGCCGGCCCGGGTTCTTCACCAGGGTGATCGCCGCGCCAATGGGCTTCGTAGGTGTCGACGTTGGTCTCGATCTGACGCGCCCGCGCACTGAATGCACCGGCGTACGGCGCGAGCTCGGCCACCTCGCCGGTCTCGGCGTCGAGGGTGAGTCCTTGCGCGGCGAGTGCTGTCCGGAACGCCGTGTTGGTCATCACGGCTGCGTGCCCGATGCCGTTGATCGCCTCGAGGCTGTCGCGCACACCGACGGTGTGGATGCCTCGCCACGCGCCGTCGGCGAACACCCTGGCGTTGATCTGGAGATGCAGGTGCCGGTGGGGGTCGCCAGCCCGGGACGTGAAGTGGCGGACGACGGCGGCCTCGATCTGCTCGACCGGCACCTGCAACTGCCGGCCCCGGGACCCCACCCTGGTCGTCGCGTGCGAGGCAAGCCAGCCGATGATCTCCTCTGCTGCCTTCATCTGGGCGGCGTCGTAGGCTGCCGCTACCTCTGGGTGAAGCGCCGCAGCGAGCGACCAGGTCTTCGGCCCGTTGACGGTGACCTCGACGAAGCGCACCGCGTGATCATCCGTACGCAGCCGTCCCTTCACCGCGCCGGTCTCGACGTCGATTCCGGCGACCCACTTCTCGTAGGTCTCGCAGTCCATGTCGTCTCGACGGTCAACACCATCGGGTGAGGCCACGAACCGCATCGCGACACCGCTGCCCTCGGCGAGGTAGTAGTCGTCCGCACGCGACCGGTCGGCCTCGACGTAGTGCCGTGCCGCTGCAGCTGCGCCGCGGTAGACCTTCATGCCACCGTGCATCGAGACCAACCCCTCGACAACCGTCAACAACCGCGAACCCGCTGGTCAGGGGGCACACTTGCGTCCGCCCCGCTACGTACTTTCGTAGCATGCGTGCCGGGTTCCGGGGTGGGCGAGACCGCCGATCTGATGGGCAGATTCGGGAGCCAGCAAGGACCGTCGATGAGCGTTGAGGTCGTTCAATACGCACAGTCGTCAGGCGGCGGAGTGTTACTGGGTGTCGAGCACGACGGAACGGGCATGAAGTCCTTCGGAAGGGGGCTGCTCGTTCAGAGCAGCAGGTTGGCCAGGCCAGACAGTCGTCAGCTTTGCTCGCCCCCGTCGGCCGATGCGACCCGACGAGTCGCGTACTTCGGGAAGAAGTACCTGTTGTGTGCTTGCTCAACGGTCAGCGAGCCGCTTCGGATGTCGCGCATCGCGTCCGTGAGGTCGCGGGGAGCCGGCAGTCCTGAGAGCGAGAACGTGAATGCATCAGAACCATACAGCGATTCGTTACTAGTGAACTGGTTGAGAAACGCGACTGAGTCCTGGACCGTCTCAGCCCAGAATCGGACGAACCGAAGTCGCCGGAACGCCAAGTACGGCGAGGTGACCAACTCCGAGAAGGTTCCGCGACCATCCCAACCGATGGGCGCCGTCGTGGCAGCAACGGCGAGGTTCTGAGTTTCTACAACCTTGGAGAAGGAGTAACCCTCCCACGACAGCCGGTCGATATCTGTCCCGATCGCCTTGGTGGCATCTACTTGCCTGAGTTCCCTGACTACTTGCGTCCAGTGGCCGAGATTCGGACTCCGAAGGCGAAGTCGATGAACGCGGGATCCCGGGATGATCACCGCTGGTTGGGCAGCATCAGGTGACACTTGGGAGAGACTGGAACGCGCCTGTCTCACCGACCAATTGGGGATAAACCCCAGGGTAGGCAGGGATTTATCCTGCCCCTCAGAAGGTTCTGGCCGGCCGAAACGACGCGACTTCGAACGGTTTACCTGCTCGGGCAGTAAGTGCAGTTCCAGAAGCAAGTCCTCGCCGCCCGCTGACTCCTCAAGTAGGCCATCGACAAAATCGCAAAGAATGGCGGCCGGGTCGCGGTCGTAGCCCGTGTGGTTGAAGTCGTTCAGCAGGGCGAACATCACCTCGGACGCTCGGGACCACTCGGTACCCACTGGGACCAACGAAATCTCGTACGCGTAGCGCTGTTTCCGAAGATCGTCCTTGAGCATGCCTGTGTAGAAGCCGCCGCGCTCAAGGGCGGACCGTCTCCGAGCGAGGTGTTTTGCCTGATACAGACTCCAGGGATGTGCGCTGAGTCTTGGCTGAGGGCACTCGCCGCTAAGCATCGCTATCCTCCTCGTCGATGTCGAGTAGGCGGAGATACTGTTCGATCTCAGTTGGCGCTTCGGCACCTGCGGAAATAGCGCGCGGCCGTAGCCAGCGTGCGTAGAACATCCCCTCAAAGTGGCCCGATCGCACCGACCGCAGGATCCTGCTCGCTTCCTCCGTTAGGGACTCTGGTTGCGGGTTGTCGTCGTCATACCCGAACCCGCCGAGATCGAAGAGTCCCCTCGGCACGCCCAACTCATCGAGAGTCTGGTTGGCGCGGATCTCGATGTTGGATCGCTCGATGCCGCCCGGGGTGAGTGCGAATAGTGCCGACTCTGAGGACAAGGTGGCCGCCGCCCGCCCCAACAGCTGTGTAGGCCGCTCGGCGTCCTTGAAGAGCCCGACCCAAAGCGACTCGAACGGAGCGAAGATCGCGGGCTCGCGCGTGACCTCGGACATGGCGAGAGCGATGCCGCACAGTTGGAGGAACCTGACGTAGGGCTCCGCGACGTAGGAGATGATCACGCTCTGGTCGTGACGGCGAACCGTTGCGAGCAGGCGCTGGGTCGCGACATCTCCGGCCCAGTAGAGGAGCCCCACCTTCTGACGCAGTTCGTCTGGGTCGCCAGGTTCGCGCGTGAGTACTTTTCTCAAGATGTTCTCGTGGGCTCGGTAGTAGGCCCACCCAAAGTGATCTGGCCGGTCGGAATCAGGAGCCGAGTCGACGGTCGCCGCGAGACGTGCAACCGGCAGTTCCAGTCGGTCTGTGAGCGACACTGCGCGTCTGTCAATGGCGGCCGTATCGGTGTCGGGCCAGCGATCGTCCTTCTCGATGTGAACGGATTCGCACGCGTCTAGAAGTTGGCGTTCAAACCGAAGCATCGTTCCGAGCTTCTCAGTCAGCTCCGTCGCGCGGCTGAGCGCGGACCCAGCTGCCCAAGACCGGGTTCCTCCGACCTCGATCACCCAGGGCCAGATTTCGTTCTCCAGGAACGAAACGAGGTGCTCCACTTCATCGATTGCCTCGGTGGCCAATGCGCGGGCGACGAACTGAGTCAGCGCGTTATCCGGGGTCACGCGTTCGCCCTCGATGTCGACTTCGGTTGCGAGTGCCTCGCGGAGATTGGCAGTGATCTCAAAGACCAACTTTCCTGCCACGATGCGCTTCGAGGCGTCAGCAACGAGCGCGCCCACGCCCGGTAGCAATTGGCGCATGCGTTCGAAGTAGTCCATGTACCCGAGGCAGGCACTGAGCAACTCCAAGAGGACATGGTCGACGAGATTGTGTGCACTTGCCTCGCCGGGGAGCGCAAAGTGCTGCTCTCGTGACAGATGTGACCCAGACTGCCCAGCCTCGCTCGGGACGTCTATGGCTCCCTGCTCACGCGTGTACTCGCCCACTGATGCCATGGCAGCGAACGTCGTCGAGGTCAGCCACAGTCGAAGTTCTTCGAACTGTCCCCTATTGGCTAGGGCTCGCGACAGGGGTGGTAACTCACGGAGGGCGCTCTCGATTGACCGCAGGTCTCGCCCAGCCAACAGACGCTCGGCGAGGTCAGCGATCCACCGCTCGAACCACAGGTCGTCCACGACCTCTGTGCCGACGAGCGTGGTGCCCGTCGCCAGAGCGACGCTCACCTCCGAATGGGACGACAGGAACCAGTCCTTCGATTGGGTACGCGTCGGGTTCCATCCAGGAAGAGTCCGTATCGTGTGCTTGCGCTGGGAGTAGGACTCCCAGATGAACAGGAGGTTCGTTGAAGCGGACTTGACCCGGGGGTCGTAGCTAGCAGAGATTCCGCGATCCCCGACCCTCTCGTACTCCCTGTCGAGAATGAGTGTGACCAGGTCGCTGAGCGTCTCCAGATTGCTTCGGATGCGGGCATTGGCCCGCCGCACCGCAACGGCCGAAGGAGCCTTGCGCTTACCGAGTTTGTAGGCGCGGTGCACCCAACGATTGAGGTCGCGCTGAATCTGGGGGAATAGAGACGTCGGCTCCAGCAGCACGAACAACGTAATCCAAATGCGTCCGAAGGAGAGCACGACGAGCGCGGCAGACAGACCTGCGGCCACGAGAGTCAGGTGGGTTGCCGTTTGGCCGATAACAGGGAGTGCCAGGACCACCGCAATGTACACAACGGCCTGAGTGAAGAAGACCGCGTACCAGCGTGACTCGGGCTGGCGAACGATCTGATCTCGCAGGCTTCTTGTCGCATCCTTGTATGTGGTCGAGACAACGAAGGTGACCGTTGCGAAGTAGACCGCGACGAACACCCCGGCCACTCCGATCGCCGCTGTTGGCAAGGCGACTGAATCGAAAGTGTCTGAAACGTGCGACGTGAGCCACGCCGAACTCCGCTCGATCCAGTTGGGGAGTGAGCTGAGCCAGCCTGGCAAGCGTCCATGGGCACGAGCGACCGTTTGCGTAAGGACCAGAGCGAGTAGCGGCGGGACGATCAGCGCCAGGGACTTCGCGAGCGCGCGCCCACCGATACGGACGAGAGACGAGAAATCTGCCGCACGAGAGACGGTGGCAATCCGTGCAGAACTGAGGCGACTTCCAAGCTTCTGGCTCCGTGAACGCAGGCGCCAGTAGCGACGAGTCTCCATCGCCCGCAGCCTCAGTCGCATCTTGCGGGCACTCATCTCAGCGCTCCAGCGGTGCCGCAACGCGCATGGGTAGGAGGCACGGGTCGGCGGCGCTTGATCACGCCACCTCTTCGGGAAGAGCGGTCTGCTTGATGTGTTGGAGAGTGTCGACGATGACGTCTACGTCGGCGTCGGGAAAGAAGTAGTCGGGGCCAGTCGGAGCGTGGTCGGTGTACGGCGACTCGAACAGGCGAGCCGGCTCCATGACGCCGTTCTTCGTCAGCTCGTCGACGATGAGGTTGACGAACCGAATCTGGTCGGTGGAGAACGTGGTGCCATCCAGGTACCTCTCGAACGCCTCGATGGCGGCAGAGCGATCGAGGCCCACGAGGTGACGGACGAAGAGGCCCAAGCCGCCATCGCGCTCGGTCACCCATGCGATGTCGACGTGCTGGCCACCGGCGTCGATCAGCATCCGCTCGAGCTCAGCCAGGTCGTCGGTCGTGAGCTGTCTGTTGCGGCGCAGCCGCTGGAGGGCGAGGTTGTCCACGTGCTCGCGTAGGTAGGCCTCGGCCTTGGCACGGAAGCGCTCGAAGTTGGTACCCGGAGTGACGCCGGGGAGCACTATTTCGACGCCTTCGCTCAGCGTGTCCTCGAAGTCGGTGTAGACGGGGTTGCGGGTCGTCTTCTCGATGAATCGCGCCAGGCTGCGTAACTTGCGCCGGGCCTCCTCGAGCATCGGCAGCGTCACGTCAACCCACCACTCGTCACCCGCGACGGACTCCAGGAGGACGGCCTGCTCGGCGACCGAAGGGATCGTGGTCTTGCCGAGGAGCGCTGCAGCGATCCGCTGTACGGTCTCGCGCAGCCGCTCGGCCAGCGCGACATCGCCCTCGAGCTGGGCCAACTGGCGGCGCAGGATGAGCATGTCGAAGCGCTTGGCGTCCTCGTCGTCGTCCCGGACCGAAGACGGCAGACCGGCGAGAGTGGACAGCGGTTCGGAGTCCTCGGGCTGGATCCTCGTCCAGGCGTCCGCGGAGGCGTACTTCTCGACAGCCCTGCGGTGGGGGCGTACGACGAAGTTTTCCAGGTTCATCCCGGCGACGATCTGGTGCAGCGTCGCCACGGTCGACGCCCGCAGATCCGGCTCGCTGTCGTCAAGCGCGTTGACCAGCCCGAGCCTCACCTCAAACAGGCGCTGCGAGAGCGACTTCTGGATCTGCCCCTGCGAGCCCGGAAGGTCCTGGCTGAAGTACTCAAGGTTGCCGCAGAAGTCGAAGACGAGGAAGTCCTGCTTGTCCTCGCCGGGGCCAAAGAGGTCTGGACAGAGTCGCGTGCCGCGGCCGATCATCTGCCAGAACTTCGACTTCGACCGCACCATCTTGAAGAAGACGAGGTTCACGACCTCGGGGACGTCGATGCCGGTGTCAAGCATGTCGACGCTGATTGCGATATGGGGCGCCTTGTCCTTGATCGAAAAGTCGTCGATCAGGGATTGCGCGTAGGGCGTGCCGTGGGTGATGACGCGGGCGAAGTGGCCGGCGAGCTCGGGGTAGGCGAGGTTGAAGCGCTTCTCGATGAACTCAGCGTGCTTCTGCGACTTGGCAAAGATGATCGTCTTGCCGAGGCGGTCACCGCTGGCGACCTTGTAGCCCTGAGTGATCTGCGTTTCCAGGACCTTGTCGACGGTGTCCTCGTTGAACAGGAACCGGTTCAGCTCCTCGGCCCCGACCTCGTCGGGCGGACCGTCCTCACCCCAGTCGAGCGCGTCCCACTGACCTTTCTCCTCCTCGGTCAGGTCGTCGTACTTGATTCCTGAGCGCAGGAACTGCGTGCCGACGCTAATTGCCTTCGGAGGCACCAGATAGTTCTGTTCGACAGCCTCGTCCAGCGAGTAGTTGTCGGTGGGCACCCCGTCCTCGAGGTGGAACAGCCGATAGGTGTTGTGGTCGACCTCGTCCTTGGGCGTCGCGGTCAGGCCGATGAGCAGCGCATCGAAGTAGTCAAAGATCGCGCCGTACTTCGCGTACACCGAGCGGTGGGCCTCGTCGATCACGATGAGGTCGAAGTAGCCCGGTCCGAAACGGCGCTTGCCCCCGTCGATCTCGTTGATGAGATTCATCATCGTCGGGTACGTCGAGACGTAGACGCGGCCTTCGGTGACTTTCTCCGTCACCAGGTTAACCGTTGTCGAGCCGGGTAGGTGTGCCTTGAACGTGTTCGCCGCCTGGTTGACCAGCGCCGTGCGGTCGGCCAGGAACAGCACTCGCTTGACCCAGTTGGCCTTCTGCAGCAGGGCGACCAGCGCTACCGTGGTGCGGGTCTTGCCCGAGCCGGTGGCCATTACTAGCAGGGCCTCGCGCTGCTTGCGGTCGAAGGCGTCACCAACTGCCTTGATCGCCCGGATCTGATAGGGCCGTCCGGCAATCTCGGTGTTCACGGCGGCCGCGGAGAGCGGCAACTTGGTCCGGCGACGCTGGATGAGCAGTTCCAGCTCGCCGCGGGTGTAGAAGCCCTGCGTCTCTCGGGGTGGGTAGCCGCCGGCGTCGTCCCAGATCCGATGTTCGTAGCCGTTGGTGTAGAAGATGACGGGTCGACGACCGAACTGTTTCTCGAGGCAGTCGGCATAGAGCTTGGCCTGCTGCTGCCCGATCTCGGGGGACTTCGACGTTCGCTTGGCCTCCACCACAGCGAGCGGGAGTCCGTCGGCGCCCCAGAGCACGTAGTCCACGAAGCCCCTGCCCTCGGTGTTGGGCATGCCGGTGACCTCGAATTCGCGGTCACGCGTATCGGCCAGCTCCCACCCTGCTTCGTTTAGCAGTACGTCGATGAACAAATCGCGTGCGGCGGCTTCGTCATAGTCCCGAGTGTCGGGCGCCGCTGCTGCCTGAGCCGCAGCGATCTGTGCCTTGAGCTCGGTGATCTCGGCCTCGTGCGCGGCGAGCCGCTCGTCCTTCTCGGCCAATTCCCGCGCGTGTGCCTCGTCCTGCTCCTTGAACTTCGCGGCGAGGCGGGCGACCTCCTCGCGAGAGAGGGGAGCCGCCTTCGAGGCGAGGGCCGGGTCGAACTGCGCCTGCAGCGGGACCGAGCTGGGTTGCGGAGAGTGGTGATATGACGTCCACACGACGACGTTGAACAGCTCCCGCAACACCGCCAACGAGACGTCGGGACGGATCTGCCGGTTCTCGTGGACCGCGGTGTTAGCGATTCGTCGGATCGCGGTCAGCTTCTGGGTGATCCCTTGCGGCACCTTGGCTTTGAAGACGGCATCGTTAATCTTCGCGGCGAGATCGTCGCGGTAGGGGAGCGGCAGGGAGAGGACGTCGTACAGGTAGCCGACCAGTTCCTCGACAACGCGGCGACTATAGAAGCAAGCCGAGCGCGGATCCGACGCGAGATGCGACTCAGCTCGGGCGCAGTCGTCGTGAATCGACGGAAGCGTCTGACGGACGAAGTCGAAATTGCCCATAGCGGTCGATCACTCGGTTCCAGAGTTTGAGTCGTCGGTGGCGTCCGGATCGACCTCGCTCGGGGAGGCCACGGACGACTTCGCTGCCTGGAGGTCCTGCAAGGCTTGCACTTCCAGCGCGTTTGAGACTGTGAAGAGGCTCCTGGCCTTGCCAAACCGTTCCTGTGCGAGGGCGTTCAACCGTTTCAGGACCTTCTTGCCGTGTCGGTATCTCTCGGGGTCCGCGTCGAGGTCACTCTGAGCTCGGACGGCGATCTCGCCGGCATCGGGCTGCTTCTCACCGTCCTTGCGCTTGCGGTTTGCTGTCGTCACCCGAGCGTTGATGAGGGCCTTCAGGGAGTCGTCCCGTGTCTCGATCGTCGCGTCGGTGACCAACTTGCGAACATCTTCTGGATCCTTGTCGGAATAGACGGCAAGTAGGTGTTCGATCGCCAAGAAGAAGGACTCGATGTCGGTGCCGGGGGTCGTGAAGGAACACAGACCTGCCTTCCTCAGCCGACCGAAGATGTCGTGTAGTTCGTCATCACAGAGATAATCGCGGTCGCGGTGAACGAGCACGCGCGTGCCCGGGGCGTGTTCGGTGATGAAACGGCCTAGGGCCGTCGCTGCCGGGACCTGGGAACTGGATGCATAACTCCAGACATCGACCGATCTGTCTGGAAAGCCGTTGGCCCGCAGGATCGTCTTGACGGGTTCCGTGTTCGAGTCCTCGGTCAGCACCACCCAGTCGGTCGCTCCGGCTCGAAGTCGATCGCCCGCATCCAAAGCTCCAAGTGCCATCAGAGAGTCAACGACATCGAAAGGCGCCTCCGATATACCGCCGGAGCTCACCCAGTGGACCGCGGCATCGACCGCTACGCCCTCGTCGAGCATATGGCGTGAATGGGTCGACATCAGGACCTGAACGCCATCGTCTTGGGCCACCTCGTTAAGCAAACGAACCAGCTTGCGTTGATTGTCAGGATGAAGGTGGGCGTCTGGCTCGTCGAGAATCAGCAGCCGCGGGGAGTACACGCCGATGTAGGCGAGCACCTGCGCAGCCTGCAGGATCCCGGTGCCGCTGGCGTCGATCGGGAGTACGGTGCCATCGCGGGTGATCGTCGCGCGTAAGTGTTCGTCGCTGGACGCATCGAAGGTGACGTCGATATGCACGTCTGGGAAGACCTGGTGTAGTCGGTCCTGGAAATGCTTCCAGCCTGCGGCATCGTTCCGAAGGATCCAGAGGACGTTTCGGAACACGTTATTCGCGTCTCCTCGCGCGGCCGCGCGTCGCACAATCCCTTCTGACTTGAATTCCTCGTACGACGGGATACCGGCCAGGCCGGGGGCGATGACGCTGAAGGGGTTCTCTAGTTGCTGGATCTGCCTACCAAGATCCTTGCCGTGACATCGGACCGCGATGTTCTTGTTCTTGCCGCGTCGGACCGAGATCTCGGCCGCCCCGTCTTCGGCAGCGACGGTGATGACAATTGCTTTGTCTTTGTCTTGACGTAGCGCTCCACCCTTGGCGAGCATGTGGATGTCGCGCAGCGGCGTGTACACCAACTGATCCGTCGCAAGAGTTGCCGACAGCGCTTCTCCGGTCCATCGCGCAGCACCATCCATTCCTGCACTCTGCACTACCGATACTCCGAATTGAATCGCCTGCAGCAGACTGCTCTTGCCGGCATTATTCGGCCCGACGAGGACCGTGAGACGATCACCGAGCTCGAGGGTCACGTGCTCCAGACTCTTGAAACGCTGGACAGCGATGGAGTTGATCGAGCGGCTCACCCGAGTTCACCTCGAAATGCTCGGGACCGGAGCGACCAGAAGAGTTCATCACCAGCAGTGAGCGCACGTAGGAGCGTTACTCGATCCTCCTCTATCTGGGCGGAGCGGTCCGCGAATTCGCGTTGCCGCTCCAACTTGATGTGAGGTACCGGCATGACCTCGAGCTTTGCCTTGGCGACATTCTTCATCGAGCCTCCAGTGCCGCTCGCCAGGCGGCTGATGCGGCGGCGGATGGCAGGGGTACTCAACAGCGCGTGCCAGTAGGTCGGCTCGACCTCTGACCTCCATGAGAAGCGCCAGACCTTGTCCGGAAGTGCGAGGTTCGACGGAGTGCTTGTAACGAACGCAACTGCGCCGACAAGTTCTGTCGTGTTTGCGCGACTCATCAGCAGGTCCCCCTGACGGACCAAATGGTCCTTCGGGGGCACATAGCCCGGAGGCAGAGGCTTCGACTCGTCAGGCTTGAACCGCCCGGTGGTCACTGCGCTGATCTTCAGCACCCGATATTCGCTATAGGCCGCGGAGTCGTCTCCCACCAGGTTGCGACCACCCGCCAACGTAGCCACGTCACCGAACGGGACGTTTTCGGTGGCGGCATCCGGGTCGCCGAACATGTCGTGAAACATCGACTGGGCGAGTGCGTCAAGGTTGGTGAGGACCTGGCGGCGTTTGGTTCGGATGGCGTCGGCTTGGTCGAGGATCGAGGCGATGCGGCGCTGCTCTGGGAGGGGTGGGAAGGGGATATCAATCTGCTCAGTTGTCTTCTTCGACAACTCCTTGAACGTCGCGCCATTGCCAAGCGACTGGAGGTAGTCCGTCTTGGACTTCAGCCAGTGGTACAAGTACTTCGCGTCAAGGTCAGGCCCAGGCACCAGGCTCTTGAAGCCTTGGTTGGTCGCCATCGGAACGGTGTTGATGGCCACGTGTCCGATCGGTGCTCGGGAGGACAGAAGGACTGAGCCAATGGGGAGAATGGTCGTCGCACAACTCCTCACGCCCGCCTCAGTCAGGGTGCGAGGTGTGCTGCTGATGTATGGGCCGACGAGCTTACTCAAGTCCGAGGGCGTGGCCCACTGAACATCGCCATCCCAATACTCACCGACACCCGTCTTCGGAGTGGCACCCGAGACTATGTCGGCAATCTCGCCGAGTGGGGCCGTCTTCACGAGAGCATCGACTTCAGCTCGGCGAGGCCCTTGGCGATCTCGTCTTCGAGGGTCTCGATTTCAGCAATGATATCGAGCGGGGCGCGGTGTTCGATCTCGTCGCGGACACTCTCTCTGTAGCGGTTCAGCGATAGGTCGTAGCCCTGGGCGACGATGTCGGCCTTTTGGACGAGGAATGACTGTTCGGTGCGGGCGCGCTCCTTCTCGTCGGCGCGTGACTGCCAGCGGGTGAGCACGTCGGGTAGGTCGTTGGCTTCGACGGGGTTGCGCTTGTCGTCGAGGCTGAAGCCGTCGGCGCGGACGTCGTAGAACCAGACGTCGTCGGTGTCGCCGGAGTTGGTCTTGGTGAAGAACAGGATCGCGGTGGAGACGCCGGCGTACGGACGGAAGACGCCCGAAGGTAGCTTCACGACGGCGTCGAGTTTCTGGTCCTCGACCAGGATCCTGCGCATCACCTTGTGAGCGGTGCTCGACCCGAACAGCACGCCGTCGGGGACGATGACCGCTGCGCGGCCGCCGGGCTTGAGCAGTTTGAGGAACAGTGCGAGAAAGAGCAGTTCGGTCTTCTTCGTCTTGACGATGCGCTGGAGGTCCTTGGCGGTGGCCTCGTGGTCCAGTGAGCCGGCAAAGGGCGGATTGGCGAGGATGAGGGTGTACTTGTCGGTGTCGCTGGCAGCGCCCTCGGAGAGGGAGTCGCGGTAGCGGATGTCCGGGGACTCGATCCCGTGCAGAAGCATGTTCATGCTGCCGATGCGGAGCATGGTGGAGTCGAAGTCGTAGCCGTGGAACATCGAGGCGTGGAAGTGCCTGCGCTGCACTGAGTCGAGTAGCGCCTGGCTGTGGGTGTCGCGGACGTACTCGCTCGCGGCGACCAGGAAGCCAGCAGTGCCGCACGCCGGGTCGCAGATCTCGTCGGACGGCTGCGGGGCGGTCATCTTCACCATCAGTTCGATGATGTGGCGCGGGGTGCGGAACTGGCCGTTCGTGCCGGCCGAGGCGATCTTGGAGAGCATGTACTCGTACAGGTCGCCGTTGGTGTCGCGGTCGGCCATCGGGAGGTCGTCGAGCATGTCGACGACCTTGGACAGCAGCGCAGGGGTCGGGATGGTGAAACGAGCGTCCTTCATATGCTCGCTGTAGGTGGTGCCGTCGCCGAGGGAACGGAGGAACGGGAAGACCTCGTCGGCGATGGTCTTGTGCATGACGTCGGGCGCGGTGTTCTTGAACTGGCTCCAGCGCAGGTGCGCCTGGCCGGGCAGGAAGACCGGGTTTTCGATCCCGGCCTTAGTGATGCGGGCCTTCCTCTCGGCCAGCGTCTGGATGTCGTCGAGGCGGTGGATGAACAGCAGGTAGGTGATCTGCTCGATGACCTCCAGCGGGTTGCTGATGCCGCCCGACCAGAAGGCGTCCCAGACGCGGTCGATCTTGTTCTTCAGCACTCCCGTGATCACTCTTGCAACCTTACTGATGGAATCCGACCGCTGATGGCGACCTTGCCCGAGATTCCTTCCTGACCGCCCGGTATCTCCGCAGCAGCCGAGTGCGATTTCGAACAGCGCCGACACATCACCGCTCAGCCAGCTTGTTGACCGAGTCTCGGAGGGCGTCCTCGCCGGCGCGGACGTAGTGGTTGAGGACTGTGGTCAGTTTGTCGCCGAGGTACTGGGCGACGACCTCCCACGGCTCGCCAAGCTCCTCGTGGAACCACCTCGTCGCGGCGTGGTGGCGGAGGTTGCGGTAGACGATGGTGCTCGGCCAGGCGTTGTCGGGGTCGTTCTCTTCGACCCAGGCGCGCACGCGGTGCCAGCGTGCGTTGTGCATCTCAGGCTTCACGGGCAGGCCGGTGACGGTGTCGATGAACAACCACAGCTCGTCCTCGGGCGGGACGGGGTAGTTCCACCAGGCGAGGTTCTTGTCCTTCTCCCGCGCGGCCAGTGACGCACGACGTTGCCGCTCCGCTTCCTGCGCGTTGACGACCTGCTGGAACGACGCCCCCGCCGGAAGGCCGAGCAGCTCCTTGACGCGAGGCAGGAGCTCGCCGTGCATCAGCGACCTCGGCAGCGGCACCTCGTGCAGGGAGTGGTTCTTCACCGGACCTCGGAACCCCGCCTCACCGCGCGGTGCGATCCACGCCCCGTTCACGTGAACGTAGCCGCGGTCGAAGAAGACGTCGATCGCGCGGAGCGCGTTCTGCTCGCCGAGCCGCAGACCACCGAATCCTGCGACGCGGATCTTGGTGCCGAACAAGGGGAGGCGAGTCATCTGCGGGTCGGTGCCGTCGGCGCCGCACAACTCGTCCGCCGCGGCGGCCATCGCACGTACCTGCCGGGTCTCCGGGCGCAGGCGCGAGTCGACGTACTGCGCCGTCGCACCGTGGAGCACGTTGGCCCGCGCGATCTCCAGGCCGTCGAGTGGGTCAAAGCTGCGGTCGAGCCAGCCCAGCCGCCAGGCAAGCTTCCGCATCGCGGCGAGCTGACCGCGGAGGTCCTCGCGGCCGCGCTGGGAGAAGAGCGTCCTCGACCCCTTCTCCATCACCTTACGGCTGTGCTCCACGCGCCACTTCGCTACGGGCACGTCGCCGACGGTCGGCAGGATATGCGCGTTGAGCCGGGACACCCGCTGTTCCATCGTGCGCGGCTGCTTGCCGCGCTCGAGGCTGTCCTTGACGTACTCCTCGCCGAGCATCCGGATGGTCCGGGCTGCCCGGACGTCGGCGCCGACAGGGGTCTCCCTCTCCGAATCAAGCGCGGCCTCGGCCTGGGCGAAGATCTTGCGCGCCTCCGCTTCGGAACTCGCCCGCCGCAGCACGCGCTTCCACGGCTCGCCCTCACCGCTGGGCGCCCGGAACATCACCTGGTACTTCGAGCCGCCGGCTTCGGGCGCGTACAGGCGCACCCGCCACGGACGCGCGCTGCCGCCCAGTGTGCGCGGCTTGCCCTGCGCGAGAAGCGTGGGCTTCCTGCGAGGCGGCATCGGGCGCCCCTTCCTACGCTGGACGGTGGGACTCGCATGGAGCTCCCTGGACCGCGCTTCGTGTATCACTCTCGTGTATCACTCAGCCTCAAACGATACACGTGCCACTCGTGAGGAGTCACAGGAATGGCCAACCATCTCGCCGGATCGACCAGCCCCTACCTGCTCCAACACGCTGAAAATCCAGTGGATTGGTGGGAGTGGGGACCCGAGGCGTTCGCCGAGGCGAAGCGCCGTGATGCACCAATCCTGCTGTCCGTCGGGTACGCGGCCTGCCACTGGTGCCACGTCATGGCGCACGAGTCCTTCGAGGACGCCACCGTGGCCGAGGCCGTCAACACCTCCTTCGTCGCCGTCAAGGTCGACCGGGAGGAGCGCCCCGATGTCGACGCCGTCTACATGGCCGCCACGACCGCGCTGACCGGCCACGGTGGGTGGCCCATGACGTGCTTCCTCACCCCCGACGGCGAGCCCTTCTACTGCGGCACCTACTACCCGCGCCAGACCTTCCTGCAGATCCTCGACGCCGTCTCCCGCGCCTGGACGGATCGGCGCGAGGAGGTGCTCGACGCCGGCGGGCGGATCGTCGCGGCACTGTCCGAGGGGGTGAGCACGGGCCGGCCCGTCGCGCTGGACGCCGCCGCCCTCGACGCTGCCGCCGCCACGCTGGAGGAGAGCTTCGACCGCACCAACGGGGGCTTCGGCCGGGCCCCGAAGTTCCCGCCGTCGATGGTCCTGGAGTTCCTCCTGCGCCACCACGCCCGCACCGGCGACCCCCGCTCGCGGCGCATGGTCGACGTCACCGCCGACGCCATGGCGCGCGGCGGCATGTACGACCAGCTCGCCGGGGGCTTCGCCCGGTACAGCGTGGACGCCTCGTGGGTGGTGCCGCACTTCGAGAAGATGCTCTACGACAACGCCCAGCTGCTGCGCCTCTACCTCCGTCTCCACCGGGCCACCGGCTCGGCCCTGGCCGAGCGGGTGGTGCGCGAGACGGCCGAGTTCCTCCTGCGTGACCTGCGCACTGCCGAGGGTGGGTTCGCCTCCTCCCTCGACGCCGACGCCGCCGGCCACGAGGGCCTCACCTACGCCTGGACGCCAGCCGAGCTGGCGGCGGTCCTCGGCCCCGACGACGGCGCCCGTGCCGCCGACCTGATGGCCGTGACGGAGGTTGGCACGTTCGAGAAGGGCACGTCGACCCTGCAGATGCGCCGCGACCCGGCCGACCCGCGGTGGTGGGCCGACGTCCGCGACCGTCTCCTGCGTGCCCGCGCCGACCGGCCGCAGCCGGCCCGCGACGACAAGGTCGTCACGGCCTGGAACGGTCTCGCCGTCGCCGCGCTCGCGGAGGCCGGGGCACTCCTCGGCGAGCCGGGCTGGGTGGCCGCCGCGCGCACCTGCGCCGAGCTGGTCATGGACCGGCACGTCGTCGACGGCCGGCTGCGTCGCGCGTCCCGGGACGGCCGGGTGGGCACGGCCGCCGCCGTCGCCGCCGACCACGGCGACCTCGCCGAGGGTCTCCTCGCCCTGCACCAGGCCACCGGCGAGGCGCGGTGGCTCGAGGACGCGGGCTGGGTCCTCGACGTCGCGCTCGAGCACTTCGCCGCCGACGGTGGCGGTTTCCACGACGTCGCCGACGACGCCGAGCAGCTGCTCTCCCGGCCACGCGACCTCGCGGACAACGCCGAGCCGGCCGGCACCTCGGCCCTGAGCGGCGCCCTCCTGACGTACGCGGCCCTGACCGGCTCGGACCGGCACCGTCAGGCCGCCGAGCAGGCGGTCGCCGCGGCCGGGGCGCTGGCGGCGGCGGAGCCACGGTTCGCGGGCTGGACCCTGGCGGTCGCCGAGGCGGCGCTCGCCGGCCCCCTGCAGGTGGCCGTCGTCGGCGACGACGACGCAGCCGCCGAGATGGTCGCCGCCGCCCGGGCGAGCAGCTCCCCCGGCCTCGTCATCGCGTTCGGTGCGCCGGACCTCCCCGGCGTCCCCCTGCTCGCCGACCGGCCGCTGCTTCGCGGCGCGGCGACCGCCTACGTGTGCCGCGGGTTCGTCTGCGACCTGCCGGTCACCGACGTCCCCGCCCTGCTGGCCCAGCTGGGCGGGCGGGTGCCGATCGACGGGGCGGGCTGAGCTCAGGCCGACGACGATCGCCGGCGGGCGCCACCCGACTGCGGCGCCCCGGCCACGGGGTGCTCGCAGGCAGCGTCCGTCTACGGCCGGCCCACCTGTCCCTCCGCGCGAAGGTCCTCCGCGAGCTCGAACTCGGCCGGGTCGATGCCTCGGTCCATGAGGAGCCGGTCGATCTTCGCCTCCATCCGGTCGTCGCCCTCCCGGGACTGGGAGGAGCCCCAGAAGTAGAAGAGGGCGAGGCCGGCCGCCTGCCAGACGAGCTGGAGGAACTCGGACTGCCAGTTCTCGAACGTCGACGAGAGGAACTGGGGCCAGAACTGTGCCCACTCGAAGGCCTGCCCGTGCTCGGCGCTGTCGTTGCGGACCTCGATGAGCTGGAAGACGAGCTGCCCGACCCACGAGAGGACGAACAACGCGCCGGTGACGATCGCGAAGGAGTAGGCCGTGAAGAACCTCGGCCGGGGATGAGTCGAACCCATGGCTGCTCTCCTCTGTCCGGGCGGCCGGGCGGCGCCCTCGTGACGTGCCCGACCTGCACGCCGACCAGGATCGACCCTCGGGCCCTCGTTCGCTCGGCGAACCATGGTGGCCGAGCACGACCGCCCCGGTTGCGGGGGTCGGTCCCTCGGTCTAGCGTCGATGCACAGTCCCGCCCCTGCCCCCGGTGGAGTCTCCACCGCGCCGTTGCAGGGAGGACCCGTGACAGACCTCGTCGAACGCCCCCTCGTCGGCTCGGTCGAGCTGCACCCAGGGGCCGGACGCACCACCGTCGTCCTCCTGGGTGTCGTCGACGTCTCGCTCACGGAGCAGCTCGCCGCCGCCGTGGCCCGGGCCGCGGACGCCGGCGTCCCGGTGGTCGTGGACGCCTCCGCGGCCACCACGATCGACACGGCGGTCGCGGCGAGCCTGGCTTGGCTCGCGGTCAGCTGCCCACGGCCCGTCCGCCTCGTCGGCGCCACCGGTGCCGTGCGGGCGGTGCTGGACTCGACCGGCGTCGCCGAGCTGCTGGACGGCTGACGGCGCCCCGTCCGGCAGCCCCGCGCCCCGACGCCTGACAGTTAGGGGCGCAGCCCGAGGGTCACGACCGCCGTGGCGACGTCGTGCACCTTGACGTTGTGGTTGCGGGCGTGGCGCCGCAGACGCTCGAACGCGGCGTCGACGTCGGTGCCGTTGGCCTCGGCGAGGACACCCTTGGCCTGCTCGATGACGACCCGGGTGTCGAGCGCCCGCTGGAGCTGCTCGCTGAGCTGGGCCTGCTTGTTGTAGGACGAGGCGTTGATGAGGTACGCCGTCGCCATGTTCGCCAGGACCCGCGCGGCGGCGAGCTCGTCCTCCTGCCACTGCCGCGGGTCCGCCTGGTACATGTTGAGCGCGCCGACGCTCTGCTCACCGAGCTTCATCGGCACCCCCACCACCGACCGCATCCCCACCTCCGCGGCGACCGCACCGTAACCCGGCCAGCGGGGCCCGACCCCGGTGAGGTCGGCGACGGCGACGACCTCGCCGGTCCGGTACGCCTCCACGCACGGTCCGTCCTGGTGCTCCTCCTGGTACTTCTCCAGCGGGGTGAGGTGGGGCGGGACGGTGACCGCCACCTGCAGACGCCCCTCGACGCCGACGGTGACGCCGCTGCCCGCCAGCGCGAACAGTCCGGTGAGCCGCTCGGCGAGGTCACAGAGCACCTCGTCGACCTCGTAGTGGGTCAGCAGCTTGGCGGTGAACTCCGACAGTGTGCGGACGAACAGCTCGTGGTC
The DNA here is from genome assembly GCF_038049925.1 of Georgenia sp. M64. Lineage (NCBI taxonomy): Bacteria > Bacillati > Actinomycetota > Actinomycetes > Allobogoriellales > Allobogoriellaceae > Georgenia > Georgenia sp. M64. Next base: position 4,053,412 of record NZ_CP145809.1, read on the forward strand.
GTACATGACGGCTCCTCAGGGGAGCCGCTGGGGCGCCCGGGTCACTCCGGCGAGGGGTGCCGGGGTCGCGACCAGCCTAACGCCGCCCGGAGCGCCCCTGCCCCTGCCCGGTCGCCCTCGACACGGCCGGGAAGGGGGAGGAGAATCGGGAGTGACCCGTTCTCGCACGCGTCCGAGGTGATCGCCGTGACCGAGATGGAGACCCTGTCCCGAGACACCTGCCTCCGGCTCCTCCCCGGCGAGGGGACCGGGTGGGTGACGTGCGCCGATCGGCATGACCGGCCGGCACTGCGACCTGTCGACTTCGTCGTCCACGAGGGCGAGGTCGTCTTCCGGACCTGCTACCACGACGAGGTCGCGGAGGTCCTCCAGGAGACCTGGGTGACGGTGGGCTTCTCCGCGCTCGACGAACGGCACCGCAGCGGCTGGTGGGTCACGGTCACCGGTCAGGCCCGCCTCGTCGGGGACGACCTCGTCAACCCCGGGCTGCCGCACCGCGAGTGCTGGATCGAGCCGGGTGCCGGGCTGCTCGTGGGGGTGCCCCTGACCGACGTCCGCGGCCACCGGCTCGAGCCGTCGTCGCAGGGCTGGACGTCGCGCGGTCGCTGGTCGTCGGGCCGACGGCGGCCGCTGCGTCGTCACCGGCCGGAGCCGACCTCCGTCGGCGCAGCCTGACCGGACCGCCCCGCCCGACGCGCGGGGGCCCGCTCGGTCCGACCCGCACCGGTCGCAGCCGCCTGACGTGCCCCGACCTGCCGAGACCGGCCGCGCCGGCGCCCGAGCCGGCGGGCCCACCGGTACGGCCGGATCCTCAGCTCGGCCGCCCAGCCGTACGTCGCCAGGCCGTCGGGGCAGTGCTCGACCGGGTCGAACCGCAGGTCGTCGTCGTCGCCCGCCCCGTCGAGGGAGGCGGCGAGCTCGAGGGTGCCGAATGTTCGCCACGCGCCCCGTGGCGGTGCCCAGACGAGTCGCCACGCCTGCGGGGTCGGGTCCGTGGCGGCGCCGGTCTGCACCGCTCGGGCCGGCGCTGCTCCCGCCGGTGCCGCTTCGGCCTGCGCCCCTCCGGCGTGCACGCCCTGACCTCGGCGCGTGTCGGGGGGCAGGGCCGCCACGAGCACGGGACCCGCCGGGCCGGCAAAGGGCATGATCGATGACAGGGCCCCACCGGAGGGCGACCGTCGCGGGACGAGCACGAAGCGGCCCGCCGGACCGGTGCCCGTGGAGGCGAGGAGCAGGTCGTTCGGCCCCGCCGTCCCGGACCAGCGCACGGCGAGGCCCTGGATGTCGGGCAGCGGCGGCGGGACGCCCACGGCACGGGAGAGCCGGACGACGGCGTCGAGCGTGCCGGCACGTCCCAGACCGCCCAGGGCGGGGCCGGCGCCGTCGAGACGCAGCCGGGCGGGCACCACCACCCCGCGCGGGTGGAGCGGCCGGCCCCCTCGAAGAGCCGCGACCCCGGCGAGGACCGCGCCGAGGGCGGCACCGGTCACCGCCCCGACCAGCCCGGCGGTCCGTCCGACGGGCCCGGCATCACGAACGGCGGGCCGGTCGGCGTGCCTCCCGCCGCGTCGCCGCCGGACCGGACCGACCGGTGGCGAGGAGGGGATCCATCGTGCGGCTGACATGCACTCCACGGTGGGCGCAGCGCCGCGGCCCGGCAACCCGGGACCGCCTTCCCGAGGCCGTCAGCCGGCCGCCGCCTCCGGTTGCCGAACCCGTCACCACAGCACACGCTTGCTGGCAGACACCGTAAACATCGAGACGTCAGCAGGGATCTCCAGGGGGTCCCCGTCCGGCAGGAGAGACCATGGCGACCGACCAGAAGAGCCGTCCGCACGAGGACCACCCGGCCAAGCCGGACTCACCGAGCGACATCCGCAAGCCGTCGTGGAAGTACATCGCCGGCAGGAGCGCCAAGGAGTTCGTCAAGGACCAGTCGCCCGACCTCGCCGCCGCGCTGACGTACTACGCGGTGCTCTCCATCTTCCCCGCACTCATTGCGCTGGTGTCCATCCTCGGCCTCGTGGGGGAGGCGGAGTCGACGACAAACCGGCTCCTCGACATCATGGGCTCGTTCGTCCCGGCGGACGCCATGGAACAGCTCCAGCCGATCGTGAGCGACCTCGCCTCGAACCAGGGCGCCGGCCTCGGCCTCGTCCTCGGTCTCCTCACGGCCCTGTGGACGGCGTCGAACTACGTCAACGCGTTCTCCCGCGCGACCAACCGCATCTACGAGGTCGAGGAGGGGCGGCCGTTCTGGAAGCTCCGCCCGGTCATGTACCTCCTCACCCTCGTCCTGCTCGTGCTCGTCGCACTCGTCGGCCTCCTGCTCGTGGTGTCCGGCCCGGTGGCCCAGGCGATCGGAGACGCCATCGGACTGGGCGCCACCGCACTCACCGTCTGGAACATCGCGAAATGGCCCGTCATCCTGCTCGCGATCATCGTGATCGTCGCCCTGCTGTACTACTTCACGCCCAACATCAGGCAGCCGAAGTTCCGCTGGATCAGCATCGGCGCCGTCATCGCCATCGTCGTGGCCATCCTGGCGTCCATCGGCTTCGGCCTGTACCTCAGCTGGGCGGGCGGGGGCGAGAGCTACCAGGCAACGTACGGCGCCCTCGCCGGCGTCATCATCTTCCTGCTGTGGCTCTGGATCATGAACGTCGCCCTGCTCTTCGGCGCCGAGGTCGACGCCGAGCTGGAGCGCGGCCGTCAGCTCCAGGCGGGCATCCCGGCCGAGGAGGAGATCAAGCTTCCCGTGCGCGACGACACGGCGATCAAGAAGAAGGCTGCGAAGGAGGAGGAGAGCCTCGCCAAGGCCCGCGCCATTCGTGAGTCCGCCGGCCGGACCGACGGCCAGAACACGGACGACGGCGACAACGGCCACCGGACCGGCGACGACGAGCGGGCCGGGACCCACCGCCGGTAGCCCACCCCACCGGTCGGCCTGCCAGCCTGGACCAGCGCCGGCCGGCCAGTCCGGGGCGTCCGCGGCCAGGCCCGGCCGGCCACGATGGGGCCCGGCGGGCCCGGCGCGGCTCGGCTCACGGCAGACCGGCGGGGTCCAGCCGGACCAGCCGGTCGTCGTCGGGCGCCGGTTCGCCGCGGAAGGTGTTCGACGTCAGCAGCCACAGCCGGCCGTCGCCGTCCGCCACGACGGTGCGCAGCCGGCCGTACTCGCCCTCGAGCAGCCGCTCGGGCTCGCCGACCGCCTCATCGCCGCCGTCGACGGGGACCCGCCACAGCGACTCCCCACGCAGTGCGGCGAGCCACACGGCGTCGTCGGCCACGGCGATGCCGCTGGGTGAGGCGTCCGCCGTCGGCCACTGTACGAGAGGGTCGGTGAAGCCCGCCTGCCCGCCGATCCCCTCGACGGTCGGCCACCCGTAGTTCCCACCCCTGGTGATGAGGTTGAGCTCGTCCCACGTGTTCTGCCCGAACTCGGAGGCGAACAGCCGTCCGTCCGGCGCCCAGGCCAGGCCCTGGACGTTGCGGTGCCCGAGGGACCACACCGGCGAGCCGGGGTCGGGGTTGTCGGGCGGGACGCCGCCGTCGCCGTCGACCCGCAGGATCTTCCCGCCGAGCGACGCCGGGTCCTGGGCGTGGCGGGCCTGGCCGGCGTCACCGGTGCTGACGTAGAGGTAGCCGTCGGGGCCGAAGGCGAGCCGCCCGCCGTTGTGGTTCTGCCCGCGCGGGATCCCCTCGAGGATCACCCGGTCCTCGACCAGGGCGTCGCCCTCCAGCCGCATCCGGAGCACCCGGTTGTCCCGCTGGGTGGTGAGGTAGAGGTAGACGAGCAGGTCCGCGTCATCGTCGCCGGGCGCGACGGCGACACCGAGGAGGCCGCCCTCGCCGCCCGGGAAGACACCCGGCACCTCGCCCAGGGAGACCGGCTCGGCCCCCTCGCGCACGCGCAGCACCTCCCCCCGGTCGCGCAGCGTCACCAGTGCCGAGCCGTCCGGGAGCAGCGCGAGCCCCCACGGCACGTGCAGGCCGCTCGCGAGGACGACGGGCCCGTCCGGCGCGTCGTCGCTCGTGGCGGTGGGCGGCTCGGTGGAGGCGCCCGCACTCGGCACCGCGGTCGCCTCACCGGTCCCCGCGGTCGCCGCGCTCGTCGCTGTCGGGACGGCCGTCCCGGGGCCGGAGGGTGCGCACGCGCCGAGCGCCAGCGCCGGCACGAGGAGCCAGACGGCCCGGCGCACCTGCCTCACGCGTGCGGGTCGGGCTCGGCGCGCAGCAGGTCGGCGGCCTCCTCCTCGGGGCGCGGGGGGATGGTCTCGTCCTCCTCGAGGAGGACGGGCTCGTCGTAACGGGGGTCGTGACCCGGCTGCTCGCTCATCGTGGCCTCCAGTGACGGTGGGGCCCAGCGTATCCCCGGCCTCCCCGCGCGTACGATCGCGGCGTGCTCGCGACCACCATCCACGCCCCCTTCGACATCCGCCTCGAGGACGTCCCGGACCCGCGGATCCTCCGCCCCACCGACGCGGTGGTGCGGGTCACCGCCGCCTGCGTGTGCGGGTCGGACCTGTGGCGCTACCGCGGGGTCGTCCCGGTGGCCGACCCCTCCCGCATCGGCCACGAGTTCGTCGGGGTCGTCGAGGAGGTCGGGTCGGAGGTCGGGACGGTCCGCCCGGGCGACTTCGTCGTCGCGCCGTTCGCGTACAGCTGCGGGGTGTGCGCGAGCTGCCGCAACGACGTCCAGACCTCGTGCGTCGTCGGCGGCTACTGGGCCGGCCCCGACCGCGAGGGGAACATGGTCGACGGCGGCCAGGGCGAGGCGGTCCGGGTGCCGCTCGCCGACGGCACCCTCGTCGCCCTCCCCGAGGCCCCCTCCGAGGACCTCCTGCCCTCCGTCCTGACCCTCACCGACGTCATGGGCACCGGTCACCATGCCGCCGCACGTGGCGGCGTCCGCCCCGGCTCGACCGTTGCCGTCGTGGGCGACGGCGCCGTCGGGCTCTGCGCCGTCATCGCCGCCCGCCGCCTCGGGGCCGAGCGCGTGGTCGCCTTCTCCCGGCACCCCGACCGGCAGGCCCTGGCGCGGCGCTTCGGGGCCGACGACGTCGTCGCCGCCCGCGGGGACGAGGGCGTCGCCGAGCTGCGCGACCTGCTCGGCGGAGGCGCCGACGTCGTCCTCGAGGCCGTCGGCAACCTCGACGCCATGGAGCAGGCGATCGCGGCGACCCGGCCCGGCGGCACCGTCGGCTACGTCGGGGTCCCCAACGGGATCCCGCACCTCTCCCTGCGCCCGCTGTTCGGGAACAACATCGCCCTCGCCGGCGGCGTCGCCCCCGTGCGCGCGTACCTCGACGAGCTCCTGCCGGAGGTGCTGGCCGGCTCGATCGAGCCCGGCCTCGTCTTCGACCTCAGCCTGCCGCTCACCGAGGTCGCCCGGGCGTACGAGGCGATGGACCGCCGTGAGGCGGTCAAGGTCATGCTCCGACCGTGAGCCACGGCTCCCCCGGCCTCCCGGCCGACCCGCGCACGCCCGAGGAGCTCTTCGCCGGCTCGGCGACCGGCCAGGAGATCCACGACGCCGTGGCCGCCGCCGTCGCCGCCCTGGGCCCGCACGAGGTGCGGGTCTCCCGCAGCCAGGTGGCGTTCCGCCGTCGCCGCGGCTTCGCCTACCTCTGGCGGCCCGACCGGTACCTGCGCTCCGACGTGCCGGCGGTGCTGTCGGTGGCCGCCCCCGAGCGGTCGGACTCCCCGAGGTTCAAGGAGTCGGTCAGGCCGGCGCACCTGTGGATGCACCACCTCGAGGTGCACTCGCCGGCCGAGATCGACGACGAGGTGCGCGGCTGGCTGCGCGCGGCCTACGACGCCGCAGGCTGAGCCGGTCCCGTACCGCGCCGCGAGTCGCACGGCACGTCGAGGCACTGCACCGCGAGTCGCACGGCACCTCGTGGCACTGCACCGCGAGTCGCGCGGCACCTCGTGGCGCAGCGCGCCGCACGCGCTACCGGCTGCGGCGGTGGACGTTCTTGACGACGTCGCGGACCACCACGGTCGCGGTGTCGAGGGCCTGCTCGAGCGTCTCGGTGCCCGTGCCGAGCTCGGCGAGGACGCCGTGGCAGCGCGCCGAGAACCCCTCGGGGGCGCCGGGCAGCCGGTCCGCCGCGGTGATGGCGCCCTTCTCGTTGACCAGCCACCGGCCCGCGTGACCGTGGATGGCGTGCGCGCAGAGGAGGAACGCGCGGAACAGGCAGCCCGCCACGTAGGTGGTGTCCCGCCGGGCCACGGCCTTGTGCGCGACGTCGACGAGGAAGCTCGCCTCCCACAGCCCCTCGCGCAGGGCGACGGCGAGGGCCGGCGGGTACTCCGCGAGCTCGGCCTTGAGCGCGGCGAGCTCGCCGGTCGGGTCGGCGAGCACGACGCCGAGCGCCACCTCCCCCGCGTAGGCGAAGTCGGGCACACCCAGGGGGTGACCGGCCTGGGTGTGGAAGGCGTACCGGCCTCCGCGGGCGTCCGACCAGGCCCGGTGCACCCGGTCGAGGTCACGGTAGATGAGGTCCACGGCGCCGCCGGCGAGGCGGAGCCACGCCCCGCCGTCGACCCACGGCCCCCACTCCCCCGGCCGGCTGACCGTCGCCCCGGCGCCGGCCACCTCGCGCACGACCGCTCCCAGCGCCGCCACGTCGAGGGGAGCGCGGTAGTACAGGCCGAGATCGACGTCGGAGCCCGGCAGCTGCTCGTCGCGCGCGTGACTGCCCCCGAGCATCACCCCGACGACACCGCCGACGCCGGTGACGCGCGTGGCGAGCCCGGTGATCAGCTCGTCCAGCTCGGGCTCGCCCACGTGGTCGATCCTCCCGCAGCGCGGCGGCCGCGTCGAGACCGTCCGGCGGTCGCGGGGAGCCGCGGGACGACGACCACGTCGGGACCGGTCGCCGGGCTCTACGGTGGTGGCGTGGACCTCGCGCACGACGTGACCGGGACCGGCCCCGCCGTCCTCCTCCTGCACGCCGGTGTCGCCGACCGGCGCATGTGGGACCGCCAGCGCGACGTGCTGGTTGCGGCCGGGCTGCGGGTGGTCCGCGCCGACCTGCCCGGGTTCGGCGGGACCCCGGCAGCGGCGGAGGACTACGACGAGGCCGCCGAGGTCCTGGGCCTCATGGACGCGGTCGTCGGGCGGGGCACGCGGTTCGCCGTCGTCGGCTCGTCGTACGGCGGGTCCGTGGCCCTCGCGCTGGCCGCCCGCCGGCCCGAGCGGGTCGGCGCCCTGGTGCTCGTGTGCCCGGCCGCCGGCCTCCTCGAACCCGGACCGGACCTGCGGCTGGTGTGGCGGCGTGAGGCCGAGCTGCTCCAGGCCGGGGACGTCGACGGTGCGGTCGCGCTGAACGTGGCCACCTGGCTCGGGCCGGAGGCCGGCGACGACGCCCGCACCCTCCTCGCGGCGATGCAGCGGCGCGCCTTCGACCTGCAGGCCCTCGGGGGGGCCGAGCCGGTCGAGGTGCCGGTCGACCTCGCCTCCGTCACCGCGGCGACGCTCGTCGTCGCCGGCGGCCACGACCTGCCGGAGTTCCGCGCCGTCGCCCGGGCGGTGACGGCCGCCGTCCCCGGCGCCGAGCTCGTCGAGCTGCCGTGGGCCGGGCACCTGCCCTCGCTGGAGCGGCCGGACGAGGCCGCCGTCGTCGTCCGGGACTTCCTCATCGGACGGATGGTGGACGCGCACCGCTGACACACTGGCCTGGTGCGCACCGTGGGGGTGGAGGAGGAGCTGCTGCTCGTCGCGCCGGACGGCGGGTCCGCGATGGCGGTCGCCGCGGAGGCGCTGGGGCACGCCGACGCGCTCGGCCTGCGCCGGACGCCCGGCGACGAGCCCGGCGGGGTCATCGAGCACGAGATGACGCGCCAGCAGCTCGAGGTCGACACCCGGCCCCGGGCCGCTCTGGACGCCCTCGAGGAGGAGGTCCGCGCCCTGCGCGCGCGGGCCGCGACCGTGGCCCGGGCGGCCGGGGCCGAGGTCGCCGCGCTCGCGACGTTCCCGCTGCCGGCCCAGCCCCTCGTCGTGGCGAAGCCGCGCTACGAGGCTATGGCGGCGCGCTTCGGCGAGACCGCCCGGGAGTACCTCGCCTGCGGCTGCCACGTGCACGTCGGCGTCACGGACCGCCAGGAGGCGGTAGGGGTCCTGGACCGGGTACGCGGCTGGCTGCCCCCGCTGCTGGCGCTGAGCGCCAACTCGCCCTACTGGCAGGGCCGCGACACCGACTACCACAGCTTCCGGAGCCAGCTCATGGGTCGCTGGCCCTCGGCGGGCCCGCCGGACCTGTACGGCTCGGCGGCCGCCTACGACGCGGCGGTGACCGCCATGATCGGCTCGGGGGTGCTGCTCGACCCCGGGATGGTCTACTTCGACGCCCGCCCCTCCCACCGCTACCCCACGCTCGAGATCCGGGTCGCGGACGTGTGCCTCGACCCCGAGGACACGGTGCTCGTCGCAGGCCTGGTGCGCGCTCTTGTCGAGACCGCCGCGCAGGCGTGGGCACGCCACGAGCCGCCACCCGCGACCCCGACGGCGTTCCTGCGGCTGCAGGACTGGCAGGCGGCCCGCGACGGGCTCTCGGCAGACCTCGTCGACCCGCGCACCGGCCGGCCGGCCCCGGCCGCGGACGTGCTCGCCGCGCTCGTCGACCACGTGGCCTCGGCCCTGGAGGCGAGCGGGGACACGGATCTGGTGCACGGCGGGCTCGACCGGGTGCTCGCCCGCGGGTCCGGGGCCACCCGCCAGCGTGAGGTCCTCGCCCGGACCGGGTCCCTGGCCGACGTCGTCCGCGACGCGGTGGCGGTCACGACCGGCTGAGAACGCCCGCCGGACCCACCACACGACCGGCTGAGAACGCCCGCCGGACCCACCACACGACCGGCTGAGAACGCCCGCCGGACCCACCACACGACCGGCTGAGAACGCCCGCCGGACCCACCACACGACCGGCTGAGAACACGCCCGCCGGGCCCCACCAACCCGGGGTGTCGTCGGCTCCACGGGCCCGCGGGCCGTGAGCCTCACGGCCGCCGGTCCCGGCAGGGAGCAAGATGTGGCCAGGTGGCGACACAGAAGGGCGAGGGCACCGTCGCGGCAGCGTTGTCGCGAGGTGCCGGGGACGGGCAGTGCCGGCGGACCGCCACCGGGCCGGTCCGGCCGGCGGAGCGAGGGAGCGCACGTGGACGAGCGGGACGAGGCATGGTTCGACGCGCTGTTCCGTGCCCACGCCGCGGCCGTCTACCGCTACCTCTACCGGCGCGCGCCCCGCGACGCCGAGGACCTCGCCGCCGAGGTCATGACGGTGGCCTGGCGCCGCCGGGCCGACGTGCCCGAGGGCGCGGAGCTCCCCTGGCTCTACCGCACCGCCGGCTTCGTCCTGGCGAACCACCGGCGCAGGCACACGGCCGTGCCGATCGCCGACGCCTCGGGCGAGGTCGACGACGGCGACCCCGCGGACGTGGTCGTCGCCGACGACGAGGTGCGCGCCGCCCTGGCGACGCTGAGCCCACGCGACCGCCGCATCCTGCTGCTCCACGCCTGGGAGGGCGTCGGCGGTGAGGAGCTCGCCGCCGTGCTCGGCATCTCCCGGGGCGGTGCGGACGCGGCGCTGTCCCGGGCGCGCGCCCGCCTCGCCGCGGCCTGGGCGTGAGGGAATCTGCGCATCGTGTGAGGACGGCGTGCGGGACCGGTGAGGTCGCCGCGCAAGATCCTTCCTCGTCGGCACACATGCCGTGGTGACAGACCGTTTCCGCGGACGACCCGCGGCGGGTCCGAGGAGGTTGTCATGAGCGAACGACACGACGCGATCGACCGGCTGCGGGCCGCCGACCCCGCCCGCGGCGTCGAGCCGGACCTCACGGCCCTGCGCGCACGGGTCGACGCCGGCCGGACGGCCACACCGGCGGCCGCGCCGGCGGAGGCGCGGCACGACGACCCGGCCCGGGCCGGCTCGACCGGCGGGACGGTCGTCGACCTGGCCGAGCGTCGTCGCCGTCGTGGCCTCCGCCTGGGGGCCGCCGCCGCCGGGGTGGCTCTCCTCGCCGGGGCCTTCGGCCTCGGGCGGACATTCGGGGCCCCGGAGGGCGGCGCGCCGTCGGCCGCGCCGGCGATCTCGCTCGACCGCGCGCAGTCCGAGGCCGCCTCGTCCGGCGGGCTGGACGCCTCGACGGCGATCTACCCCGCGCCCAGCTCGAGGCACACCACCTTCCGGTCGGAGGGCCTGAGCGACGACGGCGGGAGCGCCGTGGCGTGGGCCTACGACGCGACCGCCCGCTTCGGCCCCGACCAGGTCCGGGAGCTGGGCGCCGCCGTGGGGCTGTCCGGCGAGCCGCGCCAGGAGTTCGGGGCCTGGGTGCTCGGTCCCCAGGACGGCACCGGCCCCTCCCTCTCGGTGGCCCCGGACGGCATGACGTCGGTGAGCTTCTACGACCCGACGAAGGAGCCGTTCCGCTGCGCCGCCGTCGGGGGTGGCACCGAACCGGGCGCCGTGACCGAGCTCGCCCCGGCCACCGAGCCGGACGCTTCCGCCGAGCCCGGCGCCGCCGGCGAGGATCCCGCGACCTCCGACATGGTCGAGCCGCTGCCCGCGGAGAGCTGCGGACCGGTCGACCTCGGACCGGCGCCCACGGGTGAGGCCGCCCGCGCGCAGGCGGCGGACGTCCTCACCGCCGCCGGCCTCGACCCCGCGGACTTCGAGCTCGTCGACACCGCGCTCGGCGACACGACGATGACCGAGGTCCTCGCCCACCACGTCGTCGACGGCCGGCGCACCGGCGCGAGCTGGTACATCATGCTCACCGGCGCCGGCGTGCAGAGCTTCAGCGGCCCCGTGGCCCCCCTCGTCGAGCTCGGCGACTACCCCGTCATCGGCGCCGCGAGCGCCGTCGAGCGCCTGACGGACCCGCGCTTCAGCGACCTCGGCACGTTGAGCATCATGCGTGAGCCCGACCCCGCCGCGGCCGAGGGCGGCGCCGACGACACCGTGACCAGCGACATCGCACCCGACGACGCGTTCCCGACCGAGCCGCCGGCGCCCGTGACGGCCGGGCAGCCCGTGCCGTGGCCGGTGGAGGAGGTCGCCATCACCGGCGCGACGCTCGGGGTGGCCCAGTACACGACACCCTCCGGCGCGGCCATGCTCCTGCCGGCGTACGCCCTCACGTCCGACGACGGCCGCACCTGGTCGGTCCTCGCCGTCGCGGAGGACGCGCTCGACCTGGCGTCCTGACGGCGCTGCGGTGGTGCGGCGGCGCCACGGCGGCGGCGGCGCCACGGCGGCGGCGGCGCACCAGTCGGACACCACCGCGAGCAGTCCCGGGCACCACGCCCGGGACTGCTCCTAGCCTGGTGTCCATGCGACGGATCCTGCAGCTGCCCTGGCGCGCCCGGCCCGAGGTCGTCGGCCTCGTCCTCAGCGGCGCCGGCGCCCGGTCGAGCTTCCAGATCGGGGCCCTGCGCTACCTCTACGACGAGGTCGGCATCACCCCGCAGGTCATCAGCGGCACCTCGGCGGGTGCGATTCTCGGCTCGGTGCTGGCCCAGTCCGGCGACCACGCCGGCCAACGGCGCGCCCTGGCCCACCTCGAGCGCCTGTGGCTGGGCATGCAGGACGACTCGGACATGTTCACCGAGCTCGACTGGTACGCCAGGCTCCGCGTGCGGGGCCCGGGCCTGATGAACGCCTTCACCCGCCGCGAGCGCCGGCAGGGCCCGCTCGGCCGGTCCTTCACCCGGGCGGCGTCCCTCACCTCGCAGCGCCTGGGCCTGGGCCGGGACGAGCCGGGCGTCGGTCCGGCAGACCCCGCCACCAGCACGGTCGCGGGTGCCGCCTCGCCGGCCGCCGGTGCCGCCTCTCCCGCCACCGGCGCCACCTCGCCCGCCGCCGGCGCCACCTCTCCGGGCCGCGCCCGCACAGCCGCACCCGTCGGCGGCGGCGCGCGTGCCGCGGTGGCCCCGGAGGAGCCCGCGGCGGGCAGCGACTGGAACCCGATCAGCGTCGTGGACGTCATCTCCGCCATCCGCGAGGTGGGCCGCGCCCGGCCGGACCTGGAGATCATCGTCCGCGGTGCCGAGCACGCCCGGTCGATGTACCGGCCCGGACCGATCGTGGACCGGCTGCTCGACCCCGAGGTGTTCGACCCCGCCCGGGTGGCGACGTCGGGCGTCACCTTGCGCGTCGCCGTCGTCGGGCTCGAGTCCGGCGAGCTGCGCTACGTCACCGAGTCGGGCCGGCTCGTGGACCGGGAGAACGAGCCGGTGCCGGACGAGCCCGTCGTCGACCTCGCCGAGGCGATCCGCGCCTCGTGCGCGATCCCTGCGGTCTTCCCACCGGTCCGGCTGGGCTCGGAGCACTACGTCGACGGCGGGGTGCGCGAGACGCTGCCCACCGAGGTCGCCGTCGAGCACCTCGGCGCCACGAAGGTCTACGCCGTCGTCGCCCCGCCGGCGGGCGTGCCCCGGCAGGAGAGCTACGCCCAGAAGGACATGCTCTCCATCGTGCTGCGCTCCACCGCGGGGATCATGTCCGACGAGGAGCTGCGTGACGAGGTCGAGTACGCCCGGGCGGTGGGCGCCGTCGTCATCACCCCCGACCTCGACGTCCACGACGCCCTGACGATCGACCCCGGGCTCACCGCGATCGCGATGGCCTACGGGTGGTTGCGCGCCGCCGAGGTCGTCGAGGGGGCGTCGCCCGCGGAGGAGCAGCTGACGCGCGACATCATCCAGCTGCGCCGGGACGCGTGGGCGCTCGAGGACGCCCTGCTCGCCCCCCGCGAGGCGGACGACGACGTGGCCCGGCAGCGCGTCCCGTGGAGCCTGGGGACCGTGCGCCGGCCCGAGCCCGTCGCCGCCGAGCCCGACCTCACCGAGCTCGCCGGGCTCAAGCACCGGCTGCGGGCGATGGTCAGCCAGGCGTCACGCCGCCCGCCGGGCGCCGAGGAGTGGTGGCGCAGCTTTGAGGCGCACCCGTTCGAGATCACCCGGACGCCGGACTGGACCGGCGGAGCAGCTCGCGAAGGCTCGTCGCGGGTCGGCCGGTGAGCCGGGCGACGTCGTCGCTGACCCGCTCCATCTCCCCGGCCGCGATGGCCGTGTAGGTGCTGACCCAGGCGTCCACCTCCCACCGCGGGGCGCCGAGGTGGGCCCGGGAGGCGTACGCCTCCTCGAGCGTCTCGTCGTGGTACCGCACGGGGCGGCCGGGGGCGGTGAGCTCGGCGGCGACCTCGCCCAGGGTGAGGGCCTCGGGACCCGTGAGCTCGTAGGTCGCGCCGTCGTGCCGGGCGGGGTCGCGGAGCACGGCGACGGCGGCGTCCGCCACGTCGTCCAGGGCGACGGCGGACACCCGGCCCTGACCGGCCGGGCCGCGGATCACCCCGTCGTCGCCGGCCAGGAGCGGCAGGAAGTCGGCGTAGAGGTTGTCACGCAGGATGACCGTCGCGACACCGCTCGCCCTCAGGTGCTGCTCCGTCGCGTTGTGGAGGCGCGCGTGGGCGAAGGTCGCGTCGGGCGCGGCGCCGAAGTACGACGTGTAGACCACCCGCCGGACGCCGGCCGCCACCGCCGCGTCGACGAAGGTCCGGTGCTCGGTCTCCCGGTCGGGGGACTCCGACGCCGAGACCATGAAGAGGGTCTCGACGCCGTCGAGCGCGGCCCGGGCCGCCCCGTGGTCGCCGTAGGTGGCCGCACGGACCTCGGTACGGGGCAGCTCCGGGGCACGCGCGGGGTCGCGGACCACGAGCAGCTGCTCCACCCCGGCGTCGGCGAGCCGCCGGGCGACCCGCCCGCCGAGCTGGCCGGTCGAGCCGGTGACCGCGATCCGCCCGCCGGCGGCGCGGACGGCACCTGCGCCGTCGGCAGCCACGGGGCGACTCACACGCCCGGCGTCCGCGGCTCGTCGGTGGCAGCGTCAGCGGCACCGGGCGCACCGGTGCCACCGGCGGAGTCGGCGTCCTCGGGCTCCTCGGTGTCGGCGGGCACGCGCGGCGTCTCACCCTCGACGCCGAAACCCGGTGCGGTCTCCGGGGCCCCGGTACCGGGGTCGGCCGCGGGGATGCCGTCCTCGTCCGCCGGGTGGAGGTTGGGCTGGAAGGGCTGCGCCATCGACATGGTCCCTGCCTACCACCAGCCTACGACGCGCGCACGCCCACCGACGTGCGGGCGGGTCAGCCCTGACGGCCCGCGTCGGGCCCGACGAGACGGGCGTAGCGGTCGAGGTCGACGTTGCCGCCGGACACGACCACCCCGACCCTGGCACCGGGGAGGTCGGCGGCGATCTGGCGGAGACCGGCGAGGCCCAGGCCCGCCGTCGGTTCGACGACGATCTTCATCGTGGCCGCGAAGGTGCGCATCGCGTCCACCAGATGGTCGTCAGAGGCGGTGAGGACGTCCTCCACCTCGCGCCGGACGATGGGGAAGGTGAGCTCGCCGAGGTGGGTCGTCTGGGCGCCGTCGGCGATGGTCACGGGCGTGTCGATGTGCACGACCCGGCCGCTGCGCAGCGACTGCCGGCCGTCGTCCCCGGCTGCGGGCTCGACGCCGAGGATCCGGGCCGCGGGGCTCAGGGCCCGCACGCTCAGGGCCGTGCCGGCGAGGAGCCCGCCGCCACCGAGCGGCGTGAGGACGACGTCGAGCTCGCCCACCTCCTCGATGAGCTCCTTGGCGGCGGTGCCCTGGCCGGCGATGACGTCGGGGTGGTCGTAGGGCGGGACGAGTGTCAGGCCACCCTCGGCGGCCAGGGCCCGGCCGATCTCCTCCCGGTCCTCGGTGTACCGGTCGTAGGTGACCACCTCGGCGCCGTAGCCACGCGTGGCGGCGACCTTGCTCGCCGGAGCGTCGAGCGGCATGACGATGGTGGCCGGGACGTCGAGCAGCCGGGCCGCGAGCGCGACGGCCTGGGCGTGGTTCCCGGAGGAGTACGCGACGACGCCCGCCCGGCGCTGCACCGCGTCGAAGCGGGACAGGGCGTTGAAGGCGCCCCGGAACTTGAACGCCCCGACCCGCTGGAAGTTCTCGCACTTGAAGTACGCCCGCAGACCCAGCTCGGCGTCCACCCGGGAGGACGTCAGGACGGGGGTGCGGTGCGCGTGGCCGAGGATGCGTTGCGCGGCCGCGGCGACGTCGTCGAAGGTCGGCAGGTGGGCGGTGTGGTCCATGGGTCCTTCCCGGGTTGCTTTCCCGCAGTCAACCACCCGGAGCGAATAATCCGTTGCGCGCCGGTCGCCGTCGGTGGTGCGATGTCTCCATGTTCATCGACCGCCCCGCCACGGAGCGCCGGACCACCGGCGTGCCGCTCGTGCGTGAGGTCGGCGAGGCGTTCGCCCCGGGGGCCTTCCCCGCCGGCGTCGCAGAGCGCGGCACGGCCCGCGCCTGAGACGGGGCGCCGCCGACGGCGACCCCGCACCTCCCCACTCCGTCCGCTCCCCGCGGCACGGCACCGGCGCGCCGCCGCGCCCCCCGACCGACCCGAAGGAGGCATCCCATGGACCCCGTCCTGGACTCGTACACCGCGCGGCACCTCCAGGGTGCCCTGGACCGGAGGCTCACCCGGCTCGGCGCGGTCCCGACCCGGCGCTCGACCGGCACCCCGGCCGTCCCGGCCTTCCCCGGTCACGGGAGGAGCCTGTGACGACACCGATGCCCCGCGCGCCCAGAAGCACCTCGGCGCCTGCCGCACCTACCTGCGAGCACCCCACCACGACCCCACGAGAGGAGGAGAGCTGATGGACACCTGGCTCGAGCTGCACAGGCTCCGCTCGGCGGAGCTCATCAACGAGGCCCAAGCGGCACACGTCCGCCGCGAGCGGTCTCGAGGCGTGCGCGTCTGGAGCCGCTGAGCTCTCCGCACGTCCACCTCGGCCCGGGCCGACCGGATCTCCTCCGGTCGGCCCGGGTCCTTCGCGTGTGTCTCACCCGCCGCAGACCTCCCACCCCTCACCCGGCGCCGCCCTTCCCCCACCTCACCCGGCGCAGCCCTTCCGTCGCCTCACCCACACCGCAGCCCTTCGCGGGCCTCACGCCCGGAGCCCTTTGGCCGCGCTGGCCTCTACGGCGGCGCGGACCTCACGGTGGGGTCGGCTGTAGAGCACGACCCGGTCGCCCTTGCTGGGCCGTCCGATGCGTCCACTCATGCTGGACACCTTTGCAGGCGTGCTTGCAGAAAGGCGGCACCGTCGTCGGTGTGTCGCGCGATGGCTGGGGCAGTGGTCATCGCGGGGCCTCAGAGCCCTCGGGCGACGGCTGCGGCGGCGTGGAGCCACGCGCGACGGGTGCGCTCGTTGAGCGCGCCCAGCCGCAGCAGTCCGTCGACCATGGCGGTATCGAAGGGGACGGTGACGGCCTCGCGGGCGAGGGGTTCGAATCCGGTCGCGATGCGCTGGACCTGGGCTGGGGTGGCTTTGGGATCGGCCTGGCTGACGATGACCACTGCGCCGGCGGCCAGCTCGGCTCCGCGGTGGTCGCGTTCGGCCAGGGCTTCGAGCAAGAGGGCGCCGGCCTCGGCGTGGTCATCGCGGGTGGTGGTGGCCACGACGATCTGGTCGGCGTGGTCGATCATGCGCAGCCACATGGGGTCGGACTCGTCGTTGCCCGAGTCGATGAAGATCAGGCGGTAGTACTTGGCCGCCACGGCGTGGATGGCGTCGACGTCGGCAGGCTCGACCCGCTGCTCGTGGGCAAGTGCCATGGGCTTGGAGCGCAGGACGTCGAAGCGGTCGCGGGTCTGGTGGTGGACGTAGTGGGCCAGGTCGGCGGACTGGGCCGCGGTGCCGAGCAGGCGATCGGCCTGAGGCAGCAGCTCCAGCAGGGTGGCCGCGTGGGGCCCTTGTTCGGTGCGCCAGCCGAGTGTGCCGCGGGTCTGGTTGTTGTCCCACGCCAGCACGCCCGCCCCGCCGTAGCGGGCGAAGATGGCGGACAGCAGGATGGTGGAGGGGGTCTTGTTCGCCCCGCCCTTGCCGTTGACGATGGCGATGGTGCGCGGTCCGGGCCAGTGTTGGCTGACGGCCTGCTCATCGGCTCGCTGGCTGCGCTCTTCCTCGCTGGGCCCTACCCGGATCCCGATCCGGGTGAGCATGCCGCGGACGCCTGTGGTGGCCGGCTCTTCGCCCTGGTCGTTGGTGAGGAAGGACGGACGCTGCTCGCGCCGCCTGGGGTGCGCAGCTGGTGGTGCCTCGCGCACCCACGGGGCTGGTGAGGCGGGCTCCGTGGTGGGTGGTGGCGCAGGAAGTGTGCTTTCGGGCGTGGCTGCTGGGTTTGGCTCGCCGGAGGTTGCCTGGCGGCGGCGTGAGCGACGTTGGGGTGGGGCCTCGGCGTCCTCGTCGGCCTCGACGGTGCCGTCTGGGTGGACGATCAGTGGCCAGGTGCCGTCCTGGTCGGCGGCGGTGGCGCGTACGGGCCGGTTGACCTTGGCGGCAGTTTCGGCGATGACCGCGACGATGGCGGCGCGGGCTTGCTCGGGCTGCGTGGTTTCGATGGGGCGAGAGGTGCCGTTGATGATGACCTCGCCGGTGCCGTCCTCGCGGATGACAGCCTCGATGCGGGGCCAGGTCGCCACTGTCCTGGTGGTTGAACCGCCCTGGGTTCGGTGGAGACTCCTGAGCTTGGAAACGAGGATGGAGTCATGGCATCTGGACAGAGCGCTGGGAGGCCGACGACGCGTCGGTACAGCGAGGAGGAGAAGGCCGCCGCGGTGCGGATGGTCCGTGCGCTGCGCGCCGAGCTGGGGACCTCGCAGGGGACGGTCAAGCGGGTGGCGGACCAGTTGGGCTACGGGCCGGAATCGGTGCGCATGTGGGTCAAGCAGGCCGACATCGACGCCGGCGAGGTCGCTGGGGTGAGCACCGAGGAGTCCGAGCGCGTGAAGGCCCTGGAGCGCGAGGTACGCGAGCTACGCCGCGCGAACGAGATCTTGAAGCGGGCTGCGTCTTTCTTCGGGGCGGAGCTCGACCGCCAGTACAAGTGATCGTGGCCTTCATCGACGACAACCGTCAGGACGTCGTGGAGGGCCGCAAGCTCGGAGTCGAGCCGATCTGCACCGCCCTGCGCCAGGCAGGCGTGCAGATCGCTTCGAGCACCTACTACGCCGCCAAGTCCCGCCAGCCCTCGGCCAGGGCGGTGCGTGATGCCGAGCTGACGCCCCGGCTGCGCCAGCTGTGGGAGGCCAACTATCGCGTCTACGGCGCCCGGAAGCTGTGGAAGGCCGCCCGCCGCGAGGGACTGGACGTCGGCCGTGACCAGGTGGCGCGCTTGATGCGCGCCGAGGGAATCGCCGGGGTGGTGCGCACTGCGCGGCTGCGCACCACGCGTCCAGAGCCGGCAGCGGCCCGCCACCCTGACCTCGTGGACCGGGACTTCACCGCCTCGGAGCCGAACCAGCTGTGGGTCACCGACCTGACCTACGTGCCCACCTGGGCAGGGATCGCCTACGTCTGCTTCATCATCGACGCGTTCTCCCGGGCGATCGTGGGCTGGCGCGTGGCGTCCAACATGCGCACCCAGACCGTGCTGGACGCCATCGAGATGGCCCGCTGGTCCCGCGGCGCGAAGCTGCCTGGGCTGCGCTGCCACAGCGACGCAGGATCGCAGTTCACCTCGCTGCGCTACGGCGAACGCCTGGCCGAGATCGGCGCCGTCCCCTCCATCGGGACGGTGGGTGACTCGTATGACAACGCACTGGCCGAGACCGTCAACGGCTACTACAAGGCCGAACTCATCCGTGGCCCCGTGCGCACCGAGCGCGGGCCGTGGAAGAACGTGGAGGACGTCGAGCTCGCCACCCTCGGCTGGGTGCACTGGCACAACACCCAGCGCCTGCACGGCTACCTCGATGACCTCCCGCCCATCGAGTACGAGCAGGCGTACTACGCTGCCAACCGGAGCGACCAAACCCTGGTCGCAATCCAATAGTCCGAGTCTCCATCAGACCCAGGGCGATTCACCTCGAGGTAGCACGCCAACGCGGACTGGCCGACATAAACGCTGCGCCAGATCCCATGGGGATCGTCCCAGCGTCCGGAGAAGCGTCCTGCTTCGGCGTACTGCCAGGGCGTCCACGTCCAGGGGTCTGGCGCGTATCCCACTCGCCAGACCGGGCATCCAGCGGCGTCCTCACACACCAGGACACCGCTGGCGGTGACGGCGTTCGCGCGCCCCCTCACCCGACGGCAGCGAACTGGCGTGCGGCGGCCAGTACAGCGGGACCGACGTCGTCAACATCGCCCTCGCGCAGCACCCGGGCGGGGGAGCGGTCCTCCAGTGCGGGATTGAGCCCCTGGAACCAGGCTTGGACCACAGCTGGCGTGTCACGTTCGGCCAGCAACCGGGCCGCCTGGTAGGCCAGACGCAGCCGGCGTAGATCCCCGGCCGAGACCCGGCGAGTCCCCTCCGCCCATTGACGCACCGCTCGCGTCTCCTTTACCCCACCCAGATACGCCACGAGCCTGGCGCCCAACAGGTCCCGTAGTTCGGCGACGAGCTGTGCCGGCTGGATGCGCACCGCGTTGACGTAGGCAAGGTCAGGCCGAGCTGGCGTGACTGACATGGCGATCACCTCATACTCGTCATCTCAGAACCCACGCGATATCACAACCTTGATCACATCCAACACTACGTGCTCAGAATCAGCCCTCTGGTAGTCAGGCGGTGTGCGGGTGCGTTCTCGGGAGTGGAGCTCGCGGTTCGTACTGCGGGAGGGGCTCCTGATCGATGGCAAGTAGCCGCATCAGACGAAAGCCAGGGCAACCTGCGTGACGCTTTGCCCTCCGGGTGCTCGTGGGGAACGACGCCGTTATGGTGACGCGCAGCACTAGCGATCGACAGTTGACGCCGAATTGAGGCATTTGTCCTATGGATCCCGATTTTCCTGCCTGGCTCCGCACTACCCACCTGTTGAACTTCGTCCTTATCGGCATGCTGTTGCGCAGTGGGTGGGAGATTCTGGCGTCGTTGCCGCGGTTGTGGTGGAGCAATGACAGCGCCCCGGGTAAGGAGTGGTTGAAGTTCACCCGGCGTGAGTTGCCCAGGGAGGAGGGCGTCTACACCTCGCTCATGGACGAGCGGTCCGCTCATCCGGTCTTCACGCTGCCGGGGAAGAAGAACATCGGTCTGGGGCGGCACTGGCACGGGCTCAGCGCCACGCTGTGGCTGCTCAACGGTCTGGTGTACAGCGTGCTGCTCTTCGCGACTGGACTTTGGCAGCGGATCATCCCCACGTCGTGGGACGTCTTTCCCGAGGCGTGGGAGTCGCTGCGGGTGTACTTCAGCTTCGAGGCCCCCGGGATCGAGCACTTCCAGCCCTATGACGCGCTGCAGATGCTTGCCTACACCTTCGTCATCTTCATCCTCACGCCGTTCCTCGTCCTGACCGGCATCGCGATGGCGCCGGCCGTGCGCTCCCGTTTCCCCTGGTACGTGAAGTTCTGGGGCGGTCACCAGGGGGCGCGGTCGCTGCACTTCATCGCCATGGTGCTGATGACGCTGTTCATCATCATGCACGTGGGCCTGGTCTTCCTGGTTCACCCCGAGTACAACTTGCCGCACATGGTCTTCGGCGTGACCGACACCTCCCGTTACGCCCAGGCCTTCGCCGTCTCGATCCTCACGATCGTGGCCGTGTTCGCGTTCTGGATCGCGCTGAGCTACCTCACGCTGGCCGACCGCCCGCGCTCCCACCGCTTCCTCGTGGGAGTCACCGAGCCGATCCGTAAGCTCGCGTTCGGCTGGATGAAGCCGCGGATGAGCCGGCAGAACACCTACACCGAGAAGGACATCTCCGAGTTCCACTGGACCAACGGTCTGCCGCCCACCCAGGACGAGTCGCCCGAGTGGTTGGAGTACCGGGACAACGACGACTGGGAGGGTTGGCGCCTGGAGGTGCGCGACAATCTCAATGACCGGTCGGTCGAACTCAGCCTGGACGACCTGCGCCGGCTGCCCAAGGCGGAGTACATCGCCATCCACACCTGCATGCAGGGCTGGTCGGCCACCTCCAAGTGGGCCGGCGTGCGGCTGAAGGACCTGCTGGAGCACGCCCTGGGCCCGCGCCCGGAGGGCGCCAACTACGTCATGGTCACCTCCCACGGACTGGCGCAGGAGATGGTCGACCACCGTCCCCGCGAGCCGTTCTACGCCGTCCTGGACATGCAGATGGTCCAGGAGGAGGACACGGTCTTGGCCTACGAGCGCAACGGGAAGCCGCTGGAGATCCATCTCGGAGCGCCGGCCCGGCTGCGCGTGGAGTCCAACCACGGGTACAAGATGGTCAAGTGGGTGAAGTCGATCGAGTGGATCGACGACTACGCCAAGTACGGCGACGGCCGTGGCGGCACCCGCGAGGACGGCGCCATGCAGGCCTTCAACGGCCGGATCTAGGGGAGCCCCGGATGCAGGAGATCGAGAACACCACCTTCGTCATCATCGGCATGGACACCGCCGAGGACGCCCGGATCGTCAAGGACCGGCTCTACCACATGGGCGGCCTGGGGGGCGTGGCCACCGAGATCATCCCCGGTGGCCAGTCGCGAATCCACATCAAGCACAAGGCCGAGATCACCCTCGACCGGGCGCTCATCGAGGAAGTGCTGCGGGTCGCCGGCGATTACCGCCTCGCCTGACGGGCCGTGTCCCACCACCGCACGACAGGAGTCTCATGCCGGACGCGCAAGGAATCCTCACCCCCGCCCAGGTGGCCGAGGCCGCCGAGGACGCCGCCTACGCCAAGGCCACCGGCCGGCCACTGAAGTCCTTCCTGCTCGGCCTCACCGCCGGTGGGTACATCGCCCTGGGCTTCGTCTTCTTCGTCACCAGCCAGGTCGGCGCCGCGGACCTGCCGTGGGGGATCGCGCGAGTCATCGGCGGCGTCGTGTTCGCCACCGGGCTGGCGCTCGTCGTGCTCACCGGCGCGGAACTGTTCACCTCCTCCACCCTCACCCTCACCGCCCGGGCGAGCGGCCGTATCACCTGGGGCCAGTTGCTGAAGAACTGGGGCGTCGTCTACGTCGCCAACTTTATCGGCGCGCTGACCATCGTGGCCCTCGTCTTCCTCGGCGGCACCTGGCGCGGTGCCGACGGCGGATGGGGCGCCGTCGTCCTGTCCACGTCGCTGGGCAAGGTGAACCACCCGTTCCTCGAGGCGTTCGTCCTGGGGATCCTGTGCAACCTCATGGTCTGCCTGGCGATCTGGGCCGCCTACTCCGGGCGCACGACGACGGACAAGATCCTCGCGGTCACGATGCCGATCGCGCTGTTCGTCGCCGCCGGCTTCGAGCACTCGGTGGCCAACATGTTCATGATCCCGCTCGGGCTGCTCATCAAGTACACCGCCGGTGCGGACTTCTGGGCCGAGGCCGGCCTGGTCCAGGGCGACTTCGCCGGGCTCACCTGGGACGCGTTCCTCGTGGACAACCTGCTGCCCGTCACGCTGGGCAACATCGTCGGCGGCGGGGTGATGATTGGGATCCTGTACTGGACGATCTTCCACCACCTCGACGGGCCACGGCCGCAGCCGGAGCAGGGCGGCAAGGGCACCGCGTCGGCTGCGGGAGCCTAAAGGGCGGCGGTTGACCGCAGAGGCCGGCCACGGGCGACACCCGGTGCGCGTAGTCAGGAAGGAAGGCCGGTCACAGATCAAGGCCGCTGCGCTGTCGCTGTGGCCCCCGTGTTCGAGTCTTACGAGCCTCCGCTGTCCTGGTTGCGGCCCGGACTGCCTCGGTGGCCGGCCTGCCCTGACTGACGTCTGCCCGGATCTGGGTGGCGACGACCTTCTGGTCGATGCCTTTGGCTTCGAGGTCGTGGGCCGTGGCCCGCCTTCTCTCTGCGCTGTCGTACATAGCACGGCCATCTGCGCGCAGATGGTCGGCGGCGGCTTCCCGACGCTCGGCCTCGGCCGTTGCTCGTAGCCGTTCATCCGGGTCGGGTTCGTGGTGAGCGCCGGCGCGGGCTTCTTCCGCGCGGCGCTCTTCGTGGTTCGCGTCTCTCAGCAGGCGGTGAGCCTCGGCGCGATCGGCCTGGTCGTGGGAGCGCTCGACGTCTGCTTGGGCACGTTGGTGCTCGGCGCGCTGGAGCGCGGCCTGCACTGCGGAGGGTGAGGCGCCGGTGTTGTCGGCGTCGATGCCGTAGCGGGTGCGCAGCTCGTCTCGGAAGCGCTGTTCTGCCCTCACGGCCTCGGGGTCCTCGTGAGCCCACGCTCGGGCCACCTGCCAGGCGTGGCCGACCTGCTCCGGGGTGGCCCTGTCCCACCAGTCGGGGCGGTACACGCTGGCGAGCTCGACGCGCGCGGCGCGGCGCTCGGCCTCGAGCCGGGACTGCATCTCTCGCGCCTGTTGCTCGCTGTGCGCCTGGGCGCGCCGCAGCGCCTGCTCACGGGCTCGAGCTAGTCGCTCTGCGACCTGGCCAGCGGCGGTGACGAGGATGCGGACCTGGCCCTCGAAGGCCTCCTCGATCCCGTCGGTCTCCTCAGCCATGATGACTCCCCCCTTGTTCATCGTTCCGGGCCGCGCTCTGCGCCCGGTTTGGTCGTGGTGCGGCGCTCGGTCGGTTCGAGCTTGGCGGGTAGTGGTGAGGCGGCCTTGGTCGCGTCGTGCGCGTTGCCTGCGCTCAGCCGGTCAAGCATCGCCTGGGCTTGCGGATCAAGCGTCCGTGTCCGCTGCGCTGTCGCTGTCCCCGTGGACGCCACGGGCTGCGGTAACGCGTCGCGCAACCGCACCAGGCGGACACGGGTGTCCTCGGCCAGGAGCCGGGCCTGGCGCACCTGGCCGGCGGCCACGGAGGCGTCGTGCACGGCCTGGGTCAGCCGGAGGAGCTGGCGGATCATCGCGGCTTGGGCGACGGCGCCCCTGCCACCCCGGGTGGCACTGGCGAGCAGCATCGCAGCACCCGAGATGGCCACCGTGCCGGCCCTGGTGGGTGGCACGGTACGGCGGTAGGTCTGTGCCGAGCGCGACAGCGCTTCGGCGGCCGCGGCGAGGTCACCGGGCGTCTCTTCGGTCGCGTTGGACCAGGCGGCCAGCGCCCCGGCGGTCTGCCGGGCGACGGTGGCCCAGGTGTCGCGGTCCTCCACGTCCACCGAGCGCAGCCGGTCGACCAACGCGCGCAGCTCGGCGCTGCGCTGCTCCCACAGCTGAGGGTCCGGCTCGCGGGCCTCACGGCCAGGCGAGACAACGCGCTTACCCCGCTTTGCGGCGTTCCACTCCGCGACCGCCTCACTCGCGCCGGTGGGCGTGTCGGGCCAACCGTCACGCAAGCGCGGCAGGCTGAGGTCGCGGGCCAGGTTGCCGCCGCCGTACCAGATCGGCCGTTCGCCGGCCTCGGGTCGCTGGGCGACCGTGTATCCGGTGACGACGTCGGTGCGGCCGGAGGCGTAGCGCGGTCGCACCAGGAGGCCGGAGCGGCGCATCCGGCGGACGAACTCGGCTTCGGACTCACTGGCGGTCGCCGCCGCGCGCACATTGAGTGACAGGAAGTAGCGCGGCTGGTCGCTGCGTAGTTCGGCGCCGATGCGCGCCTGGCGGTCCGGTCCGCTCAACGTGGGTCTGTCGCTGTCCGACCTTGTGCGCACCACACTCGAGAACCTCTTGCTGCGCCGCGACGACGCATCGCCCGGCAGGACCACCGAGGTCGCTCCCCGGAGCCTGAGCCCTTACGAGCGCCAGATGCTTGCGTTGCAGCACCGAATCCTGGCTCACGTGATGCCCGCCGACCACGCTGATGCGCCGACGGAGGACTGTGCCCGAGTCGAAGGCGACCCTGCTTACCAACGGGAGCGTGCTCAGATCCTTGAGGGCGGATACGTGAGCGAGTACCGGGATGTCTTTATCAGCACTGAGCCAGAGCTTCCCGCGAGCGAGTCCAACTTTGTCATGGACCTGCTCGACATGTTCCGCGTGATCACCTTCAGCATTCAGCGACTCCGGGGTGCCGGGACCGAGGTTGACGAGGAGCTGGAGCGCCGCCTGCAGTTCCACGGCTTCGACATCCAAAAGCCCGACGAAGCCCGGCTTCTGGACTACGTGCGTCACCTCGTTGACGAAGATCGCTGGCCGGAAATCCTTCCGCTACTCGGCCGCGAGCACGATTACGGAAACTCTCACCATCCCACCAGGGCCACTTACGACCGCCTCCTGACCGAGTACAACACCATCCGAGACGAGCGAGGGTTCTCGACCCGGATCGATAGTTGCCTGCTCAGCTTCGAGGAGCTACAGCGACTCGGGGTGGCGTACGTCCACCCCTCCAACCGGACCCGTGAGACTGACAAGGACTAGAGCATCCTGGGGCCACAGCGCCTGCACCGCCGCTCCCGCCCGTAGACCTCGCGAGCAGATGGCGAGAACGGGCCTGGCTGGCAGGTCAGCGGGGGCGGAAGGTATCGACCTCGTTGAGGCCCCGTGGGTGTTACGCGCGCCACCGCGTAGGGGGCGGTCTGGTTAGGGCGCGTTCTTGTGCCCTCGGCTAATCAGCCGCAAGGTAGCGGTAGACCGTTGCCCGCGACACTCCAAGAGCCTTGGCAATCCGTGTTGGGCTCTCGCCATTGGCACGGCGGGCGCGGGCGACGGCGAGCTTGTCGGAGTCCATCACCCTGGGCCGACCCCCGACGCGCCCCTGCGCCCGAGCGGCCGCCAGGCCGGCCATAGTGCGTTCTCGGATGAGGTCGCGTTCGAGCTCGGCGAAGGCGGCCATCATCGTGAAGAAGAACTTCCCCTCTCCCGTCGGGCTGTAGCTGCCGGCGAGCGTCCCTGTGAGGACGCGTAGACCGATACCTCGGTCACTGAGGTCGTCGGCGACCGTGAGGATGTCCTTGGTCGAGCGGCCGAGCCGGTCGAGCTTCCACACGACCAGGGTGTCCATGCCATCGCGCATGTAGTCCAACGCGGCGGCTAGCCCTGGGCGGTGGCTGGATCGGCTGCTGATCTTCTCCTCGAAGATCTTGATGCAGCCGGCCGCTTGGAGGGCGTCGCGCTGCAGCTGGGCGTCCTGGGCGTTGGTGGACACGCGGGCGAGCCCGACGAGGTTGTACGTCATCCCGCAAGCGTCTCAGAAACGGTCGCAGAACAAGGGCGCAACACGGCCGATTGTGGCTTGCGTCGTTATATGGCGGGGTTCTATCGGAGTTGTGTGGCGGCCGGGTCAGCTGACGCCGATGGCGAGGGTGCTCGCGGTGCTACCGGGCCCGGCCCAGGTGCTTCACATACGCAACCGGTCAACCCGCGTCAGGCGTTGTGAGGCTGGATGACGATCTTGCCGGTGGCGTGGCCGCTCTCGACCGCAGCAATGGCTTCGCCCGCGTCCTCCAGCGGGTAGAGGGCCGAGACGTTGGGGTCGACGAGGTTGTATTCGATGACGCCGGTGATCTTCTCCAGTGCCTCGGTGGTGCGCTTCAGGGGACTGCCGCCGAGCTCGGTGACGGTGTCGGGGTCGGCGGCGGAGATGATCCTGGCCGGGTCGGTGACGAGTCCGGCGACCTGACGCAGGGCATCGCCACCGACGAGGTCCAGGATCAGGTCTACCCCCTCGGGGGCGATCTGGCGCACCTGGTCGGCGACATTTGCACCGGAGGGGATGAACGTTGCTCCGGTGGCTTGAACGATCTCGCGCTTGGCCTGCGAGGCGATGCCGATGACGGTGAACTGGTGGACCTTGCCGATCTGGGCGGCCATGAGTCCGACACCGCCGCCGGCCCCGAGGATGAGGAGCTGCTGGCCGGGCTCGAGCTCGATCTGGTGGGTGGCGTCGTATGCGGTGGCCCCGGCGACGGGGATGGTGGCCGCGTCGGCGAAGGCGATCTCGTCCGGCTTGGCCACGGCATCGGTAGCGCGCACGAGGGTGTCCTCGGCGAAGGCGCCGTAGTCCGGGACCACAGGGCCGAGGATCTCGTCGCCCACGGCGAAGCTTTCGACTCCCTCACCGAGGGCGGTGACGACACCGGAGACCTCCTGACCCATGGGGGCCGGCAACGGCTGGTCCCGACGGTAGCGGCCGGCGCGGGTCTTGTAGTCGACGGGGTTGACACCGGCGGCGCGGACCCGGACGGCGAGCTCACCGGGGCCGGGCTGCGGCGCTGGACGGTCGATGAGTGCCTGGGTCTCGGGGCCGCCGAAGTCGGTGAATACGTACACCTTGGACATGGGGTTCTTCTCCTTCTGCTGTGTGTTCGAAGCGGGTGAGACAGGTGCGGCCAACAGCCGCTGAGTTCGCTGCGCGGGGATGGCCGGTCAGGCGGCGGTGGGAGGTTCGTCCTGGCCAGCGGCCTCGGCGGCGTCGGCTTCTTCCTTGGTGGGGTAGGCGCCGTCGGCCGCGTGCTCGGGCGGGGAGTAGATGGTGTAGAGCACGAGCGGCTCGTCACCGGTGTTGCGGAAGTTGTGCCGGGCGCCGGCGGGGACGGCGCACTGGTCACCGGCCTCGATCGGGTGGGTATGGCCGTTGAGGTCGGCCTGACCGGCCCCGCTGACGAAGGTCAGGATCTGGTCGGTGTGCTCGTGGACCTCCTCACCGATCTCGCCACCGGCGGGGATCGTCATGATGACGATCTGGGCGTGCTGGCCGGTCCACAGCACCCGGCGGAAGTCGGGATTGTCCTGGGCGACCCGCGCGATGGTGAAGTGCTCGACGTTGCCCTCGATGGTGAAGTGTTCTTCGTTACTCATGATTCCTCCTGTTGTGGTTGTGCCGGGCTTACCCGGCGGTGATACATCCGCGCCTGGCCGGGACGGTGGATGAGGCGTCCCGGCCGGGGTAGAGGGTCAGGACCGGACCGCAGCTGGGATCGGTGCGGCGGTAACTGGCGCGGAAGGTGTCGCCGTGGTGCTGGTGGTGTCCTGGTGGCGGCGCAGCAAGCGCATGGCGTTGACGATCACGACCAGGACCGAGGCTTCGTGGACGAGCATCCCGATGGACATGGTCACTCCGCCGAGCAGCACTCCGGCCAACAGCACGGCCACGGTGATCAGGGCGATGGTGATGTTCTGGCGCATGTTGTTCACGGTGCGCCGGGCCAGGCCGATCGCTTCGGGGAGCTTGAGCAGGTTGTCGCCCATGAGGGCGATGTCGGCGGTCTCTACGGCCACGGCCGAGCCGGCCGCACCCATGGCTACGCCGATATCGGCGGTGGCCAGGGCCGGGGCGTCGTTGACGCCGTCACCGACCATGGCCACGACGTGACCCTGACGCTGCAGGTCGGCCACCGCGTCGAGCTTGTCCTCGGGCAGCAGACCCGCCCGGATCTCATCGACCCCGATCGCCCGGCCGACGGCGTCGGCCACGAGCGGGGCATCGCCGGTGAGCATGACCACCTTCTTCACCCCGGCTTCGTGCAGGCGGGCGACCATCTCCGCGGCGTCGGCGCGCACCTCATCGGCGACGGCGACCACACCGGCCACCGTCTCGTCGAGCGCCACGATCATCGCGGTGCGCCCGGCGGCCGCGAGCTCATCAGCCACCTGCCCGGCGCCGACGGTGTCGGCGATGCCGTACTGCTCGAGCAGGGCCAGGTTGCCGATCAGGACCCGGTGTCCGCCGGTGGTGGCGGTGATGCCCTTGCCCGGCACGGGCTCGGTGACCTCGGGCAGGCCCGGGGTGGCCACCCCCTCTGCGGCTGCGGCGTCCAGGATGGGACGGGCGAGGGGGTGTTCGGAGCCGGCCTCGGCCCGGGCGGCCCAGGTCAGCACCTGACTGCGGTCCATGGTCGGGTCCAGGACGACGACGTCGGTCAAGTGGGGGCGGCCTTTGGTCAGGGTGCCGGTCTTGTCGACTGCGACGGCGGTGATCTTGCCGGAGGTTTCCAGGTACTCCCCGCCCTTGATCAGGATGCCATCCTTGGCGGCCCGGCCGATGCCGGCGACGATGGAGACGGGGATGGAGATGACCAGCGCGCCGGGGCAGCCGATAACCAGCAGGGTCAGCCCGAGGACGACGTCACCGGTGAGCAGGCCCACCACGAGGGCCAGGACCATGATGGCCGGGGTGTACCAGGCGGAGAACCGGTCCATGAACTGGGCGGTCTTGGCCTTGGCATCCTGGGCGTCCTCCACGCGGTGGATGATGCGGGCCAGGGTGGTGTCGGCGCCGATCCCGGTGGCCAGCACCTGGAGAAACCCGCCCTTGGCGACGGTGCCGGCGAAGACGCGGTCGCCCTTGGACTTCTCCACGGGGATGGACTCCCCGGTGATGGAGGCCTCGTCCAGGGCGCCGGTGCCGGCGACGACCTCGCCGTCGACGGGGACCTTGGCGCCGTTCTTGACCAGGACGATCTCGCCCATGGCCACCGAGGCGGCAGGGACTTCGACCTGCTCACCGTCACGCATGACCACGGCGACGTCGGGGGCGACGGCGACCAGCTCGGCTAGCGCCGAGCGGGTCTTGTTGAGTGTGGCTGACTCAAGGGCGTGGCCGATGGCGAAGAGGAAGGTCACCGCGGCGGCCTCCCAGTACTCCCCGATGATGACCGCACCGATCGCGGCGACGGAGACCAGCAGGTCGATGCCGATGACCCGGGCCATCAGCGCGCGGGCGGCCTTGGTCACGATCGGGGTACCTGCGACCACGGCGGCGGCCACCATGAAGGAGTTGCTCCAGGCATCGGACCCCAGGACGCGGGCCACAAAGAAGGAGATGAGGATCAACGTGCCCGAGAGGACCGGGATCGTCCACCTGCCGTACCACCACTGCTGCAGCTTGTTCATCGCTGTTCGACCTTCCTATAACTGTCCAACCCCAGTTCGAGGTGCTGACAACGACGTTACGAAGATCGGCACCGGGCAACCATGACCGGCGTCAATCAACCGCAGACCCGTCCGTGTACCGCCGCCGGGACTGCTCCAGCGTGCTGGCGCGACGCTCAGCTGGTCTGGCTCAGAATGCGGCCGGACGAGCCACGTAGCCTTGGCCCGCGGGCGCCCATGACCACACCCCACTCCACGGGACCCGTGGGGCCGGGTGTCATACGCATGGCGGGACGGCTCCGTCAGGTTCGCCTGGTTGCCAGTTCCTCCACCATCAGGCCCAGACCGCTACCGAGCATGAAGACGTCCCGAGCAATCCCCATGCCAGCCGGCGCTGGACGGATTCCGTCATCACGGGTGAAGCCTGGCGTCTTGAGGTACACGGCCATCAATGCGGCCGAGAAACCACTCAGGCCGGCCGCGGCCACCCGGGTGGGTACCACCGGGGCTAGCAGCGCCGTGCCCAGAGCGATCTCGAAGGTCGACAACGCCTTCCCGAAGCGGACCGGGTCCATCTTCTTCAAGAACGGGAACGCGTTGGCGGCTTGGTCCCGCAACCCCGTTGCCCCTTCGAGGTCCAATGACCGCTTCGTGATTCCGGTGTTCAAGATGAAGGCCCCGCTCGCCAGGCGCGGCGGGACATGGTGAAGCTTGACGATCATAGCGACCTCCTGAGTTTCGGACGGGGGAATACCAGCGGCTCGAACTCCACAAAGCAGCGGGCAGGCCTCCGCCTGATTCATTGATGGAGCCCGTGACCGGTTCGGGCACCGATTGGCGGCGGGGGCCGTCCGGCCAGTTTGGGCTCTCGCTTGCGGTCTGGGCACGGGTCGACGTCCCCGCTTGTCCCAGTGGAGGCGGTTCTACCTGTCCTCCGAGACAACGCTTGCGGTAACGTCGGCACCGCCGACGGTCACCAGGATGTCCTCGACGTCCAAGCGTTGAGGGTCGTAGTCGACGTCGACCCGGCGGGAGCCGAGATCGACGTGCACGGCTTGCACACCCGCAAGACGCTTCAGGTGCCGGTTGATGTCGGTGGCGCACGAGGGGCAGAACAACTCCCCCAGGCGCAACTGCAGGTGCGCCGCCTGCGCCATCACGCTCACTGTCCTTCTCCTTGGCGCGGCGGGCGTCAGAATGCGGCGGGCTTGGCGACGTACCCGGCCTTGGCAACGGCGGCGATCAGGTCCTCGACGCTGGCCTTCGCCGGGTCGTGGTCGACCTCGATGCGCGCGGAGGCGAACTGGACCTTCACGGCGCTGACGCCGTCCAGGCGCCCGACACGCTTCTCGATCTTCGCCACGCAGGAGGGGCAGGAGAAGCCCTCGGCGCGCAGGATGGTGTGGGTGGTGGTGGGAGCGGTGGTGCTCATAGTGTGTCCCTTCCATTTCTGACGAGGTCTCACCCTTCTTGGGTGCTGGCTACGACGTTACGGGCGGGGCAGGAACCGAACCATGATCTACGTCAATCAACCGCAACAGACATCAGCAAATCCTCGGCCCTCAGGCACTGGCCGCCACGGTGGCGAGCAGACGGCCGCGGTCCAGGATGGCGGTCCATCTGCGTCCGGAGTCGATGATGCCGTCCTTGCGGAGCTGGCTCATCACCCGGGAGACGGACTCCGGTGTCGAACCGGCCATGCCGGCCAGGTCGGTGCGAGACAGCGGCAGCTGGATCAAGGTGCCACCACAGGCACTGTCCTGCCCGAACTTCCCGGCCAGGCGCAACAACGTGGTCGCTACCCGCTGGGCGACGGTGGCGGTGGACTGCGCGGTTACGTCCGCACGCGCTTGCGCTAGCAGCGCGGTGACGTCGTCTAGCACTGTCCGCGCCACACTAAGCCGCCCACCTATCCCGGGCATCTACGGGCTACGTCGATGCCAGTCCGCTGCCATCGGATCCCCGTGCCGGCCTTCCACGGTCAGCTGCGGCGGGAGCCCTGGATGGAGTCCCGCATCACGTTGACAGTGCGGCTCTGATTGCCGCATTCCATTCTTGGCAGCCACGGCGCACCACTGGCAGTCTGCTGTACGCAAACGAACGTCTCCGAGACGCAGTTCGGACTCTTCGCTCAATCTGCGAGTGGGAAATACCGACGGTTCCCAATACGGCCGACCACCAGGTGCGAGGCCCGAGCTGAAACCAGTAGGTGTTTCTGTCCCCGGCCACACGGCCTGAGACCCCCACCTCCGGAAAGGGACGAACCGGTGTCCGCTGCGAGGATCGGGGGCGTGAGGTACCGGCGGTGTGAACGTCCTCCCGCGGCCGTGGGGTGCCCATGGAAGGACGTGCACGGCGATTCCCCTCGTCGCCCGGCCTGAGTACATTTCTGCCGAGCGCCGACTGGCCACCGTGGCACTAAGTCCAACGGTCACCGACGACGATGACCGGGCCAAGGTCGACGATGACGATACGGTTAGGAGAAGTCTGTGGCCACACACACTCCAACGGGGCGCCGATTCCGGCGTGCTGTAATTGCGACGGCGGGAGCGGTCGCACTGGCCGCGACAGCGACGCCTGCATTGGCAAGCAGCAGTGCGGTGATGAAAGCAACAACTGACGTGCCAGTCGCGGCGCTCAACGGGCCAGGGCCGAAGGAGATCGTCGGACCCCTGCCCGTCACTGACACGGCATATCCGTTCGGGGCGGCGAACCACCAGGCAGTGCCCGAGGACCTGAGCGATGTCGGTTACGTGGAGGAGGAGTTCCTCGTCAGCGGCGACGCCAACGTCTACACCTGGCCGGCACCAGGACCGGCGGTCGTCCGCACCCCCGATGCGCCGTACACGACACGCGTTCTCGTCCGACGCCCGGCGAAGGATCAGCATTTCAGCGGCAACGTCGTCGTCGAGATGCTCAACCCGTCCAACCTCTTCGACCTCAACATCGGCTGGGCCATGGCGCACGAGCAGATGACCGCCAACGGTGACGCCTGGGTCGGCATCACCGCGAAACCCGTCGCGGTGGACGCGCTCAAGAACTTCGATCCGGAACGGTATGCGGCGCTCGCCTGGGACAATCCGTTGTCCCTCGACGACCCGGCGAACTGCCAGAACGTCGCGGCGGACAGCTCCCGGACCACCGAGAACGGGCTCGTCTGGGACATCTACACCCAGGTCGGCCAGTGGCTCAGGAGCGACGACGGCAGCAACCCGCTGACGTACGGCGACGCCACCTCCCACGTCGAGCACGCCTACGGGTGGGGGTACTCCCAAACCGGGGGATACCTGGTCAACTACATCAACGGCATCCACCCGCGGGTCGTCGAGGAGTTCGGGAAGCCGGTCTACGACGCCTACACCGTCGCGGTGGCCGGAGGTGCGTTCGCGGGCGCCTACCCGATGAACCAGTGCGAGAGCGCACCACCGGTCGGGGACCCGCGCCGGGACCTCCACGACGTCGGCGTGCCCGTCATGCGCATCATGTCGCAGTCCGACTACCTGCGAGGCATCGGCTCGCGCCGCCCCGACAGTGACGAGCCGGGCGACCGGTACCGCCACTACGAGATGGCCGGGGCCGGCCACGCAACACCCGACGAGCTCTACTACTCGGCCGCACCGAAGGACATTCTCCGCGCCGGCCGGAACGTTCCTCCGCAGCAGTGCGACCAGGGCCCGCGGAGCCGGTTCCCCAGCGACATCTTCTTCAACGCCGCCCTGCAGAATCTCGACCTGTGGGTCCGAGAAGGGATCGCACCCCCGCACGCCGACCCCATCCTCGTCGCGGACGGCAAGCCGGTGCTCGACGAGTTCGGCAACGTGCAAGGCGGTCTGCGATCACCATTCCTTGAGGTTCCCACGAGCACCTGGCACGGGACCGCGACCGGGGCCTCGTTCTGCTTCATCGCCGGGTGGGAGGAGCCGTTCGACGAGGCCGAGCTCGACGCGCTCTACAAGAACCACGGCCAATACGTCCGCGCGGTAGGACAGAGCGTCCGTGAGCTGGAGGACCAGCGCTTCTTGACCTCCTACGACGCTCAGCAGCTCCGCCGCGCCGCTGCCCAGCAAGACATTCCCTGACCGGCATGGTGGGGCCACCGGTGGCTCTGGCTACCGGTGGCCCCCTGCCACCGCTGACCTGCACCGAGTTCATTCAGCACATGCCCGACGTCGCCTGGACATGCGTCTCATTGAGGTCGACCTCATACTCGGCGCAGTCGGCGGCGAACCGCACGTGACAGGTCGACTTCAGTAATAACCAACGTTTTTGGCCGTCGATCGATTCTTGGCTAACCACCGTCTCCCGCTTGTCGTCGTATCGGACTTGGTCCGTTCATCCCGGCCCGTACGATGCCCCGGTGCCCCGGTGCCCCGGTGCCCCGGTGCCCCGGTGCGCCGGAGAACCATCGCCGTGATATCGGTTCTGTCAGCAGGGCTCGCCGCGGCGGCTGTCCTCTTTGTCCCGGTGCTTTGGTTACAGCTTGATGAGACGGCAGTGCCTCCCGTATCCGACCTTCCGGCCCTGCCTGCTGGCGTCACGATCGCCAGCGACGAAGTGATGTGCGGGTCAGGTGGTTGCTGGCACCAACTGACATTGAGTGGACCGGAGAACCAGTCGGCAGAGGAACTCGTAGCAGGCGTCGGCGACGCTCTAGGCCTCCCGGTAAGCACATCTGGCCAGCCACAGGAGGCTTGCCACGCCCGGGGCCTTCTGGATCGTCGTCGCGTCTGCACCGGGGCGGGCGTCATGAGGAATGAGGTCTCTGTCTACTTGCTGTACGAACGGTTCGTCTGACGAGACTCAACCTGGCTCGTCGAGCCATCCAACGCAGGGGTTGTGCCCTTCTACGAACGGATTGGTTACACCCCCGACGAGCTGATCTTCATGGAGAAGCACCTCACCGTTTGTGCCGATTGCTGATCCCTCTCCGGGACCTAAGCGGGCGTTGCGCTGCCTGGGCCAGGAACATCCCGCAACCGAAATGAATATGCGCAGAGGCCGAAGTGATGAACCGGCGGCTACTTCCGCGGGCAAGCTGCAGGGGGCGTTCTTCGAGTCAGTTCAGTGGGCCAGCTCGTAGGCCTCGCGGACACTCGCCGGGATGCGCCCGCGCTCCGAGACTGTGTAGCCGTTCTGGCGTGCCCATTCCCGGATCTTGGCGGTGTCGCCTCCCGAGGATGCGGTGGCCGCTGATGCGGCACGTCGGCCCGTGGAAGGCCTCTTCCGGCCCCCCACCTTGCGAGCGGGACCGATCCATTCGGCGAAAGTCTCGCGCAGCGCTTCGGCGTGCGCCTCGTTCAGGTCGATCTCGTAATCGACGCCGTCAAGGCCCAAGTGCACTGTCTCCGACGCCGGCGAACCGTCTAAATCGTCGATGAGCACCACGTGCTTCTTCTGCGCCACGACGGGCTCTCCTTAGGGCAGACATCTTCGGGGTCCCCAGGGTAGGGGACGCGGAGCAATCCAAGTTCTTGGCGCGCACACCAGTTGCTTAGGTCCAATAGAACTTTTGGACCTAAGCGGTCTGCCAAGACGAATTGCCTCGCTAACCCGGATCTGAATCGCCCTGGGTCTGATGGAGACTCGGACTATTGGATTGCGACCAGGGTTTGGTCGCTCCGGTTGGCAGCGTAGTACGCCTGCTCGTACTCGATGGGCGGGAGGTCATCGAGGTAGCCGTGCAGGCGCTGGGTGTTGTGCCAGTGCACCCAGCCGAGGGTGGCGAGCTCGACGTCCTCCACGTTCTTCCACGGCCCGCGCTCGGTGCGCACGGGGCCACGGATGAGTTCGGCCTTGTAGTAGCCGTTGACGGTCTCGGCCAGTGCGTTGTCATACGAGTCACCCACCGTCCCGATGGAGGGGACGGCGCCGATCTCGGCCAGGCGTTCGCCGTAGCGCAGCGAGGTGAACTGCGATCCTGCGTCGCTGTGGCAGCGCAGCCCAGGCAGCTTCGCGCCGCGGGACCAGCGGGCCATCTCGATGGCGTCCAGCACGGTCTGGGTGCGCATGTTGGACGCCACGCGCCAGCCCACGATCGCCCGGGAGAACGCGTCGATGATGAAGCAGACGTAGGCGATCCCTGCCCAGGTGGGCACGTAGGTCAGGTCGGTGACCCACAGCTGGTTCGGCTCCGAGGCGGTGAAGTCCCGGTCCACGAGGTCAGGGTGGCGGGCCGCTGCCGGCTCTGGACGCGTGGTGCGCAGCCGCGCAGTGCGCACCACCCCGGCGATTCCCTCGGCGCGCATCAAGCGCGCCACCTGGTCACGGCCGACGTCCAGTCCCTCGCGGCGGGCGGCCTTCCACAGCTTCCGGGCGCCGTAGACGCGATAGTTGGCCTCCCACAGCTGGCGCAGCCGGGGCGTCAGCTCGGCATCACGCACCGCCCTGGCCGAGGGCTGGCGGGACTTGGCGGCGTAGTAGGTGCTCGAAGCGATCTGCACGCCTGCCTGGCGCAGGGCGGTGCAGATCGGCTCGACTCCGAGCTTGCGGCCCTCCACGACGTCCTGACGGTTGTCGTCGATGAAGGCCACGATCACTTGTACTGGCGGTCGAGCTCCGCCCCGAAGAAAGACGCAGCCCGCTTCAAGATCTCGTTCGCGCGGCGTAGCTCGCGTACCTCGCGCTCCAGGGCCTTCACGCGCTCGGACTCCTCGGTGCTCACCCCAGCGACCTCGCCGGCGTCGATGTCGGCCTGCTTGACCCACATGCGCACCGATTCCGGCCCGTAGCCCAACTGGTCCGCCACCCGCTTGACCGTCCCCTGCGAGGTCCCCAGCTCGGCGCGCAGCGCACGGACCATCCGCACCGCGGCGGCCTTCTCCTCCTCGCTGTACCGACGCGTCGTCGGCCTCCCAGCGCTCTGTCCAGATGCCATGACTCCATCCTCGTTTCCAGGCTCAGGAGTCTCCACCGAACCCAGGGCGGTTCAGGGGAGTACGTCAGCCTCTTTCAGGGGAGGGGTCTCAATACTGTCCACAGCCTGCAAGGGCCGGATGACCGACAGGACGTACACAGCCCGTTCGTTGATCCCGCCGTCGCCCTTCGGGGCGTAGGTGGCGGTCCGTCCGCTGGCCACGACACCCAGGAGCTTCCAGTCCCGCAGGCGACGCAGGTAGCGGGCGATGGTGGCTCGCGAGCTAGCGGCGCCCGGGTCGATTTCGAGGACCGCGGCCGCGAGGCTGGCCCAGGAGAAGGTGGTGGTCTTGGACTTGGCGTCGATGGCGTTGGCGACAGCGAGTACGACTGCACGGTAGGTGCGGCAGGACCGCGCGGTCATCGTGGCCGTGCCCGGATGGGCCGGGGCTTGGTCGATCCAGTCGCTGACCCGGCGAGGGATGGTGTGCCCTTCGGGTAGGGCCATCCGCACCGTCAGGGGTGCGCGTTCCCGCGCCCTGCTGGGCCTGCGGGTGCGCCGCCGGCCCTTGTTCCAGGGTTGGGTGGTTTGCGGCGTGTCGCCGCTCATGGGTAGCGAATGCGTCGCTGCAGTAGCTATGGTGGGCTCCGAGCGTAAGGCGCACGAAGGTGCGTCGATCTGGGCCCTTCACCTAGGCCGCCAAGCACTAGGGGTGAAGGACTTGGACTATTGGGGCCGGCCCTTCGGGGCCGGCCCCCACTCATATGTGGGGGTTATGCGCTCGTGGCGAGAGGCAACTCCTTCTGTTCTGGGTGTCGAGTGGGCACAGGGGCGAGCTCGGCCAGGCCTTCATGCTTGGCGAGCACTGCGGCGACGTAGTCGCTGACGGCGTCATAGCCGGCCTTGGCACGCCTCACCCGCCGGAGCGTCATGAACGTCAAAGCGGGTTGACAGACCAATTTCGTCAATGCATATTGACACCAGGGTCGGGCAGGGGGAGAGAGGTCGGGAGCACGAGATGGGAGCAGCGGAGATGCGTGCACTGCTGGGTCAGGCCGAGGGCGAGGACCCCCTGGAAGGACTCAGTGCGGTCCGACGGATGCGCCGGGAGACGGAGATGCTCGAGGAGGTGCTCGTCCACCGGGCACGCGTGTCGGGCGCCTCGTGGGCGGCCATCGCCACCGTCCTGGGGGTCAGCCGGCAGGCCGTCCACAAGAAGTACGGCGGGTCACGGTTCTCGCGGCGCTGATGCCGGGGTCCGGCAGCAGGGGCCTGGCACCTGCTCACACGTCGATGGCGTAGCGCTCCTCGCCGCGACCGGGGTCGGAGGGCAGCGGCTGTCGCTCGCCCGTGGAGGTGAAGCCCAGGCGCTCGTAGAACCTCGCCGCCGCCTCGTTGCCGTCGGCGACGAAGAGCGTCGCCCGTCGCACGCCCTGTGCATGCACGGCTCGGAGGGCCGCCAGCACCAGGGTGCGACCGACGCCGGAGCGGCGCACGGCCGGGTCCACCCACATGGAGACGATCTGTCGCTCGTCCGGCCTGCCCTCCTCCTCGATGGTCGTGACGAGACCGACCGGCGCTCCTCGCAACCGCGCCAGGAGTGTCCGGCCGGACCCCGCCCGCTCGCGCCACACTCGGTCGTCGAAGGTGCGCTCACGCTGGAGGTTCGAGCCGAAGGCAGCGGGTGAGTCGGCGAGCGCCCGCAGACGGACGTCCCGGTACTCCTGCCAGTCGGCCTCGGTCGCCGCCACGACCACGAGGGCGCCGCCGCTCCGGTCGGCACGATGGTCAGCGAGCGGGGTTGCCGGTCCGAGATCTCGAGCTTCGACGGCGTTCCTGCGCGGGTCGGGCATGCGCCACGGTACCGACGGCAGGTCGAGCCGGGCCACCGCGGGTCATGATGGCGTCATGAGCATCGTGAAGATCAACGCCATCACCGTCCCGCCGGACAGCGGCGACGAGCTCGCGGCCCGGTTCGCCGCCCGCGCAGGCGCGGTCGAGGGCGTCGACGGTTTCCTGGGGTTCGAGCTGCTCCGGCCGACGGACGGCCGGCACACCTGGCTCGTCGTCACCCGCTGGCGGGACGAGGCCACGTACGAGGCGTGGCTCGGCTCCGACTCCTTCGCGGCAGGCCACGGGCACGGCCACACCGGCGGTCACGGACCCGGTGGACACGGAGCCGGTGGACCTGGGAACGGTGAGGCGCCTGGGGCTCGACCGGTCGGCATCAGCTCGGAGCAGTGGAGCTTCGACATCGCCGGGGGCTCCGGGATCGAGTAGGTCGAGCAACGCTCAGGCGCGCTCGTTCGTCCCGAAGTCCGTGAGCCAGCGGGGCCCCCGGGTACGCAGCTCCTCCTCGTACTGCTCGGCCCAACCCGAGTAGGGCCGGCGGGAGAGTGACTCGTTGGCGAACCGAGGGTCGTCCGTGAGCTCGGACTCGCAGAAGTCCGGGATGACGAGGTCGGTGACCGGACCGCCGCGCTCGCACTCGGCCACGATGAGCGGGCCGTTGGCGCCGAGGAACTCGTCGATCACCCAGCCGTCGCCACCGAGCCACACCGAGTGCCGGTACTTCACGACCTTCGAGCCACCCAGGCGCACCATCTCGCGTCCGACGGCGACGTCGAGGTCCCGCTCGGCCTCGTAGCGCGTCCCACCGACGGCGGGGCCCTTGGCGGTGATCGCGCAGAACGTGAACCGGTCGGCGTTCTGGGCGAGCACGGTGAGATCGTCGACGACGCCGCGCTCGAGGGGCACCTGCGCCGGGCCCTGCAGCCTGATCCGCAGGGCGTACCCCTCCGCGGCGAGGAAGTAGCTCTGGACGATGAAGTCGGGGACGTCGCCGCGCAGGACGTCCACCGGGAGGTCGCGGACGAAGAACTTCCGTTCGAACTCGAAGTCGCCGTAACCGGTGTCACTCATGCTCGCTCCTCATGCCGTCGCAGGCCACGCTGCTCCCGAGACTACGGGCGACCCGCATCCACCCGCACGAGACAGGCCATGCCCAGGGCCCCACCCGCCCACCGACCGGCGCCTGCGCCTCCTGCCGTCGCGCGTGCGGCACACCTCCGCGGACCGGCGCGGCCGGGGGCGGCACCGTCGCCACCTCGATAGGGTCGGGCACGTGAGGACCCTCCGCCACGCCTTCGCCCGTCTCGTGTGGACCGTGACCGGATATCGGCACGTCTCCCAGCCGCTGGCGCCCGACGGCGCCGGCCTGCTCATCGGGGCACCCCACACGTCCAACTGGGACTTCATCCTCATGCTCGGCATCACGTGGGAGCTCGATCTCGAGACACGCTGGCTCGGCAAGCACCAGCTGTTCCTCCGTCCGTTCGGCCCGCTCATGCGCGCCCTGGGCGGCATCCCCGTGGACCGGCGCAGCCCGCACGGCCTGGTCTCCGACATCGTCGGCCGCATCCGGTCGGGCGAGCGGTTCTACCTCGTGGTGACGCCGGAGGGGACCCGCGGACGCTCGGAGTACTGGAAGTCCGGCTTCTACCGCATCGCCATGGAGGCGGGTCTGCCCGTCACGCTGGGGTACGTCGACTCCGAGCGGAGGACGACCGGCCTGGGACCCACGCTGCGGCTGACGGGTGACGTGGCCGCCGACATGGACAAGGTCCGCGAGTTCTACGCCGGCAAGCTCGGGTACCGGCCCGACCTCACCACCGAACCGCGACTGCGCGACGAGACGGGCACGCCGAGCGCCTCCGCCTGAGCCGCTCCGGCATCAGCGCCGCCGCCCGAGCCACCTTTGCCTCAGCGCCTCCG
Organism: Georgenia sp. M64; assembly: GCF_038049925.1. Classification (NCBI taxonomy): domain Bacteria; kingdom Bacillati; phylum Actinomycetota; class Actinomycetes; order Allobogoriellales; family Allobogoriellaceae; genus Georgenia; species Georgenia sp. M64. Next base: position 4,093,667 of record NZ_CP145809.1, read on the forward strand.
CCTGAGCCGCTCCGGCATCAGCGCCGCCGCCCGAGCCACCTTTGCCTCAGCGCCTCCGCCTGAGCCACCTCGCCCTGGGCCGCTCCGGCCCGCTGCGCCTCTCACGCCCAGATGGCGGCGGCGATCCCGTCGAGGACCTCGGGCGGGTCGGGGAAGGAGACGGCCGCGCCCCGGTGGTACCGGCGGGCCGACCAGGCGGCGACGGCGGCGTCCAGGACGTCGTCGACGGGGACGACCGCGGCGGGCCCCAGGTCGGCCGGCAGGTGCACGCCCGCCCCCGTGAGCAGGTCCAGGCGCGCCCTGGCGCCGGCCCAGCTCTTCTTCGGCCACGGCAGCGGCGACCCGGCGAGGACGGCGAAGCTCACCTCGGGGTGGACCTCCACGACGGCGACCGCCGTCGTGCGCACCCACTCCTCCACCTCGAGCAGCGCGGGCCCGAGGGCGTGCGCCTGGCGGCTCAGCCCCACCCCGGTGAGGTCACGGCTGGCCAGGACCGCAGCCGCGTAGTCCGCGGCCTCGAGGGCGGCCCGCACGGGCGTCGGGAAGACGGAGCTGCGTCGCGGGCCCACGACCCGGCGAGCGAGCACGTCGGCCTGCCGCGGTCCGTGTTCCGGCACCCCGATGGGGATGTCGACAGCGACGACGTCGATCTGCCCCTCGCGCTGCGCGGCCAGCACCACGTCGGTGATGGTCGGTCCGACGACCCCGGTGACTGCCGTGGTGGGGTCGCCAAAACCGGTCGCCCCGACCGTGCCGGCCCCCGCGGTGCCGGGCGTACCCACCGTGCCGGCAAGGTCGCGGCCAGCGCCCCGTCCGTCCTCCAGGACCACACCGACCCACGCGCCCTTCCAGCGGTCCACCCCGAGCACCCTCGCCCTGCCGCCGCCACGCTCCGGCTCGCCCGGCCGACCGCCGCTCACGGGCTCACCGCCCCGAGGACGGCCAGCGCTCCGCCGGCTGGCGCCGTCCACACCCCGACGATCCCCGACACCACCGCGACCCACCGGCCGGTCGACGACCGCGGCGGCGCCGTCGTCGTGAGGGGACGGACCCACGTGACGGCCTCGCCCTGGCGGCGGCGCGACAGAGCGGGCCCGCCGTCCCGCCTCCCGTGCACGAGGACCACGTTGACGTCCGGCCCGGCCTTCACGCCCCCAGGATGTCCCACACCGCTGACACGGGCGATCCAGCCGGCGAGCGCTCGGGCGTCGTCGTGAGGAGCCCCGGCGCACCACCCGAGCGAACGGTCCCAACGAGAGAACCCCGGCACCGTTCGGTGCCGGGGTTCCGGTTGCTGGACGCTCAGCGAGCGTCAGAGCGGACGGACGTTCTCCGCCTGCGGGCCCTTGTTGCCCTGCGTGACGTCGAACTCGACCTTCTGGTTCTCCTCGAGGGAGCGGTACCCCGAGGTCGAGATCGCCGAGTAGTGGACGAAGACGTCCGCGGTGTTGTCGTCGGGGGCGATGAAGCCGTACCCCTTCTCAGCGTTGAACCACTTGACGGTTCCGGTGGCCATGGCTACTCCTTGTAGAGCTTGTCAAACGGCCCCGCCTTTCGAGACCGCTTGTCACGGTGTTCTCTGTCTGGCTCCACGAAGGAAAAGCAACCCGGCCGGGACCGGGGACGCGCAAGACTTCGATCCACTGCAACTGGACAGGAGCGTAGGGGAAACCTCCCGCCGGTGTCACGGGGATCAACAGGGAGCTCACGCACCGGTCGGCGCCGGTTCACGGGCCCTCCGGAGCCCCCGGCCGGACGTGCGACCTCGGCACCAGGTCCCCACCTGGCGCGGGACCCCACTCAGGACGCGTCGTGGCCGGCCCTCTCCTCACGCAGACCGGGCAGGAACTCTTCGGGGAGCTCCTCGACGGGGACGATCACGGCGTCCTGCACCTTCCAGTCGAGGTTGCACAGCAGCTCTCGCGCCCGCGACAGCTCGGTCAGGTCCGGCGCGCCGTCCACCGGGACGACGAACGCCTCGACGTGGAAGACGTGACCCTCGTCCCGCACCCGCGAGCGCGCCTTGTCCACCCACGGCAGCGTGCCGAGCGCCGCGTCGATCCGCCGCACGAGCGGGTGCGGGCCCTCGCCGTCGTAGGTCTCAGCCCGGGCGTCCATGATGGCGCTGACGGCGACGCGCATGTTGCTCACGCCGTCGCGAAGGATGCTCCCGGAGATGAACAGGGCGGCGACCGCGTCCGCCCACCACAGACCCAGGCCGATACCGACGACCCCGGCGATGCCGCCGACGGCGGTCATCCAGTCGGCCTTGTTCATGTCGGCGTCGGCATAGAGGACCCGGTCGTGGAGCTTCTCGGCGAGCGGCATCTTCGCCCGGCCGAGGAGCACCGGTGGCACGGCCGTGTAGGCCATGACGCCGATCATGAGCCAGCCGGACCACACCGGCTGGCCGGCGACCTCCATGAGCCCGACCGGCGGGTGCTCGGCCTTGATCAGTCCCGAGGCCGAGTCCCACACCATGAACGCGCCCATCGCGACCAGCGCGGTCGCCGCCACGAGGTGACCGACGGCGACGGCCCGGTGGTAGCCGTACGGGTGGCGGGCACTGGGCCGACGGCGCGTGACGCGGACGGCGACGAGGAACGAGATCGGCGGGATGAAGGAGAGCATGTCCTCCATCCACGCCGCCTTCATCGCCTGCGAGCTGCCCATGACGAGGTACACCCCGGTCACGGCGGTGACGAGGAAGGCGATCGTCAGCCACGCCAGCCGGACCGCGCGGCGCAGCGCCCGCTCCTGCTCGTCGGGGAGCTCGGTGTGGCCGAACCGCGCGGTCATGGCTGGACCTCCGTGGTGAGCAGGAAGCGCTCGAGCTCGACGAGGAACGCGTTCTCCCCCATCGGAGCGGCCATCACCCGCAGCTCCTTCTGCCCGTCGGCAGCCACGGTCTCGAGGTAGCGGTAGGTCAGGGCGACGTGGGAGGACCACGGCGACCTGGCGGTGAGCCCACCGACGACCAGGTCGAGCTCGCGATCCTCGAGCTGGCCCATGAGGTCCTCCTCGCCGCCGGCCGTCCACTCGACGTCGGCGTCGATCGTCTCGGCGAAGTCCCGCACGAGGTCCGGTTCGATGCCCTCGGGCTCCGCACCGGTACCGTCCGGCAGGTCGGTCCAGGGCGGATTGGGTGACACGCCGACCCGAAGGGTCCCGCCCGTCACCCGGTCGAGGGTGCCCTCGGGGTCGGTGGGCATGGTCGCGGAGCAACCGCTCAGCACCGCCACGCTCAGCAGTGATGCGACAAGCGTCCTGGTCACAGTCCCAGTGAACCGCTCCGGACGCATTCCGCACGTCGGAGCCGGCGGAACAGGTACGGTGCCGCCAACCGCGTGCGCGGACCGGCACCCGTCACCCACCACAGTCCCGCCGGTGCAGACCCCTGTGCCACGGCTGCGCACCCGAGCGGAGGTGCGCCGTGGGCTACGAGGTCGAGGTCCGGAACGTCGACGGGCAGGTCACGGCACTGGGGTGGGCGGGTCCGTACACGCTCGTCGTGGACCGCCCACGGGAGCAGGGCGGCGGGGGCCGCGGCCTCAGCGGCGGGCAGCTCCTCCACCTCGCGGTCGCCGGATGCGTATCCAACGACCTCTTCCGCGAGGCGGCCGCCCGCGGGATCACCCTCAGGCGGGTGGTGGTCACCGCGGACGGCGGCTTCGCCGGGGACCCGGCCGTCTCGACCGGCATCGTCTACGACGTGGAGGTCGAGGGGGACGCCGACGACGAGACCCTTTCCGCACTGGTCAGGCACGTCGACGCGATCGCCGAGATCCCCGGCTCCCTCCGCGCCGGCACCGCCGTGGCACTCGGTGGGGCCCGGGTCCGCGGCACGGGCTGAGGTGCCACGCCCACGGGACGACTCGTCCAGCGGACGGCCGGCGTCACCGTGCTCGGCCGGGGGACCATTCGCCCGGCAGGTGGGACCGTTCGCCGGGTCGCCGCGACCGTGCGCCGGGTCGGTGGGACCGTTCGCCGGGTCGCCGCGACCGTTCGCCCGGCCGGTGGGACCACACTGCTCCGACCGGCCGTCGAGGGGAGGATGTACCCATGGCATCCCAGAGCCACGAGCACGCGCACGCCGGGGCGAGCCGGCGGCGGCTGGCCATCGCGTTCGCCACGACGACGGCGGTGCTGGTGGCGGAGGTCGTCGGCGCGATCGTCACCGGGAGCCTCGCGCTCCTCGTGGACGCCGCCCACATGCTCACCGACTCGGTCGGGCTCCTCATGGCACTCACCGCAGCCACGCTCACCCTCCGCCCGCCCACCACGCGGCGGACGTGGGGACTCCACCGCGCCGAGGTCCTCGCGGCGGCGGCCCAGGCGGCCCTCCTCCTCGCCGTCGGGGTGTACGCGGTCATCGAGGCGGTCCGCCGGTTCATGGAGCCGCCCGAGATCCCCTCCACGAGCCTGCTCGTCTTCGGTGTCGTCGGGCTCGCGGCCAACCTCGTGGCCATGGCGGTGCTGGCCGGCGGGCGCCGCGGCAACCTCAACGTCCGGGCCGCGTTCCTCGAGGTGGTCAACGACGCTCTCGGCTCGGTGGCCGTCATCGTCGCCGCGCTCGTCATCGCCACCACCGGCTGGACCCGCGCCGACGCCGTCGCAGCCGTCCTCATCAGCGCCCTCATCGTGCCGCGGACCGTCATGCTGCTCCGCGAGGCCACCGACGTGCTGCTGGAGTCGACCCCCAGCGGTCTCGACCTCGACCAGGTGCGGGAGCACATCCTCGGCGTGCCTCACGTCAAGGACGTCCACGACCTCCACGCGTCGCAGATCTCCTCCGGTCTGCCGGTCCTGTCGGCGCACGTCGTCGTCGAGGACGAGTGCTTCGTCGACGGCGACCTGCCGGCCCTGCTCGGCAGGCTCCAGGCGTGCGTCGCCGAGCACTTCCCGGTGAGCGTCGCGCACTCGACCTTCCAGCTCGAACCTGTCGCGCACCGCGCGAACGAGGCGCACGTCCACGACTAGTCACCGCGGCGGGCCGGGCTCTCCCCGAGGCCGGTGCGGACGCGCGGGCTCAGCGTCTGCGGGACGTCCGGGCGCAGCCCTGTCGATCTCGGGGACAAGGGCGGACGGATGCGCGAGGCTCAGCACCGGCGGGCGCGTGGCGTCCTGTGCCTGCTGACGCGGGACTCAGCTCAGCGGCCGCGGGCGCGCCGGGGGCCGGTGCCTGCTGACGCGATCCTCAGCGCCGGCGCGACCGTGCGGGTACCGCGGCGCCGCCGCCGCGACCGAGCGTCCAGAAGATGGTCGACACGCCGGCCATGAAGCCGACGTCGTACCAGCCGCCGTTGTTCACGACCTCGTAGATGCCGACGTCCTCGTTGAAGAGCGAGACGATGATCGTCACCGGGCTGATGAGGCCGTGCCACAGCCCCTGCCAGAAGCCGGCCTCAGCGCTCGGCTCGGCGACGTCGTTGAGGCCGGCCGCGCACGCTCCCAGAAGCAGTGCGGCGGCAACGACGACGAGGACCACCCGGAGCAGCCTGGCGTGGTTCCGCTCCATGCCAACACCTCCGCCTCAAGGGAATGCCACCGACGCGGGCCGCGACAGTGCCCTAGGTCCCCGCGGGCCTGTCCGCCCGCTGCGACTCGACGACCTCGGCCACCGCTCGACCCGACGGCCCGCCGCACCGGCCCACCGGACCGGGACCATGCATGGCCGCCGAGCCGGAGCCCGAACCCGTACCCGAACCCGTACCCGAACCGGAGCCCGAACCTGAACCGGAGCCGGAGCTGTCCTTGGCGGCACCGGGCAGAGCGGCCCGCGCGCCGGGAATCTCCGGGGGCGCGACTGCCGTTCCGTGCTCGACGAGCTCAGCCAGCTCCGCGAGCCGGTGGGCGCGGGCCGACTCGGCCGGCGTGAACGGCTCCCCGGGCCGGGTGAAGACGAGCGCGCCGTACCAGCGGGAGTGGACCTTGAGGCGGGTCGCGTCTCCGGAGAGGTGAGAGGTGGGCTCACCAGGGCTGCCCGCCGCCAGCTCGGCACCGAGGAGGTCGGCCACGGCGCCCGGCAGCTCGCTCGGGTCCCCCGCGACGCGAAGGGCCTGACCGAGCGCCTTGGTCTGACCGTCGACCAGCGCGAGGGCGGTGGTGGGCCACACCCGCGGGTCCCCGCCGCCACCGTCGGTGACCGCCTCGAGGATGTCGCGCGCCTGGACACCGTCCGGGGCGGCGACGACGAACTCGTCGACCGCCTCGCGGTCGGCGGGATGGACGTGCACGCCGAGGATGTTCGCGTCGAGGAGCGCGAGCTGGTGCGTGATGGCACCGAGGGCACCCGGGGTGTCGGCGACGACGGTGCGGATCCGCCACAACGAGCCCGCGTCGGTCAGGCGCGAGCGCTCACGGAGGGCGGGGCTGTGCAGCCAGCGCCGGAAGATGCGCATGACCGACGGCTCGGCCACCCAGATCACCAGGACCGTCGCGGTGAACGTCAGCACCGCCACCTTGAGCACGTAGGAGAGGTCGCTGCCCACGACGAGGGCGTGGACCGCGAGCTCGATCGGCAGCATCGCGGCCAGGTTCGCCACGGTGAGCCGGGCCTTGCGCGGCTCGGGCAGACGGCCGCAGACCTCGCAGGCAAGGTCGGAGACAGCGCTCGCGCTCATGCTTCAACGGTGCCCGACCTGTGTTTCACCGTGGTTGCGGCGGCGTGACGACTCGACGACGGAGCCCGGCACCCCGTCAGGGGTGCCGGGCTCACCGGGCGATCCGATCAGCTGCAGCCGGAGGTGGAGCCGCAGCTCTCGCACACGTAGCAGGTGCCCGAGGGGCGCATCTTCGTCCCGCACGAGAAGCAGAGCGGGGCGTCGGCCGCCTGCCCCTGCTGCAGCTCGAGCAGCTCGGCCGAGGAGTGCACCGTATCCGTCCGGCGGGACGGATACGGAGCGGCTGCCGCGGGCGCCGGCGACTCGGTCTCCGGAGCCTCGAGGTCGACGTCCTCAGGAGCCTCGTACGAGCCGGTCTCCAGATTCCTGGTCCGCTCCGCCGTCGTGTAGATCCCCATCGAGGAACGGGCCTCGAACGACAGGTGGTCCAGCGCCAGGCGCCGGAAGATGTAGTCCATGATCGACTGCGCCATCCGGATGTCGGGGTCGTCGGTCAGCCCCGCCGGCTCGAAGCGCAGGTTGGTGAACTTCCGGACGTAGGTCTCGAGGGGAACGCCGTGCTGGAGGCCGACGGAGACCGCGATGGAGAAGGCGTCCATGACGCCCGAGAGCGTCGAGCCCTGCTTGCCGAGCTTGAGGAACACCTCGCCGAGTCCGTCGTCGGGGTAGGACCCGGCGGTCATGTACCCCTCGGCCCCACCCACGGTGAACGACGTCGTGATCGACGGACGCTGCTTGGGCAGGCGCTTCCGGACGGCCTTCTGGGGCGCGTCGGGCACCGGTGCAGGTGCCGGCGCGACCTTCTTCTCCGTGCGCCCGTCGGAGAGCGGCTGGCCCACCTTGCAGTTGTCGCGGTACACGGCCAGCGCCTTGAGACCGAGCTTCCACCCGTCGAAGTAGACCTTCTCGATGTCGTCGACCGTGGCGGTCTCGGGGAGGTTCACGGTCTTGGAGATCGCGCCGGACAGGAACGGCTGGACCGCGGCCATCATCTTGACGTGCCCCATCGGGGCGATGGCACGCCGTCCCATCGCGGTGTCGAAGACCTCGTAGTGCTCGCGGCTGAGCCCGGGGGCGTCCACAACGTTCCCGTGCTCGGCGATGTGCTCGACGACCGCCTCGACGGCGTCCTCGGCGTACCCGAGCCGGCGCAGCGCCCGCGGGACCGTCTGGTTGACGATCTGCATCGAGCCGCCACCGACGAGCTTCTTGAACTTGACCAGCGAGAAGTCGGGCTCGATGCCGGTGGTGTCGCAGTCCATCATGAAGCCGATGGTGCCGGTGGGCGCCAGCAGCGACGACTGCGCGTTGCGCCAGCCGGACTTCTCACCGATCCTCAGGCCGGCCCGCCACTCCTCGGTGGCCGCGGCATGGATGGCGGCGTCCACCTCGTCGACGGTGCGCAGGTCGTCGTTCGCGACGGCGTGCTTGCGCATGACCCGCTGGTGGCCGACCGCGTTGCGGGCGTACCCCTCGTACGGGCCGAGGGCCGCGGCCAGCTCGGCGGACCGCCGGTAGGCCGCACCGGTCATGAGCGACGTGATGGCGGCGGCCAGGGAGCGGCCGCCGTCGGAGTCGTAGCCGTGCCCGGTGGCCATGAGCAGCGCACCGAGGTTGGCGTAACCGATGCCGAGCTGCCGGTAGGCCCGGGTGGTCTCCCCGATGGCCTCGGTGGGGAAGTCGGCGAAGGAGATGGAGATGTCCATCGCGGTGATGATCAGCTCGACCGCAGCGGTGAACCGTGCGACGTCGAAGGTGTCGTCGTCCCGGAGGAACTTGAGCAGGTTGACCGAGGAGAGGTTGCACGAGGAGTTGTCCAGGTGCATGTACTCCGAGCACGGGTTCGAGGCCGTGATCCGCCCCGACTCGGGGGACGTGTGCCAGGCGTTGATCGTGTCGTCGTACTGGAGGCCGGGGTCGGCGCACTCCCACGCCGCCTTGGCGATCTTGCGGAACAGGGTCTTGGCGTCGACCTCCTCGACGACCCTGCCGTCCTGCCGGGCCCTGAGGCCGAAGGACCTGCCCTCCTCGACGGCGTTCATGAACTCGTCGGTGACGCGCACGGAGTTGTTGGCGTTCTGGTACTGGACCGAGACGATGTCCCGACCGCCGAGGTCCATGTCGAACCCGGCCTCGCGGAGGGCGCGGATCTTGTCCTCCTCGCGCGCCTTGGTCTCGACGAACTCCTCGATGTCGGGGTGGTCGACATCGAGGACCACCATCTTCGCGGCGCGGCGCGTGGCGCCGCCGGACTTGATGGTGCCTGCGGAGGCGTCGGCGCCGCGCATGAAGGAGATCGGCCCGGACGCCGCACCGCCCGAGGACAGCAGCTCCTTGGAGGAGCGGATGCGGGAGAGGTTGAGGCCGGCGCCGGAGCCGCCCTTGAAGATCAGCCCCTCCTCCCGGTACCAGTTGAGGATCGACTCCATCGTGTCGTCGACGGAGAGGATGAAGCAGGCACTGACCTGCTGCGGCGACGACGTACCGACGTTGAACCACACGGGTGAGTTGAAGGCGAAGTACTGGTGGAGGAGGAGCCAGGTGAGCTCGTCGGCGAAGATGGTCGCGTCCTCCGCGGTGGCGAAGTATCCGTGCTCGGTCCCCGCCGCGGTGTACGTCCGCACGACCCGGTCGATGAGCTGACGAAGGCTCGACTCGCGGGCCTCGGTCCCGACCGCCCCACGGAAGTACTTGGTGGTGACGATCGTCGAGGCGTTCATCGACCAGGTGGACGGGAACTCCACGCCCCGTTGCTCGAAGATCGTCTCGCCGGACTTCCAGTTGGTCTGGACGACGTCGCGCCGCTCCCAGGTCACCTCGTCGTACGGGTGGACACCCGCCGTGGAGAAGACGCGCGGGACAGGAAGGCCCTGCCGCCGTCGCGCCGAGCCGGACTTCCTGCTCGCTTCCGGGGTCACGGACATGAGTTGCTCCTCTAGAGGGTTCCGCAGGGTGCAGACCGGGACCTTGGTCCCCATTGTCCACCCGATCTGACTGGTTGTCACCACAACATGTGGGGTACTTACACAAGTGTAAGCCCTAGATGTTGTGGTGCGAAGGATCTTCGGCTCAGAACGGCGGGTCGGGGTCATGCCGAGCGACGTGGTCGTCCCAGGACGCCGGGAGGGTCGGCTGGCCGGCGCGGGACGCGCGCCTTCCACCTGCTCGTGCGCCGTCGTCGCGGGTCCGGGGGTCGCCTCGGCGGGTTCCGTCCCTGCGACGGGGGTGACCCGGCGACGGCCGCGACGACGTCGGTGACGACGCCTTCCCGCCGGCGCGGGCGTCCTGCCCACCGGAGCGACGCAGAGCTGCGGTCACGGCGGTTCCGCGCCGGTCGGCGGGCTCACGTCCGGGCAGGGCCCCGGGCGGCCCCCCGGGCGGAGGATCCGGCGACCGCATGGGCGAACGGGGCTCCGGGTGGGCGGCCGCGTCGTCCTGGGGCCGCGGCGGCCACGACGCGAGGAGCGCTGCAGCGCCCGGGGGCGGTGTGGGTGTCGAGAACGCGCCGGCTTCGAATCCATCGAGGACCGGCTCACCCCGGCTCGACCTCGTGCGCCGGGAGACCGGCCGTCGGTGGGTCGAGCCGATCACGCGACCGTCGCGGTGGTGGAAGGCGAAACCGTCGGACAGCACCTCGATGCGGATGTGGGAGTCGTGGACGCGGTGGTGGTGGAACGTGCACATGGTGATGCCGTTGTCGACCGACGTCGGACCTCCACGGGAGTACCACCGGATGTGGTGGACCTCGCACCAGGCTGCCTTGATCGAGCATCCCGGCCACTGACAGGTCCGGTCCCGCGTGACCACGGCCCGGCGGACCTCCTTGGTGTAGGTTCGAACCGTCTGCCCCACGTCCATCGGGACCGACCCGGCACCCATGACGACCCGTGTCATCTCGCAGTCGCACAGCAGCCGCGCGAGCTCGCCGAGCGGCACCAGCGTGCCGTCCTCGAGCTCTGCGGGCGCGACGTCGGGCAGGGGTGACGGTGCCGGGAGCGCGACACCAGAGGTCGGCGTCGCCTCGTCCGCGCCCGGCGCGCCGGCGGGCCTCGCCCCGGCCATGGCAGTACCCACGGCGCCTGCGATCACCGCCGCGTCCGCGGCCTCGGCGCCGGCAAGGTGCTGCTGCACGGCGGACCACGTCCCTGCGTCGACCACGACGGCGATGTGCGGGCGCACCTGCGCACCGGTGAGGTCCGCGCCCACCTGGAGGACGCGCGATGCCATGGTGACGAGCGCATCGGCGCGGCGCTGGTCCCTGGTCCGCAGGTCGCTCTTGGCGGGGACACCGCACACCGCGTCGAGCGCCGTCTCCACGATGGCGCCCGACACCTCGTCGAGGACCCACTCCCCCACCCGCGCACCGCCCGAGCGCCTCGTGTGGACGGCGCGGCGCCGCCACACGGCGTCGAACGCCTCCTGAGCAGCACGGGCGTCGATCTCCGCCGCCACCTTCTTGGCCTCGCGCGCCAGCTCCGGGGCCGAGAGCCCCTTCGTCCGGGCCAGCAGCTCCCCTGCGGCACCGTTGACCAGTGCGTCCTTCACCGCCGGCGAGGCGCCGGAACGCAAGCGGCCGAGAGCGCGCGCGTGCTCGAGACCGGCACTGCCCTCGCTCACGGCCTCCGCCAGCTCAGGGATCTCCTCGAGAACCTCGGCGACCTCGAGCTCACCCCTGGCCCGACCACGCCCGGCTCCACTGGTCCGCGCCCGCCAGTCCGTGAAGTCACGGTCCTGACCGTTGGCCCAACGGCCGTCCTGCCGATGGGCAAGGAGGACCTTGCCGCTGTAGACGGTGAGGTCCTTCACCACCGCGTCGAGCGCGGCAATGACCTGCTCACGCTCGGTGTGATCCCACTCGACGGCGGTGCCCGCCGGGAGCTCGCGCATCGTGGAGGCGACGGCCTCGGCCATCGCGCCAATCTTCCGCAACGGCCCCGCGGCAGACCCGGGCGTGGCGTCAAGCCCCTCGACCCCGACCGCCATCTCGACCTCCCTCGCGGTGCCGGCGAACCCTTGTTCGACTGCTCGGAACGCTATGCCCGGGTACCGACATCCGACGAGAAGGAGGCGAAGACGCAGGTCAGACCTGTGGAAAGGCGGCGGTACCCCTTGAGCGCGGATCCACCGAGACGTGCGCGATCAGGGCCGGTCAGGGCCGGTCAGGGCCGGTCAGGGCCGGTCAGGGCCGGTCATGGCCGGTCAGGCGAGAGGCTTGCCGCTGGTCCGCGCGTCCGCCTCGAACAGGACCGCGGGCTCCCCGAAGTGGGCTCGCGCCGACGCCCGTCGGAGCGTCGCCAGCACCGGGCGCCCGAGCAGGAGGACACCTGCTGCCGTGGTGACGGCCCGCCCGACGTCCCACCCGAGCGACGTCGCGACGCTGTAGGTGAGGAACCGGCCGAGGTTCTCGCCCAGCGCCTCGCCCGCCACGAACGAGAGCTCGGTGCCGAGCCCGAGCTGGAAGGGCCAGAAGGACAGGTTCATGGCCAGCCCGTAGAGCAGGGCGGCCACCACGGCGTAGGCGGCCAGCATCGCCAGCTCGGCCCCACCGCGCGTCCGCCTCGGCAGGAGGCCTGCCCCCAGTCCGATCCACGAGGCCCCGAGCATCTGGAAGGGGAGCCAGGGCCCGACGCCGCCAGTGAGCAGGGCTGAGGCGAAGAGGGTCGTCGACCCCAGGACGAACCCGAACCCCGGCCCGAACACCCGCCCGCCGAGGATGAGGAGGAAGAAGACCGTCTCGATCCCCGCCGTCCCGGCGGCGAGCGGCCGGAGCACCGCGCCGAGGGCGGACAGCAGACCGAGAACGGCGATCGCCTTGACGTCCAGCCCGCCGTCGGACAGGCCGACGAGCACCACGGCGAGCACCCCCGCCAGGACGACGCCGAGCACCAGCGGCGCGGTGGTCGCGTCCGAGAGCACCGCGCCCGCATCGACGAGGAGGGGCCAGGTGAAGGCCAGCAGGCCGACCGCGGAGGCGAGGACCAGCGTCACGGCGGTCCGCCCCCCGACCGGCACCGCCGGCCCGCTCACGTCGCCCTCCCGACGGCGAGGAGCTCACGCACGTCGTCGACGGTGAGGACGTCGAGCGGCCGGAGGATCTTCGACACCTGGGGGGCGAAGGTGGGCGACCCGCGCAGGACGTCGCCGACCGGGCCGTCGGCGACGACCTCACCGTCGGCGAGCACGAGCACCCGGTCGGCGAAGCCGGCGACGAACTCGACGTCGTGGCTGGACAGGAGCACCGCGGTGCCCGCCGCCGAGAGGTCCGCGAGGTCGCGGGTGAGCCGGTCCTTCGCGGCGTAGTCGAGGCCGCGCGTCGGCTCGTCCAGGAGGACGACCGCCGGTCGGGCGGCCAGCTGCACCGCCAGCGCGAGGCCCAGGCGCTGGCCCTCGGAGAGGTCGCGGGGATGGGCGTCCGCGGGGACGCCGGGCACGAGCCGGTCCAGGGTCGCGCTGACGGTCCCGGGCTCGGCACCGGCCTGCTCGTCGCCGGCGGCGCACTCGGCACCCACGGTGTCGAGGTAGAGAAGGTCCGAGGGCGACTGCGGCACCAGGGCGATCCGGCGGCGCGCCTGCCCGGGAGGCAGCCCGGCAGGGTCGGAACCGGGGGTTCCCACCCGCACCGAGCCGCCCGAGCGGGGGCCCTGCCCCTGGAGCGCCCAGAGCAGCGAGGACTTGCCGGAACCGTTGCGGCCCATGACGGCGACGAGCTCACCCGGCCGCAGGTCGAGGTCCACCCCCCGCAGGGCGTGCACCGCTCCGTGACGGACCTCGACCCCGCGGGCGGTGAGCAGGGGTCCGGCCACCGGCGGCGTCGCCGGTCCTCCGGCGGCGCCGGACGACCCGCCCAGCTCCACCAGCCGGTCGTGCAGGGGCCGGGCGACCCTCCGTGCGTCGCGCACCGACATCGGCAGCGGGTCCCACCCGGCCACCCTGCCAAGCTCCACGACCGGCGGGGCGACGGCGGAGCGCGCCAGCACCTCGGCCGGCGGGCCGGTGACGGCGCGTCCGGTGACGTCGAGGGAGATCACCCGGTCCGCGAACTGGACCACCCGCTCGAGCCGGTGCTCGGCGAGGAGCACGGTCACGCCGAGGTCGTGCACGACGCGGGCCAGCGCGGCCAGAACCTCCTCCGCGGCGGTAGGGTCCAGCGCCGAGGTGGGCTCGTCGAGCACGAGGACCCGCGGCTGGGCCGTCATCACGGCGCCGATGGCGACCCGCTGCTGCTCGCCACCGGAGAGGTCGGCGAGGGGCCGCGAGCGCAGCGGTGCCAGCGACAGCAGGTCGAGGACCTCCTCCACCCGCTTGCGCATGATCCCCGGTGTCACGCCGAGCTGCTCGAGCGAGAAGGCGAGCTCCTCCTCGACCGTGTCCGTGACGAACCCGGCCACGGGGTCCTGCCCCACGACACCGACGACGTCGGCGAGGTCGCGCGGCCGGTGGTCGCGGGTGTCGCGGCCCTCGACGACGACGTGCCCGGCGAGGAGACCGCCGGTGAGGTGCGGGACGCGACCGCTCGCCGCCCCGAGCAGCGTCGACTTCCCCGAGCCGGTGGGCCCCACGACCAGGCAGAGCTCGCCCTCCTCCACGTGGGCGCTCACCCCACGCAGGGCCGCCCCCGCGGCGCCGGCATAGGTGACCGTGACGTCCTCGAACCGGATCATCGCGACCCCCGTGCGGGCCGCGGGACCAGATGCCCGACGGCCATCGGCACCAGCGCCGCGGCGACCGCCACCAGCCCGAGCGCCGGCACGGACCAGGCGAGCGACCCTGCCGGCGGGGTGAGGTCGGCTCCTGCGGCCGCCAGGACCACCGCGCCCGCCGCGACGGCGCCCGCCCCGGTCACGAGGGTCTCGGTGCGGCGCCAGGGGTCCGGCCGGTAGCGGCTCCGGCGCACCTGGCGCCCCGCCACCCGGGAGGCCTGGACGGCGACGACGGCGCCCACGGCCAGCACCGGCAGGCCCAGCCAGCGCGGCGCGGTGGTGTCGAGCAGGGCGTAGGTGCCGACGACCGCGGCGGCGAGGGCGACGACGAGCGCCCACCCGACCCGTCGGTCGCCTCCCGGCGTCGCGGCCCGGGCGTAGCCGCGTGAGTCCATCGACGCGGCGAGGGCGAGGGCGTGGTCGAGGGCGTCCTGGAGGACGGGCATGAGGCGGGCGGCGGCAGCCCGGGGGCCACGGCCGCCCGCTCCTCGCAGCCGCTGCGCGCGTCGCACCCGCAGCACGGAGGAGACGAGCTGCGGGGTCACGGTCACGGCGATGACGACGGCCGTGCCGAGCGGGTGGAGCGAGGCGGGCAGCGCCCGCAGCGCCCGCTTGGGGTCGGCGAGCGCGTTCGCGGCGCCGAAGCAGACGACGAGCGCGGCCAGCCGCAGGCCCTCGGTGACGGCCGCGAGAAGTGAGGTGAGGTGGAACGGGCCGAGCACCTCCACCCCGCGCACCCACGCGGGCAGGGTGACGACCGGCAGGTCGAGGACCACCGGCCCGGACCCGCCGAGCCCGAACACGAGGGTGAAGACCACGCGGAGCACGACGATCGCGGCCCCGAGCACGAGGTAGGCGGGGAAGGCCCGCGCCCACGGCGAGTCGTCGCGCCGGGCGAGGACGACCGCGACGACGGCGCCGAGCAGGAGGGTGACCAGGACGGGGTGGGTGGTCGCCGAGAGGGCGACGGCGACGCCGAGGGCCCAGGCCCACCACGCCAGCGGGTGCACCCGAGCGGCCGGGCGCGCGCTCCGAGAGGCGCCCGGACGCGCCGGCCGACCGGCCGGCACCGTCCGACGGTCGGACGGACCCGTCGCGTCGACCCTCGTCGCGGCCACGCCGTCCGCCTAGCTCCGGCGCCGGACGAGGACGACGGCCACCAGCGCGACGAGCGCGCCCACCGCGAGCGCGGCACCGACCGGGAAGCCGCCGTCCGCGTCCGGTCCGTCACCGCCCACCTCGTCCGTCGCCGCCTCGCCGGAGGCGTCGGCGGAGTCCGGGGCCGAGGCGCTCGCGTCCTCCGTGGCGGCGTCGCTCGCTGCCGTGCCGGCGAGCGCGGCCGGGGCGACACCCGGCCCGGTGGAGCCGTCGTTGTAGCGCCAGCCCTCGAAGGTCCCCGGTACCGGGTCGGTGGTGTCCGCGCCCTCGGTCTGCGCGACCCAGTCGCCCGCCGGCTCGGCGGTCCAGTACGACCAGTAGCTGCCGTCGAACTCCTCGGGGCACGGGTCGGGCAGACCCTCGACGGCGCAGATGAACCCGGGCGAGGAGTCGGTGGGGACGAAGCCGGCGGACTCGAGCGCCTCACGGCCGGTCGCCGGGTCGCCGTCCGCGCAGCCGACCTCGACGGCGCCACCGAGGTCGGTGAGGTCGACCACGACCGTGACGCCGTCGGGGCCCGTGCACGCATCGCCGGTCGCGACGGAGGCTGCCACCACCGGAGCGGCCGGCGCCGGGGACGCCGGGACAGGAAGGGTCGCGGCCGCAGCCGTGGCGGGGGCGGCGAGGGCGAGGACCGCCACCGCGGTCAGGGCCGCCGGTCGTAACGTCATGGGGTGCCTCTCGGTGCAGCGGCCTGCGCACGCAACCCGCGCGGCCCGTCCGGGCGCCCGTGGGGCGCGGCCGGACACGGCCGTCTCGGGCTCCGTCCGCAGACCTCGACGGGTAGAGCCTTGCACCCGTCGTCAGGCATCCCGGCTCGCCGCCGGCACGAGACCGACGGCCCACGGTTGCGGGTCAGCGCCGGACTTGGACCGGCTTCCCCCGATGATGGGCTGCTCGCAGTGTAGGCGGTGGCGCCCCGCGCGAGGTGGCCCAAGGACCTAGGTCCCTCCAGGATCGGTGTGCGTGCCGTGCGGGAGCCGCTCGGTGGGATGCTGGGCCCGTGGCACGCATCTACACCGGCACCGGTGACGACGGCACGACCGGCCTGTTCCTCGGTGGCCGGGTGTCCAAGGCGGACGTCCTCGTGGAGGCGTACGGCGACGTCGACGAGCTCGTCGCGGTCCTCGGGGTGGCCCGGGCGGCCTGCCCGGACGAGCGCCTCGCCGCCGTGGTCCTGGAGCTCCAGCGCGAGCTGTTCGTCGTCGGCGCGGACCTCGCCACCCACCCCGACCGGCGTCACCACCTCCAGGACGGCGTCTCCCGCGTCACCGAGGAGATGGTCGCCGGCCTGGAGGAGCTCATCGACGCCGAGGTCGCCGCGCGTCCGCTGCGCCCGGTGTTCGTCGTGCCGGGCGCGACCGTGCCGTCCGCGGCGATCGACCAGGCCCGCGCCGTCGCGCGTCGCGCCGAGCGGCACGTGCTCGCCGCCGCCGGGGCGGGGCACGACGTCAGCGAGCACGTCCGGCTCTACCTCAACCGGCTCTCCGACCTGCTGTTCGTCCTGGCCCGCGCCGCCGCCGGGGACGCCGAGGAGCCCGCCAGCCACGACTGACGGGGCCGGCGGAGCCGTTCGCGAACGACCCGCCGCAGCGGCCGCGCGGGGAGCTCGACCGCGGCGCCTCGGCCGGGCCGGTCCCGCGAGCTCCGCCCTCAGACCAGGGCCGAGGTCCCCGTGACGAGGTCGGAGCAGGTGCGCCCGGGCCCGGCGGGGTCCGCCGGGTCGGTGAGCGTCACGGTGGCGCGCGCCGCGGCCAGGTCCGCCTCGAGGACGGCGCGGTGGTCGCCGTCGGACCACGTCATCGTCACGACCGGACCGTCGCCGCCCGTGACGCACGCGCCCTGGAACGCGGGGTGGGTGTTGCGCACCCGGACGAGGTTCAGCAGGGCGCGCACGACCGGCCGTTCGAGACCGGCGGTGATCTCCTCGGGCGTGTAGTGGTGCCGGTTGATGTCCCGCCCGACGCCCGTCCGGGCGAGGAGGTCCATGTCGTTCGTGCCGGCGAGCAGGCCGACGTAGTAGATCTGCGGGATGCCGGGGGTGAAGAGCTGGACGGCGCGCGCCAGGAGGTAGGCGGCGTCGTCGCGGCCGAGCGCGTCGTAGTAGGTGCAGTTGACCTGGTAGACGTCGACGTTGGAGGCCGCCCAGCCGGTGGCCTGGCGCGACCGCCCCTCGGAGCGCTCGTGGATGCCCTCGACGAGGGCGTCGACCTCGTCGGGCGTGAGCAGGCCCGGACGGCCGGGCTCGATCTGGTCCGGGCCGACGTCGACGACGCCGATGCCGTCGTGGGTGTCGAGCACCGTGACGGCGTTGGTGGGTCGCACGTCGAGCCAGCGTCGCAGGGCCGCGCCGTCGCCGGTGTAGAGCGCGTGCAGCAGCAGCGGTGGCAGGGCGAAGTCGTAGACACGGTCCACCCGGGCCGCGATGGCCACCTGCCGCTCGAAGTGGCTGTGGATCTCCACGAGGACCTCCGCGCCGAGCGCCCGGGCCCGGGCGGTGAGGTCGTCGATGAAGGCGAAGGTGTGCTCGGTCATGAACGACGACGTCCCGGCGGTCTTGACCGCGTAGCCGACGGCGTCGAGCCGGACCATGGTCACCCCGCCGGCCGTGAGCGCGCCGAGGACGCGGTCGAGGTAGGCCTGGCCGGCCGGGTGGGACAGGTCGAGGTCGATCTGCTGAGAGGTGAAGGTCGTCCAGACGAGGCGACGGCGTCCCCCGAGCGTCATGGGGGTGAAGGGCAGGCCGGGGCGTGGGCGGTAGATCCCGGCGAGCTCGTCCTCGTCCGCGCCGTCGGGGTAGACGGCCGACATCGTGAGGAACATCCCGGCGTGCGGGGAGTCGTCGCCCCGGGCGAGCACGTCCTGGAACTCCGCGGAGCCGGCCGAGACGTGGTTGACGATGAGGTCGGCCATGAGGGTGTAGCGCGCGGCGAAGGCGCGCACGTCGTCCCAGCCGCCCATGCGCGGGTCCACCGCCGTGTGGTCGACGGGGTCGAACCCGGCGTCGGCGCCGTCGTAGGGGGTGAAGAACGGTAGGAGGTGCACCCCCTCGAAGACGTCCGCGAGCGGGCCGTCGAGCAGGTCGAGCAGGCCTGCGACCGAGCCGCCGAAGCGGTCGGCGTAGGCGATGAGCTGGACACCGGGCTTCCCCATGGCTGCGTCTCCTCTGACGACGGGCTCGACCTGCTGTGCCCGCGGTGGGCGGGGCACGGGACGGGTGCTTGCCGCACCAGTCTTGCGCGAACCGGCCGCGGCGTCCCGGGGACCACGCGCCAGGGACGGCCCGGGGTGGCCGGATCGTGCCATGGCACGAAGAGGTCAAGCGGGAACCGCATGCGGCTACAGACAAACGGACATCCGGGCGCATTGAATACCGGAACCTGTCGTCCCCGACAACCTGTGCCGTCTCTTGACCGTAGGAGATCCATCGATGTCAGCCTCTTCCAGGTCGCGCCGGCGCGCAGCAGCCGCCGCGGCCACCCTCGGAGTCGTCCTCGCGGCGCTCCCCACCGCCGCGAGCGCCGGCTACCTGCCGGCCGTCGCGGCCCCTGCCGGGCTCACCCTCACCGGCACCGCCGACACCGGGCTCACCGAGCTCGCCGAGGACTCCGCGTTCGAGGACGGCGCCTACGTCGTCGTCATGGACGACGCCCCCGTCGCCGCCTACACCGGCGGCGTCGCGGGCTACGCGGCGACCAGGCCGGCCGCCGGGGAGAAGTTCGACCCCACGACCGCCGCCGCGAACCGCTACCGCGGCCTGCTGCAGAAGGAGCAGGAGCGCGTCATCGCGGCCACGGGCGTGGAGGCGCGTCAGCGGTTCACCGACACGGTCAGCGGCTTCTCGGCCACCCTGACCGCCGCGCAGGCCGAGGCGCTCGCCAAGCAGCCCGGGGTTCTCGGGGTCACCCCCGACGACCTCATGCAGCCCGACACGGCGGTCTCGCCCGACGTCCTGGGTCTCTCCGGCGAGGACGGCGTGTGGGAGCGGCTCGGCGGCGTGGAGAACCTCCGTGGCGGCGCGGGCTCCGGCGTCGTCGTCGGGATCATCGACTCCGGCATCCGGCCCGAGCACCCCTCCTTCGCCGACCTCGGCCTGCGCGCCGCCCCCGCCACGGGCTGGCGGGGCGCGTGCGAGACCGGGGAGGAGGAGGACTTCTCCTGCTCGGACAAGCTCGTCGGCGCCCGGTTCTACGCCGAGACCTTCGCGGCGAACAACGACCTCGCCGAGTACGAGAGCCTGTCCCCGCTCGACGTGGACGGTCACGGCACCCACACCGCCAGCACCGCGGCCGGCAACGCCGGCGTCGAGGCGGTCATCGACGGCGTGAGCTACGGCGAGATCTCCGGCATGGCCCCGGCCGCCCAGGTGGCGGCCTACAAGGTCTGCTGGGACTCCACGACCGGGGGCGGCTGCTACGGCAGCGACTCCGTCGCCGCCATCGAGGACGCGGTCGCCGACGGCGTCGACGTCCTCAACTTCTCCATCAGCGGCACCCTGACCAACGTCCTCGACCCCGTCGAGCTGGCCTTCCTCGGCGCCGCCGAGGCCGGCGTCTTCGTCGCCGCCTCCGCGGGCAACAGCGGCCCCGGCGTCTCGACCGTGGCGCACCCGTCGCCGTGGATCACCACCGTGGCCGCCTCGACCCACAACGTCATGGAGGCCACCCTCGTCACCGGCGACGGGCAGCGCTACATCGGCGCCTCCGTCCAGGGCGAGATCACCACCGACACCCAGATGGTCGTCTCCGAGGACATCCCCGCGGACGGCGCGAGCGTCGCGGACGCCGGGCTGTGCGTGCCCGGCTCGCTCGACCCGACCGGCGCAGCAGGGAAGATCGTGGTCTGCGACCGTGGCGTCATCGCCCGCGTCGACAAGAGCGCGGCGGTCGAGCAGGCCGGCGGCGTCGGCATGGTCCAGCTCAACGTCACCGAGAGCTCGCTCGACGCCGACATCCACGCCGTCCCCTCCGTGCACCTGTCCCACACGTACCGCGACGCCGTCCGGGCCTACGTCCGCACGGCCGAGAACCCGGTGGGCCGGATCCTCGACACGAACGAGGGCACCACCACCGAGGTGCCCGAGGTAGCGGGCTTCTCCTCCCGCGGGCCCTCGCTCGCGGCGGGCGGCGACCTGCTCAAGCCCGACGTCTCCGCGCCCGGTGTGAGCGTCCTCGCCGGGTACAGCCCCGAGCTGGGCGGCATGGACTTCAACTTCGTCTCCGGCACGTCGATGTCCTCCCCCCACATCGCGGGCCTGGCCGCCCTGGTGATCCAGGAGCACCCGAGGTGGTCGCCCATGGCGGTCAAGTCGGCGATGATGACGACGGCGGACCCGCACGCGAGCGCCACCTCGTCCGACCCGTTCGCCTCCGGCGCCGGGTTCGTCGACCCGAGGGAGTTCCTCGACCCGGGCCTCGTCTACGAGACCAGCTCCCAGGACTGGTGGGACTTCCTCGCCGGCCAGGGCGTCGTCTGGGGCGACGGGACGCCCGTCTCGGACAACCCCGTCGACGCCTCCGACCTCAACCTGCCGTCGATCGCGATCGGGCAGCTCGTCGGCTCGCAGACGGTGACGCGCACCATCACCAACGTCACCGGGAGGACCGCGACGTTCACCGCCGAGATCACCGGGCTCGACGGGCTGGATGTGACCGTCTCGCCCGAGACCGTCACCCTCAAGAAGGGCGCCTCCGCCGAGGTCACGATCACCGTCGCCGGCACGGACGCGACGCGGATGGGCGCCTACGCCAAGGGTGAGCTCGTGTGGACCGGCTCCGACGGCTCGTCCGTGGGCAGCCCCGTCGTCGTCCGGCCGGTCCCGGCCTCCGCGCCGGCGATCGTCACCGCCCCGGCGGGCGCAGGTTCCGTCGACATCGAGATCCTGCCCGGCTTCAGCGGCACCATCGGGACCGACGTCGACGGTCTCGCCGCCGGCGAGGTCACCGCGGCCACCGCGCCGGACACCGCCGGCGCGGACGGCGGCGCGGCGATCACCGCGGGGCAGGTCTACTCCCAGGACTTCACCATCGGCACGGACAGCCCGCTGGTCCGCATCGAGCTGAGGTCGACCGACCCCGACGGCGACGACCTCGACCTCTTCCTCACCAGGAAGGACAGCACTGAGATCGTCGCCGCAGCGGCGACCGGGGCGGCCGACGAGGCCCTCACCATCGACAACTTCCCGTCCGGGGAGTGGACGCTCCACGTCCAGGCGTGGGCGGTCGGGGACGGCTCGGCCGAGGCCGAGTTCGACGTCCGGTTCTTCGAGGTGCCGGACGCCGACACCGGGAACCTCACCCTGGACCCGAGCGAGCTCGTCGTGGCCCGCGGCGAGCCGGCGACGGTGACCGCGGCCCTGCCGGGCGACGCGACGGTGCCGTACTTCGGCCGGGTGAACTTCACCTCGGGCGGGTCCACCGTCGCCTCGACCCTGGTCTCGGTGGGCTGAGGCGGCACCACCGCACCAGCCGGCACCACCGCACCACCCCGCTGCCCCGTCGAGCCCGGCTCGGCGGGGCAGCGGCGCGCTCGGGTCGTGGTCCGCGCGGCGGAGATCCTTCCGGCGAGCGGAATGCGCCGGTGTGCCCCAGTGTTGACCCTGGAGCCGACGACGTCGGCGCCCTGCTCGCGCGCGTGCGCGGGCGGCACACGACCGTAGGACACCCGTGAGCGTCAGCACCGAGACCACCCGCCCGAGCGTGCCGGGCCTGCCGCCCTGGCGGCGGGCCCTGGTCGTCGTCGCGCACCCCGACGACGAGTCCTTCGGCCTCGGCGCGGTCATCGACCGGCTCGTCAGCGCCGGGACGGCCGTCGAGGTCCTGTGCCTCACCCACGGCGAGGCCTCCACCCTCCACGGGGTCGAGGGCGACCTCGCCGTCCTGCGCGCCACCGAGCTCGACCGCGCGGCCGAGGCCCTCGGCATCAGCCGCACCGTCCTGCGCTCCTACCCCGACGGTGGCCTCGCCGGTGTCGGCACGGAGCTGCTCACCGAGGAGGTGGTCGCGGCGCTCGGCGACGGCGACCTCCCCGACGCCCTCATCGCGTTCGACCCCAGCGGCATCACGGGCCACAGCGACCACCGGGCCGCGACGGACGCCGCCCTCGCCGCGGCCGCGCGCCTGGACCTGCCGGTCCTCGGCTGGACGCTGCCGGCCGACGTCGCCCGTGACCTCGCCGAGGAGTTCGGCGCCCCGTTCACCGGCCACGGCCCCGACGACGTCGACCTCGTCCTGCCGGTGACGCGTCGCCGTCAGCGGGTGGCCGCCGCGGCGCACGCCAGCCAGGTGCTGCCCGAGTCGGTGCTGTGGCGCCGCCTCGAGCTGCTCGGCGACGTCGAGCACCTGCGGTGGCTGCGACCCCCGGTAACGTCTCGGGCGTGACCCCCTTCCCCGACTCCTGCAGCGGGCTCAGCCTCGCCGCGGGCGAGGCCCTGGCGGGTACGGCGTCCACAGCCGCCGGCTACCTGCTGCTCGAGCACGGCGGCCCCTGGGGCGCGAAGGTCATGCGCGACGCCGTCTTCCCCGGCCCCGGCGGCGACGGGCTCGGAGGCCGCCTGCAGGAGCTCCTCACCCCGCTGGGCGTGACCCCCCTGCTGGTCCGGCGGTGCGGGGCCCGCCACGGCGTGCCGTCCCCTGCCACCGTCATGCTCGTCGCCCTCGGCGCGGCCGGTGGTCACGGCGCCCGCCGGCAGGTCACCCACCTCGGCGAGGTCGCCGGCTGGGACCTCGCCGCGGCGCTGGTGACGCTGCGCGCGGGGGACGTGCCGGACGGCTGGGAGCCGCTCGGCACCCAGTACCTCGTCTGCACCCACGCCAGGCGCGACCCGTGCTGCGGGCGCCTGGGACGGCCGCTGGCCGCCGCCCTCACCGCCTCGGTCCCGGACCGCACCTGGGAGGCGAGCCACCTCGGCGGGCACCGCCTCGCGGCCAACACCCTCGTGCTGCCGGAAGGGGTGGTGTACGGCCGCCTGACCCCGGCCGACGTCCCCTCCCTCATCGAGGCCCACGACGGCGGCCGGCTCCTCGTCGGTGCGCTCCGCGGACGGGCGGCGCTGCCACCGCCGCTCCAGGCCGCCGAGATCGGCCTGCGCCTCGCCACCGGGACCGACGCCGCGGGCGCGCTGACTCTGCTCGGCACGGCACCGACAACCGTTGCGCCGTCGGCCGGCGGCCCCGCGCCGGAGCCGGCCGCCCCCGCCGTGCACGACCCGGTCGCACCGGCCGCCTCGGGCCCGGCCCGGCCCCCGGTCGCTCCCTCCACCACCTGGGTGAGCCGGTGGGCCGCCGGGACACAGGTGTGGCGGGTGAGCGTGGACGTGCTGCCCGGCACCGGCGGACCCCGCCCGGCAAGCTGCGGGGACGAGCCCGTCGCGCCGGCTGTGCGCCACGAGGTCACCTCCGTCACCGCGGAGCCCTGACCACGGCGGACGTCACCCCCGGGCCCCGCCGAGGCGTGGTCACTCAGCGGCGGGGCGGCACCCGGCCCGCCCCGGCGGGGACCGGGAGCGGGGCGACGATCCGCAGCCGTTCGGCGACCGGCTCGACGAACCGCGCGAGCAGCGGGCCGACGACCGCGAGGACGAGGACGTACGCCGCGGCCACGGGGCCGATGGCGGGGGCGAGCGGCACGGCGAGCCCGGCGATGACCACGGAGAACTCCCCGCGGGGCACGAGGGCGGCGCCCGCGCGCAGCCGGCCCCGGCGGCGGACGCCGTCCCGCGCCGCGGCGAACCAGCCGGTGCCCATCTTCGTCCCGGTGGTCACCGCCGCGAGCGCGAGTGCCGCGGGGAGCACCGGCCACAGCGCGGCGGGATCGGTGGACAGGCCGAACGCGACGAAGAAGATGGAGGCGAAGAGGTCCCGGAGGGGGCTGAGGAGCCGGCGGGCCCGGTCCGCGAAGCTCGTCGGCACCGCCAGGCCGACGAGGAACGCCCCGACTCCGGCGCTGGCGCCCAGGCCCTGGGCGAAGCCGGCCACCAGCAACGTCAGGCCCATGAGCCGCAGCAGCACCAGCTCGTCGTCGTCGTGCGCGAGGAGCCGGCCCACCCGGTGCCCGCCACGGTGGGCCGCCAGGAGCACGAGGAGCACAGCGCCCAGGGCGAGCAGCACCCCGACCAGCGCCTGGAGCGGGCCGCCGCCGGCCAGGATCACCACGAGCACCGGGAGGAACAGCGCCATCGCGATGTCCTCGATGACCAGGACCGAGAGGACGGCGGGTGTCTCGCGGTTGCCGAGCCGGTCGAGGTCGGTGAGGAGGCGGGCGACGATCCCGGAGGAGGAGATCCACGTGACGCCGCCGAGCGCGACCGCGGCCGGCCAGGGAAGGCCCAGGAGCAGCCCCGCGACGAGTCCCGGAGGGAAGTTCAGGAGCAGGTCGGTCAGGCCGGACGAGCTGTGCCGCCGCAGCGAGCCGATGAGCTCGGGCGCGGAGAACTCCAGACCGAGGGTGAGCAGGAGGAGGACGACGCCGATCTCGGCGCCGACGTCGACGAACGGCTCCGCCGCGTGCAGGGGCACCAGACCGCCGTCGCCGAACACGAGGCCGGCGAGGAGGTAGAAGGGGATGGGCGAGAGGCCCGCGGTGCGGGCGACGAGGCCGAGGACGGACAGACCGGCGAAGAGCGCACCGAGCTCGACGAGCAGCCTCGCGAGCTCGTCCACCCCTGCTTCCTAGGCCGGCTCGTCGAGGAGCGCGCCGAGCTCGTGCAGGCCGGTCTCGCCGCCGATGGCGACGAGGACGTCGCCCCCGCGCAGCGACGCGTCGGGTCCGGGGGCGGTCACGACGTCGTCGCGCCGCACGATGGCGACGACCGAGCACCCCGTGCGCGTCCGGGCCTGGGTGTCGCCCAGCACGGCCCCGTCGTAACGGCTGCCCGGCTCGACGGTCAGGCGCGCCGAGACCAGTCCCGGGACCTCCCGGGAGAGGTCGGCGAAGCGCTGGGTGACCCGCGGTGCGCCCATGAGCTCGGCGAGAGCGGTCGCCTCCTCCGCCTGGAGGTGGACCGTGTCGGTGGCCTCGTCCGGGTCGTCCTCGGCGTAGGAGAAGAGGTCCACCTCGCCCTCGCGGTGGACGACGAGCCCGATGCTGCGGCCCTCGCGGGTGGACAGCTCGTAGCGGATGCCCACGCCGGGCAGAAGGGTCTCGACGATCTCCACGGGCTCATCCTGCCAGGGACGCCCGACCACGGACGGGCCCCTCACGTCACAGGTGCGTGCCATCATGATGACGCCGGCCCGAGGCCCGTCCGCACGCCGGTCCCGCCCCCCGGCGGCCGCCGAGAGCCGAGGTCCTGATGACAGCTCCGACCGCAGAACCGCCGACGCCGGTCCGGGCCGTCCCCGTCAGCGTCGTGCTCGTCGTCGTCGCCGCGTCGGTGACGGTCGCGGTGGTGGGACTCAACGCCGTCCAGGGGATCTTCGCGCCCACCTTCTTCGCCCTCACCCTGGTCATCGCCGGACGCCCGTTCCAGAAGTGGCTCGTGCGGGTGGGCTGGCCGCCGTGGCTCGCGGGGACGGCGGTGCTCCTGGGCCTGTACGGGCTCCTCCTCGTCCTCGTCGCCGGGACGGGCATCGCCGTCGCCCAGCTCTCCACTGCGCTGCCCCGCTACGCGGGCCGGTTCACCGGGATGTGGGACGAGGTCCTGCTCTGGCTCGAGGGCCTCGGCGTGGCGACCGGGCAGATCGACGACGCCCTCGACAGCTTCAGCGTGGACAGCCTGGTGGGCCTGGCCGGGAGCCTGCTCGACAGCCTCGGGGCGGCGTCGTCGCAGGTCCTGCTCCTGGTCATGATGATGTTCTTCATCAGCCTCGACGTCACGGCGGGCGCCCACCGCTGGGACCTGCTGCGCCGCGCGCGGCCCCTGCTGGCGGGGGCTCTGGCCGACTTCGCCCTGCGCGTGCGCCGGTACTGGGTGGTCAGCACGGCGTTCGGGCTGCTCGTGGCCGCCCTGGACGTCGTGGCCCTGCTCGTCCTGGGCGTCCCGATGGCCCTGACCTGGGGGGTGTTCGCCTTCGTCACGAACTACATCCCCAACATCGGCTTCGTCATCGGCCTCATCCCGCCGGCGCTGCTCGCCCTCCTCGACGGCGACGTCGCCACGATGGTGTGGGTGATCGTCGTGTACTCGGTCGTCAACTTCACGATGCAGAGCGTCGTCCAGCCGAAGTTCGTCGGCGACGCCGTGGGCCTCAACCCGACCGTGACGTTCCTGTCCCTGGTGTTCTGGGCCCTCGTCGTCGGTCCGCTCGGGGCGATCCTGGCCGTCCCGCTCACGCTCTTCTTCCAGGCGGTGCTCATCACCGCCGACCCCCGGGCGCACTGGCTCAACGCCTTCCTCGAGTCGGGCCGGGTGGCCGACGCCGAGACCGCCGCCGCCGCACCCCCGGCAGCCGACCTCACCGGCGCCACGCCCCCTGGGACGGCAGCCGACACCGGCGCACGTCCGGGTCACGTCGCCCCCGTGGCCGCACCCCGCGACGACCCCGCGCTACCCGGCGGTCCCGACGGCCCCGCGCCGTCCGCGAGCCGGACGGCGCCCCCGCCGGGCGCTGCGCCGGGTCCGGTGGTGGGTGTCACCGCCGCCGACGCCGGCCCGGCCGGCGCGCCCCCCGACCACGCCGGCACACCGTGACACGCGAGCTCGTCGTCCTCGGAACCGCCTCCCAGGTCCCCACCCGGACCCGCAACCACAACGGCTACCTCCTGCGCTGGGACGGGACGGGCTACCTCTTCGACCCCGGCGAGGGGACGCAGCGGCAGATGACCCACGCGGGTGTGGCGTCGTCGTCGGTCCACCACATCTGCCTCACCCACGTCCACGGCGACCACTGCTACGGGCTGCCCGGGGTCCTCTCACGCATGGCGCTGGACGGTGTCGAGCACCCCGTCCACCTGCACTACCCGGCGCAGGGCGAGGAGGTCGTGCGGGCGCTGGTGGCGGTCGCCACCCGCCCGCCGGACCTGCGGCTGCACCCGCACGGCTCGGCGGGTGAGGTCGCCGAGGGGCTGTCCGTGGCACCCCTGCGCCACCGGGTGGCCACCTTCGGCTACCGGCTGGCCGAGCCTCCCGGGCGGAGCCTCGTGCCCGAGCGGCTGGCCTCGGCGGGGATCGCGGGGCCCGACGTCGGCCGGCTGCTGCGCGAGGGGACCCTCCGCGGGACCGACCTGGCAGACGTCAGCGTCCCGCGGCCGGGACAGAGCTTCGCCCTGGTGATGGACACCGCACCGTGCGCAGGGGCCGAGGAGCTGGCCGACCGGGTGACCGTGCTGCTCTGCGAGTCGACCTTCGCCGACGACGACGCCACGCTCGCGCACACCTACCTCCACCTCACGGCGGGCCAGGCGGGCGTGCTCGCGGCGACGGCCGGCGTCGCCCGGCTCGTCCTCACCCACTTCTCGTCGCGGTACCCCGACGTCGAGCTCCTCGTCCGGCAGGCCCGCGCCCGTGCCGGCGCGACCCCCGTGGTGGCCGCCACCGACCTCGACCGGTACGTCCTCCCGCCCCGCCGGGGCTGAGCGCCGGCGGCTCTGAGCGCCGGCTCAGGCCCGGACGGTGCCCCATCGCTCCTCGATGCGGCCGAACCGCCACACCGCGACGCTGACGAGCCAGACCAGGACGAACGTGGCCACCAGGCCGTACCCGACGTAGGTCATGTCCAGGGCGGCGACGGCACCGAGTGGTCCGCCGTCGACGTCGAAGGTCTCCGCGGCGAGCTGGCCCAGCACGACCGTGCCGATGCCCAGCGCCGCGACGACCGAGATCACGGTGACCGTGAGGTTGTAGTAGACCTTGCGGACCGGACGCAGGAACGCCCAGCGGTAGGCGCGGGCCATGAAGATCCCGTCGGCGGCGTCGAAGAGGCTCATCCCGGCGGCGAAGAGGACCGGCAGGACGAGGATCGCGTACCAGGGCAGGGTGAACGCGGCGGTGCCGCCCGCCAGGACGAGCAGGGCCACCTGGGTGGCGGTGTCGAAGCCGAGGCCCATGAGCAGGCCCACGGGGTAGAGGTGCCAGGCCTTGGTCACCCGGCGCATGACGCGCGAGAGCAGCCGGGCGAGCAGCCCGCGGTTGTTGAGCAGGCGCTCCAGCTCGGCCTCGTCGAGCGGTGCCCCGCGCATCTCACGGAAGACCCTGACGATCCCCGAGACCGACCCGAGGTTCATGAGGCCGATGACGATGAGGAACGTCCCCGCGACGACCGTGCCGATGAGCCCGAGCGTCTGCTGGAGCTGGGAGCTCTCGTCCTGAACGGGGCCGGCCAGGACCCGCACGCCCAGGGCCAGCAGCAGCGAGAGCGCGAACACGACGCTGGAGTGGCCGAGCGAGAACCAGAACCCGGCACTGAGGGCCGGCCGCCCCTCGCCGACCAGCTTGCGGGTGGTGTTGTCGATCGCGGCGATGTGGTCCGCGTCGACGGCGTGCCGCACGCCCAGGAGGAAGGCGGTCACCCCGAGGCCGACCCCGAATACCCCGGTGGAGCCGACCGCGATCTGCTGCGGGGCGACGGCGAGGACGAGCACGCCCCAGCCGACGACGTTGAGGAGGACGACCACCGCGGCCATGCCCGCGACGGAACGTCGCTCCGCGCCGGACCAGGAGCGCCGGGTGGTCGGCGTGCGGGGGCGGGTCAGCGTGTCGGGCATGGCGATCCTTCCGGCAGCGGGCGGGGGCGGCACGGGTGGGACGAGTGGGACGGAGTGTGGCAGGTGGGTGGGGCGGACCGTCAGACGAGCCGGGGGACGGACTGTGCGGCCATGGCCACGGCCACGAGGACGAGCAGCACCGTGAAGGCCAGGCTGAGCCGCTCCGGACGCACCCGGGTGACCACCCGGCTGCCCAGGAGGCTGCCGGCGACCGCGGCCGCGGTGAACAGGCCGAGGACCGCCCAGTCCAGGCTCACCTCCTGCCCCAGGCGCGCGGCCAGGGAGGTGACGCTGTTGACGCTGATGACGACGAGGGAGGTGCCCACGGCCACCGGCATCGGCAGGCGCAGCGCCAGCACGAGCGCCGGGACCGCCGCGAAGCCTCCGCCGACCCCGAAGAAACCTGTGAGGAGGCCGACCCCGGCGGCGGTGAGGACCAGGACGGCGGCCCGGCCGCAGTCGCAGCGCAGCGGCCGCAGGCTGAGGATCGGGCTCGTGCGCGCCTCGACGACGGGCCCGCCGGCCCGGGCGGACCGGGCGGCGCTGCGCCTGCGGTGGGTCATCAGACCGGCGACCACCAGGAGCAGCCCGGCGAACGCAGCCAGGAGCACCTGGGGGTCGACCCGCACGGACAGCAGCGACGCCGGGTACGCCCCGGCGACGCCGAGGAGCCCGAAGACCAGCCCCTGACCCAGCCGCACCCGGCCTGCCCGCAGGTGCGGGATCATCCCGATCGCGGTGGTGATCCCGACGATGATGAGCGAGCCGGTGGTGGCCGACCGCACGTCCTGGCCGAGGAGGTACACCAGTGCCGGGACGGTGAGGATCGAACCGCCGCCGCCGAGCGCCCCGAGGGTGATGCCGACGAGCAGGCCGAGCGGGATGGTCAGGGCGAGCACCGTCAGACCGCCGCGGTCTCCTCGAGCACCGGCAGGCCGGCGGCGCGGGCGGACTGGTCGAAGGAGTCGTCGATGACGACGACCCGGTGACCCCTGGCCATGAGGAACGAGGCGGCCATGGTGGCGCGGTAGCCGGCGGCGCAGTGCACCCACACCTCACCGGCGGGCACCTCGTCGATCCGGCCCAGGAGGTCGTGCAGCGGGATGTGCACGGAGCCCTCGATGTGCCCGTCGCGCCACTCCGAGACCCGGCGGACGTCGACCACGGAGACCTCGCGGTGGTGGCGGACCTGCGCGAGGTCGGCGAAGGTCGCGCGGTCGATCGTGGCCAGCGGCTCGTCGGTCCAGTCCTCCGGTCCGCCGGTCGCGGCCGCGGCGGGCCGGTCGATGCCGATGCGGACCAGCTCGCGCTGGGCCTCGGCGACCTGCTCGCGGGCCTCGCCGAGCAGGGTGACCGGGGTGCCCCACGGGATGAGCCAGCCGAGGTAGGTGGAGAACTGCCCGTCCAGCCCGAACGCGAACGAGCCGGGGACGTGCCCGGCCGCGAAGGCGGTCCGGGTGCGCAGGTCCACGAGCCACTCCCCCGCCTCGAGACGACGGCGCAGCTCGGCCTTGTCGGCCTGCTCGGGGAAGGACAGGTCCGGTGCCGCGGGGCCGCCCGCGTTGGCCGGGCCCATGTGGACGTAGTACGCGGGGTAGACGTCGAGCCCGGCGACGACCTCGGCGACGTAGTCCGCCTCGTCCTGGGAGAGGACCGGGTTGATGAGCCGCTCCTGGGCGATGGTCGACGCCGTGGTGTCGCCGCCGGCCGAGGTGGCCGAGCAGAAGCTGCCGAACCCGTGGGTCGGCATGACCTTCGTCGAGCCCGGGAGCTCCTCGGCGAGGCGGCGCGCCGAGCGGAACTGGTGGTGGGCCAGGTCGTGGGTGTGCTCGGCGCCGAGGAGGTCGGGCCGGCCGGTGGAGCCGAAGAGCAGCGAGCCGCCGGAGAAGACGGCAGGCGAGTCGCCCCCGAGGGCGTAGGACATGTGGGTGAAGGTGTGGCCGGGCGTGTGCATGGCCCGGACCCTGAGCTCGGCGCTGACCTCGACGACGTCGCCGTCGCGGATGGGCTCGCGCTCGAAGGAGACGTCGTCGTCGGCGTTGACGTAGTAGCGCGCGCCCACCTGCTGCGCGAGGGCGTACCCGCCGGTGACGTAGTCGTTGTGGATGTGGGTCTCGAAGACGTGGGTGATCCGGACGCCGGCCTTCTCGGCCGCGTCGAGCATGCGGTCGATGTCGCGCTGGGGGTCGACGACGAAGGCGACCTCGCCGTCGTGGACCAGGTAGCTGCGGTCGCCGAGGGAGGGGGTCTCGATGGAGATGATCGTGGCCATCAGGTCAGGTCCTTTGCGGTGTCGGGTTGCTGGGCGGTGTCGCGCTCAGGCGCGGTCGCGGTTCGGTCCGGTGACGACGGGGTGGCCCTGGGAGATCCACGCCATGGTGCCGCCGTCGACGGAGTAGGCGTCGTGGCCGGCCCGGACGAGGTAGTCCATGACGGTCCGGCTGCGGTTGCCGCTGCGGCAGATGACGTACACCGGCTCGCCCTTGGGCAGGTCGGTGTGACGGACGGGCACCTGGCCCATGGGCAGCAGCTCCGCGCCGGGGACGTGGCCCTCGACGTACTCGGAGGGCTCGCGCACGTCCAGGACGTAGGCGCCGGTGGCGCGAGCGGCGGCGAGCTGGTCGATGGTGACGACGGGCATGGATGGTCACTCCTGTTCTGTGTGGGGCGGGACCGGACGCTATACCCCAGGGGGTATAGGCGCAAACAGGGAGGGTCCCGGAGATATTCCACGCCCCTGTTCCTCCGTCACACCAGGGCCGCAGGGCCCGGCTCGGGAGGCGGGCCCTGGACCCGGCCCGCTCCCGGCCCGCCGCTGTCCGTGACGGGTCCTCGGCGGCGCCGCTTCACGAAGGCTTCACACGGGCGACGCCGAGGCCCTCACGCGCGGGCGGTGGACTTGTTCTCAAGACCGAGGGGGCATCGAGCCCCGGGAGAGGTGAGCACGATGAGGATCATGAGGACGGGTGCTGTGGCACTGGCCGTCGTCGCCGTCGCCGTGGGGACGGCGGGCGTCGCGACGGCACGACCGGCGGGCCCCGGTGACGGCTGGTCCGGCGGCCCCAACCGCAGCGGCGACCCGGTCGCGGCGGTGACGGTGGACCTCACCGACGAGGAGGTGGCCGGCCTGGTCTTCACCCGCGAGGAGGAGGCGATGGCACGCGACCTCTACCAGGCGTTCGCCGAGCTGTACCCGGAGACGGAGATCTTCACCCGCATCGCGACGAGCGAGCAGCGTCACTTCGACGCGATCGGCAACGTCCTCGAGCGGTACGGGATCGACGACCCCAGCACGGGTGAGCCGGGCGTGTACGTCGACGACGCGATCCAGGACCTCTACGACGGCTGGCTGGCCGACGGCTCGGAGTCGGTGCAGGCCGCGTACGAGGTCGGCGTCGAGCTCGAGAGGGTCGACGTCGAGGACCTCCAGGGCCTCATCGACGCCACCGACAACGCGATGCTGGACCGGGTGTACTCGAACCTGCTGGCGGGTTCGGAGAACCACCTCGCCGCGTTCGAGGCGGCGGCTGCCGGCGAGACACCCGCCCTGTGCACGCAGGACGGCACGGGCATGCAGGACCGGCAGATGATGGGCCGGGGCGGTCGCGGCCCGGGTCACCGGAGCTGATGAACCGGTAGTCACACGCCAGGCACGGCACGGCAGGTATCCACACCGCCGGGCACGGCACACCAGGCTCGGCACGCCGGGCACGGCACGCCGGGCACGGCACGGCACGGGACGGCACGGGACGGCACGGGACGGGCGGCACCCTCAGGGGTGCCGCCCGTTCGCGCGCACAGAACCTCTCGCGAGCCGGCATCCGCCGCTCCAACGGGGAGGAAGTGACGGATCGGGTCACATCCGGCGGCTCATCCCCGGCGACGTCTCCCCGACGAGCGCCACAGACATGGCGCCGGCTCTGCCTGGCCTCACTGCCCTGCCCGGCCGTGGCTGAGCTTGCCTGGCCTTGGCCCTGCCTGGCCGTGGCGAGAACCCGGCGCGGCGCGACCCGGTGCAGCCGGGCGCAGCGCGGCCGGGCCACCGCGCCTCGCGCCTCGCGGCCGGACGGCGGGTCAGATCCCGGCCTTCTCCTTCACCTGGCGCTTGATGCGCCCGAGCATCCCCGCCATGCCCCGCAGGCGCAGCGGGCTGACGACCTCGGCGAGGCCGAGCCGGCCGGTGAAGTCGGCGGGCACGTCGAGGATCTCCTGCGCCGTCCGGCCGTCGAGGCCCTCGTGGAGGATGCCCGCGAAGCCGCGGGTGGTGGGCGCCTCGCGCGGGGCGGAGAAGTACAGCCGGACCACGGCGTCCCCGCCCGCGCCCTCGACCTCGGTGAGCAGGAAGATCGGCGACTGGCACTCCGGGACCGGCTCGAGGAGCTCGGGGTGCTCCGCGTAGCGCTCCGGCAGGTCGGGCAGCCCCTGGCTGAACTCCAGCAGCAGCTGGAGCCGCTCGGGGACGGGCATCGCGGTGAAGTCCTCCGCGATCCCGGCCAGGCCCTCGGGCAGGTCGGTGGTCGTCACCGCGTCACCTCACCCGGCTCCTCGCCGCGGGCGATGGGCACCCGCACGGCGTTGCCCCACTCGGTCCACGAGCCGTCGTAGTTGCGCACGTCCGGGAAGCCGAGGAGCTGCTGCAGGACGAACCACGTGTGGCTCGACCGCTCCCCGATGCGGCAGTAGGTGATGACCGGCTCGGCTGCGTCGAGGCCCTTCTCGTCGACGTAGATCGAGGCGAGCTCGTCGCGCGAGCGGAACGTCCCGTCCTCGTTCGCGGCCCGCGCCCACGGCACGGACTGCGCGCCGGGGATGTGGCCGCCGCGCAGCGCCCCCTCCTCGGGGTAGTCCGGCATGTGGGTGCGCTCGCCGGTGTACTCCGGCAGCGAGCGCACGTCCACGAGCTGACCGCCGAGGAAGGCCACGACGTCGTCCTTGAACGCCCGCACGGGTGCGTCCTCGCGCTCGACGACCGGGTAGTCCGCCGCTGCCGGCGACGGCCTCGCGGTGGTCATCTCCCGGCCCTCCGCCTCCCACTTGGCGCGGCCGCCGTCGAGCAGGCGCACGTCCGGGTGGCCGAACAGCGTGAAGACCCACAGCGCGTACGCGGCCCACCAGTTGTTCTTGTCGCCGTAGATGACGACCGTGGTGTCGCGACCGATCCCCTTGGCGGACATGAGCCGGGCGAACCCGGCGCCGTCGACGTAGTCCCGGGTGACGGGGTCGTTGAGGTCGAGGTGCCAGTCGACCTTGACCGCACCGGGGATGTGCCCGGTCTCGTAGAGCAGGACGTCCTCGTCGCTCTCGACGACGACGAGGCCCGGCTCGCCGAGGTGCTCGGCGAGCCACGTGGTGCTCACGAGCCGCTCCGGGTGGGCGTAGTCGGCGAACTTCGGGTCGTCGTCACGGGGCAGGGTCATGGCGTCTGGCCTCTCGTCGGGGGGTGCGGCTGCTCCCATCCTCTCACCGAGGCACACTGGTCGGTATGTGCGGTCGCTACGCCAACGCCCGTCGGGACGCCGACCTCGTGGGTGCCTTCGGGATCGAGGACGTCGTCGGGGACGAGCCGGCGCCGTCGTGGAACGTCGCACCGACCGACGACGTCCGGGTGGTGCTCGAGCGGGCACCGCGCGAGGAGCCCGAGGAACGTCCCGCTCGTCAGCTGCGCACCGTCCGCTGGGGGCTGGTCCCCTCGTGGGCGAAGGACGCCTCGATCGGCTCCCGGCTCATCAACGCCCGCTCGGAGTCGGTGACCGAGAAGCCGGCCTTCAAGGCCGCGGCCGCCCGACGCCGCTGCCTGGTCCCCGCGGACGGGTACTACGAGTGGGAGAAGCTGCCCTCGGGCGGCAAGCAGCCGTACTTCCTCCACGGCGACGGCGTGCTCGGCTTCGCCGGTCTGTACGAGCTGTGGCCGGACCCCTCGATGGACGCGGACGACCCCGCGCGGTGGTGGTGGACGTTCACGATCCTCACCACGCGCGCCGGTGACGCGCTGGGACACATCCACGACCGCACCCCGGTCGTGGTGCCACCGGCGATGGCCGGCGACTGGCTCGACCCGCGGCTGACGAAGGTCTCGGAGGTGCGCGCGATGATCGAGGCGATGCCCGAGCCGGTGCTCGAGCCGCGGCCGGTGGGTCGGGCGGTGGGCAACGTCGCCAACAACGGGCCGCAGCTCGTCGAGCGTGTCGAGCTCTGACGTCTCACCGCTGAAGGTCAGGGGCGGGCAGGCGCCGCCGTGACGGGCTGTCCGGCCGGCTCGCCATCCGGCGACGTGTGGGCCGGACCCCTCGGGTGCGCGAGGGACATCGCCATCGCGACGAGGGTCAGCGCCCCGAGGAAGTTGCCGGCGAGGACCGGCAGCTGGTTCCACAGCCACCAGTCGCCGACCCCGACCGGGGCGCCCAGAAGCATCCCGGCGGGGATGACGAAGAGGTTGACGACCCCGTGCTCGAAACCGAGGGCGAAGAACGTCATCACCGGCAGCCACATCGCCGCGATCTTCCCGCCGGTGCTGGTCGAGTCAGACCCATGACGACGCCGGTCCCCACCAGCCAGTTGCAGAGCACCGCCTTGACGGCCACGAGCACGAGACCGGCGCCACCGAGCGCCTGGTGGTCGAGGGTCTTGTGGACGGCGAGATCGACGAGGGCGCGGGCGACCGGGGCGTCCGCCGTCGTCCACATCTCGGTGACGACGGCCGCGAAGAGCAGCGCGTAGAGACCCCCGCCGAGGGTGTGCCCGACGACCACCCACCAGAAGGCACGGAGCATCTCCC
The DNA here is from genome assembly GCF_038049925.1 of Georgenia sp. M64. Lineage (NCBI taxonomy): Bacteria > Bacillati > Actinomycetota > Actinomycetes > Allobogoriellales > Allobogoriellaceae > Georgenia > Georgenia sp. M64. The sequence continues at coordinate 4,129,564 of NZ_CP145809.1, forward strand.
GCGTCCGGACCCGGCCCTCGCGCACGGCCAGCGGGACGACGGCGAAGGACCCGGTGACCATCTCGAGGCCGAGGAGCAGGACGATGACGAAGCCGACCGGGAAGAGCAGCGCCCCGAGGACGGGCGCGCCGGTCTGCACCGCCGCGGTCAGCGCCAGGGTCGTCGCCGCGCCGAGGAACATCGCCCCCACAGGGCGCCGCGCAGCACGAGGGTGCGCCGGTCGAGGTGAGCCTTCTTGGCCCCGAGGGCGACCATGGCGTCGACGACGGCGGCGGGCTCGACGTAGGACACGGGTCCTCCCGGGGAGGCGGCTGGGATCCCTCCCGACGCTAGGGACCCGCCGCCCGTCCGCTGCGGGACCAACGCCCGCCCCTCCCTGTGGCGTGCGCCACGGGGGGCCCGGCTCGGACGAGCGGGGCCGGCGGCCCGGTCGGACCGTGGCCCACCGGCCCTCCCGGCGTGCCGCTACTGCGCGGCGGCCTCGAGCTCGTCGGTGAGGTCGGCGATCCGGTCCCCGAGGGACTCCAGCACGGCCCGGACCTCCGGCTCGGCGTCCTCGGCGGCGGCGGAGACCTGGTCGCCCGCCTCGGCGAGGGAGTCCTCCGCGGCCTGGACGGCCTCGGCGTCGTCGGCGTTCTCGAGGGCCGCCTGGGCGTCCTCGATCGCCGAGCCGGCGGAGGTGACGGCCTCCTCGACCTCGGCGCGGGCGTCGGGGGCGAGGTCCTCCAGGGCCGCCTGGGCGTCGTCGAGCGCCGCGCCCGCCTCGTCGGCGGCCTGGCGGGCGGCGTCACCGAGGTCACCGGCGGCGGCGGAGACGGTGTCCCCGACCTCCTCGAGCTCGGGGGTCTCCTCCTCGGAGCACCCGGTCAGGGCGAGGGCGGCGGCCAGGGCGAGGACTGCGGTGGCGGAACGGCGGCGGGACACGGGATCTCCTTCGGTCGGTGCGGTTCCGTCCCATTGTGCGGTCGCGCCCAGGGGGCCGCGAGTGGTGGGATACCCGGCATGAGCGACTCCGCCGGCACCGACGCGACCCCGTTCGCCGACCTCGACCACTACCTCGCCCTGCCCCGGCTGGGCGGTCTGGCCCTCTCGGCGGACGGCGAGCGCCTCGTCGTCGGCGTCCAGACGCTCGACAAGGACGCCACCGCCTGGGTGGGGTCGCTGTGGGACATCGACCCGACCGGCGCCCGGGCGGCCCGCCGTCTCACGCGCGGCGCCAAGGGCGAGTCGTCCCCCGCCTTCACCCCCGACGGCGACCTGCTCTTCGTCGCCCGCCGGGGCGAGGACGACGACGCCGTTGCCGAGCTCCACCTCCTGCCCGCCGGCGGCGGCGAGCCGCGGGTCGTCGCCACCCACCCCGGCGGGGTCGAGTCCGTCGCGACGCCGCGCACGGGGCACGCGGTGCTCGTCCAGGGCTCCGCGCTGCCCCGCTCCACGGACCTCGCCGACGAGAAGGAGCGGCGCAAGGCCCGCAAGGAGAAGAAGGTCTCGGCCATCCTGCACGCCGACTACCCGGTGCGGTACTGGGACCACGACCTCGGGCCGGCCGCGCCGAGGCTCTACGCCGCCGAGCCGGCCGGCACCTCCCCCGAGCCCGCCGGACCGGCCAAGCACCGCGCGGGCCCCCCGGCCGCCGCCGACCCGCTGGACGAGCCCGCCCTGGAGCTGCGCGACCTCACCCCCGACGCCGGGGTCACCCTCGTCGAGACCCGTCACGTCCTCGCGCCGAACGGCACGTTCGTCGTCACCGAGGTGACCGAGCCCGAGGGCGGCGCCTCCCGCCGCCAGAGCGTCGTCCGCATCGACGTCGCCACCGGCGAGCGGACCACCCTGCTCGCCGCCGACGAGGACGAGGAGTTCGCCGTCGGGGCGGTCAGCGACGACGGCACCCGCCTCGCCTACGTCCGCGAGCGCCGCTCCACCCCCGCCTCGGCGCCGCGGCCGTGGCTGGCCGTGCTCGACCTCGTCACCGGCGAGACGCGCGACCTCACCCACGGCTGGGACCGCTGGCCCGGCGAGACCTGCTGGCTGCCGGACGGCTCGGGCCTGCTCGTGGTCGCCGACGACGACGGCCGGGCCCCGGTCTTCCACGTCGACGCCACCACGGGCGCCGTCACCCGGCTCACCGACGAGGGGACGTTCTCCGCCGTCACCGTCGCGCCGGACGGCCTTTCCGCGTACGCCCTGCGCTCGTCCTACGCGCACCCGCCGGAGGTGGTCCGGATCGACCTCGCCGGGAGCGTCGCGACGGTCACCGCGCTGCGCGGGCCGGTGGACCGCCCGGCCCTGCCCGGTACGCTCCGCGACGTCGAGACCCGCGCGGCGGACGGCACCCGGGTGCGCTCGTGGCTCGCGCTGCCGGACGGCGCCGGACCGGAGAACCCGGCCCCGCTGCTGCTCTGGATCCACGGCGGCCCGCTCGGGTCGTGGAACTCGTGGTCGTGGCGGTGGAACCCCTGGCTGATGGTGGCGCGGGGCTACGCCGTCCTCCTGCCCGACCCCGCACTGTCCACCGGGTACGGCCAGGACTTCGTCGAGCGCGGGTGGGGCCGGTGGGGCGACACCCCGTACACCGACCTCATGGCCGCCACCGACGCGGCCGAGGCCCTGCCGGAGGTCGACGACGCCAGGACCGCCGCGATGGGCGGCTCGTTCGGCGGGTACATGGCGAACTGGGTGGCCGGCCACACCGACCGGTTCCGGGCCGTGGTCACCCACGCGAGCCTGTGGGACCTCGACGCGTTCTCCGGCACGACCGACGCCTCCTTCTACTGGGAGCGGGAGATGACCGCGGAGATGCGCCGGGAGCACTCGCCCTCGACGTACGTCGCCGACATCACCACCCCGGTGCTCGTCATCCACGGCGACAAGGACTACCGGGTGCCGATCGGCGAGGGCCTGCGCCTGTGGTACGACCTCCTGCACGCCTCCGGGCTCCCGCAGGCACCGGACGGCACCACCGCGCACCGCTTCCTCTACTTCCCCGACGAGAACCACTGGATCCTCACGCCCCAGCACGCCCGGCTCTGGTACGAGGTGGTCCTGGGCTTCCTCGCCCAGCACGTCCTCGGCGAGGAGGCGCCGGAGCTGCCACAGCTGCTCGGGTGAGGCCGGCGGGCCGGTCCCGCGCCGGCCGACCACCGCACGGACTGCCCTGCCCCCGCGGGGCCGTCCGGCGGACAATGGCTCCGTGCGCTTCCTGCCGGGGCAGACCCCCACCACGGACCTGACCTACGCCGACGTCTTCCTCGTGCCGTCCCGCTCCGAGGTGGGCTCACGGTTCGACGTCGACCTCGCCCCGCAGGACGGGACCGGCACGACCGTCCCGCTCGTCGTGGCCAACATGACGGCGGTGGCGGGCCGGCGCATGTCCGAGACCGTCGCGCGGCGCGGCGGGATCACGATCCTGCCGCAGGACGTGCCCGCCGACGTCGTCGCCAAGGTCGTGGCCTCGGTCAAGACCCGGCACCCGGTGGTCGAGACCCCGGTGACCGTCGGCCCGCACGACACCGTCCACACCGCCCTGTCGCTCATCGGCAAGCGGGCGCACGCGGCCGTCGTGGTCGTCGACGACGACGGCCGGCCCGTCGGCATCGTCTCGGAGACGGACTGGGAGGACGTCGACCGGTTCACCCAGGTCCACCAGGTGATGTCCGCCGACCCGCGGGTCCTGGACGTCTCGGTGCTCGACGGCCGCGGCGACGCCGGTCTCGCGGCGGCGTTCGACGAGCTCGCCGGGGCCCGGCTCAAGCTCGCGCCGGTCACGCGCGACGGGCGCCTCGTGGGCGTCCTCACCCGGCGGGGCGCGCTGCGATCGAGCATCTACGCCCCCGCCCTCGACGGTGCCGGGCGTCTGCGGGTGGGTGCCGCCGTCGGCATCAACGGCGACGTGGCCGGCAAGGCCCACGCACTCCTCGAGGCCGGGGTCGACGTCCTCGTCGTCGACACCGCCCACGGCCACCAGGAGCGGATGTTCCGAGCCCTGGAGGCGGTGCGCTCGGTCTCCCCCGGCGTCCCGGTGGTGGCCGGCAACGTCGTCACGGGCCAGGGTGTGCGCGACCTCGTCGCCGCGGGGGCGGACATCGTCAAGGTGGGGGTGGGCCCGGGCGCCATGTGCACCACCCGGATGATGACGGCCGTGGGCCGGCCGCAGCTCTCGGCGGTCCTGGAGTGCTCCGACGCCGCCCGTGAGCTCGGCGCCCACGTGTGGGCCGACGGCGGGGTGCGGCACCCGCGCGACGTCGCGCTGGCCCTCGCGGCGGGAGCGTCACAGGTGATGATCGGCTCCTGGTTCGCCGGGACCTACGAGTCCCCGGGCGACCTGCACACCGACGAGTCCGGACGGATGTACAAGGAGAGCTTCGGCATGGCGTCGGCCCGGGCGGTCGCCGCCCGGACGGCGGGGCACGGGGCGCCGTTCGAGCGGGCCCGCAAGGCCCTGTTCGAGGAGGGCATCTCCTCCTCCCGGATGTACCTGGACCCCCAGCGCCCCGGGGTGGAGGACCTGTTCGACGAGATCACGGCCGGGCTGCGCAGCTCGATGACCTACGCCGGCGCGAGGTCCCTGGCGGAGTTCGCCGACCGCGCCGTCGTGGGCATCCAGTCCGCCGCCGGCTACGAGGAGGGCCGCCCGCTGCCGGCGGGGTGGTGAGTCCTCAGATCTCCTCGTCGTGCCAGCCGTGCGAGCGGCGCAGGCTCCTGGCTCGGTCCTCGTCGGCGAGGCGCCTGGCCTCGCTGCGCTCGCTCGCCCGGGTGTCGCGCACCTCGACCACGACGCTCCGCTCGGCCCGGAGCCCCGAGACGAGCTGGCGCGCCCGCTGGACCTCGGCGTCGACCTCGGCGCCGAGCAGCAGCGCCATGTTGATGATCCACAGCCACAGGAAGAACGCGACGACGCCCGCGAGCGCCGAGCCGTACGTCAGGTCCAGACGCCCGAAGGTCGAGAGGTAGAGCCGGAACAGCAGCGAGGCCACCCCGGCCAGGGCCAGGGCGAGGACCGACCCGTGCGAGACGAGCCGGAACCGGGGGTGGCGCACGTTCGGGGTGGCGAAGTAGAGCACCGCGACCACGCCCGCGGTCGCCAGGAGCAGCACGGGCCACCGGGCCACCTGCCACAGCGTGACGGTGGCCCCGCGCAGCCCGAGGACCCGGCCCACCGCTTCGGCGACCGGGCCGGAGACGACGAGCATGAGCGTCACCAGGCCGGAGAACGCCACCAGCACCACGGTGGTGAGCAGGTGCCACGCCTGCAGCCGCCACAGCGGCCGGCCCTCGGTGACCCCGTAGACGACGTTCATCGCCCGGCCGAACGCGCCGACGTAGCCCGCCGCCATCCACAGACCGGTGGCGAGGCCCAGGACGAAGGTGAACCCGGCGGAGGGCTGCCGCAGCACCGCGAGGACCGGGGCGCTGAGGGCCTCGACCCCCTCGGCGTCGGGCGCCACCTGGACGAGGATCTCCAGCACGGCAGCGGTGCTCTCCTCGCCCTGGCCCACCAGCGCGAGGACCGAGACGAGGGCGACGGCGATCGGCGGGACGGAGAGCACCGCGAAGAACGTCATCGCGGCGGAGCGGTCCCAGCCGTCGTCGGCGAAGAACTCGCGCAGCGCCTTGCCCACCATGAACCGCTTCGACGGTCGGCGGCCGGGCGTCCTGGCGACCTGCTGCGTCATCGGCGTCCTCCCTGGGCCCAGGCAAGCACTGTCCCGCCCCGCGCGCACGGCAGGCGGCCCGGCGCCCGTGGCGCCGGGCTGCCCGCCCGCCCGGCCCGGTGGCACACTTCGACAGCATGGGGCCAGGGAACGGGCGGTCGCGGGGCACCGGCGCGGCGACGGGCGTGTGGCTCGCGCTGGTCTCGGCCGCGGCGTTCGGCACGTCCGGGTCGCTGGCGAAGTCGCTGCTGGAGGCCGGCTGGTCACCGGCCGCCGCCGTCACGGCGCGGATCGGCGTCGCCGCCCTCGTCCTCACCCCGGCGGCCCTGGTCTCCCTCCGCGGCCGGTGGCACCTCCTGCGCGGCAACGCCCGGCTCGTGACCACCTACGGGCTCGTGGCCGTGGCGGGGTGCCAGCTTATGTACTTCAACGCCGTCGCCACCCTGTCGGTGGGGGTGGCGCTGCTCCTGGAGTACCTCGGCCCCGTCCTCGTCGTCGTGTGGCTCTGGCTGCGGCACGGTCGGCGGCCGCGGCGGTGGACGCTGGCCGGGATCGCGCTGGCGGTGGCCGGCCTGGTGCTCGTCCTGGACGTGGCTGCCGGTGTCCGGGTCGACCTCGGCGGGGCGCTGTGGGCGCTCGGGGCCGCCGTCGGGCTCGCGGCCTTCTTCGTGCTCTCGGCGGACGACTCGACGGGCCTGCCGCCCCTGGTGATGGCCACGGGAGGGCTGGTGGTCGCGACCCTCACCCTCGTGGTGGCGGGACTCGTGGGGGCGGTGCCGGTCGAGTACTCCACGGCGGACGTGGTCCTGGCACACCGGGAGGTCCCCTGGTTCGTGCCGGTCGCGCTCCTGTCGGTGGTGGCGGCTGCCCTCGCGTACGCCGCCGGCATCGGGGCGGCCCGCCGGCTCGGGTCGAAGGTCGCCTCGTTCGTCGGGCTGACCGAGGTGGTCTTCGCGGTGCTCATCGCCTGGCTGGTCCTGGGTGAGCTCCCGGTCCCGGTCCAGCTCGCCGGCGGTGTGCTCATCGTGGCGGGGGTGCTGGCGGTCCGCTACGACGAGGCGGCACCCGCCCTCGCGTCGAGCGCGAAGCGTTCCCACGAGCGGGCGGCGCCGTCCCCGGCGGGCCCGACCCCGCCCTCGGGAGCGGCGGGCGGGCACGACCCGGTCCCGACCGCCCGCGGCTGAGGAGGTCTCGTGGTCACGGTCTCGGTGCAGGGCGGTCCGCGTGACGCCGCCTCCTGGCTCTCGCTCGCCCGCCGGGCGGAGGAGGCGGGCTTCGACGCGCTCCTCGCCGCCGACCATCCCGGAGCGACGGCCTCACCCTTCGTCGTGCTCGCCGCGGCCGCCGCGGTGACCTCACGGCTGCGCGTGGGACCGTACGTGGCCAACGCCGGCGTTCGCGACCCGATGCTCCTCGCGGCGGACGCCGCGACGCTCGACGTCGTCTCCTCCGGGCGCTCGCTCCTCGGGCTCGGGGCGGGGCACACCCCGGCGGAGTGGCTGGCGGTGGGGCGCGAGCGTCCCGGCGTGGCGGCACGCGTGCGCCGGTGCATCGCCGTCGCGGAGGCGGTGCAGACCCTGCTGGCCGGCGGGACGGTCGACGTCGACGGCCCCGACGTCCGGCTGCGTGGGGTCCTCGAGCGGCCCCGGCCGGTCGCCGACCCGGTGCCGCTCACCGTCGGGACGGCCAACTCGACCCTCCTGCGCTGGGCCGGCGCGCACGCCGACGTCGTGGGCCTGTCGGGGCTCGGCCGCACCCGTGCCGACGGGTACAGCCACGATGTCCGGTGGACCACCGCCGTCCTGGACGACCAGGTGGCGGCCGTCGCCGACGGGGCCGCCGAGCGGACTCGTCCGCCGGAGCTCGAGGCCCTCGTGCAGGTCGTCCAGGTCACGGACGACGTCGAGGCCGGCCTCGCACCGTTGGGTGCCGAGCTCGGGCTCACGACGGAGCAGCTCCTGGCGGTGCCGTTCGTCCTCGCCGGGACCGAGGAGGAGATCGTCGCCGCCGTCGCGGCGCACCGGCACCGCTGGGGCATCACGCGATACGTCGTCCGTCAGGACGTCCTGGAGGACGTCGCTGCCCTGCTGCCGCGACTGGCCGCCCTCGGCTGAGCATGGGCGCGTCGTCGGAGGTGTCAGCCGAAGAAGACGTGCTGGTACTTCAGGACGATCGCCGCGGCGAGGAACGTGAACCAGGCGGCGACGAGGGCGTAGTCGAGCCCGATCCGGATCCACGAGGTGAGTCGCTCGTGGAGCCGGGGTGACAGCCGGAAGCTGTTCTCGCGGATGTTGTAGCGCAGCAGGCTCGTGAAGACCGTCGTCGTCGAGGCGGTCACGACCAGGCACCAGGGGCACAGGGCGTCGATGACGAAGTAGGACTGGACGAAGAGCCAGTACGCGAAGACCAGGCCGATGAGGTAGACGACCTGCGCCGCCACCATGAACCAGCGGGGGAAGCGGACCCGGGCCAGGCCGGCCACGGCGATGGTGATGACCACGGGTTCGGTGATGAGGCCGAGGAAGGCGTTGGGGAAGCCGAGCAGGCTGGCCTGCCAGGCCTGGGCCACCTTGCCGCAGGAGATCGCCTCGTTGATGTTGCAGCCGAGGACGACGTCGGGGTTCGCGGCCAGCCGGACCGCGTCGACCGAGAGGACGAACGACGCGACGAGGCTGAGGAGCGACGAGGCCAGCATCGCGGCGAACGTCCAGCGGTGGTCGTAGCGCGCCGGGGCGTCCTCCTCGAGCAGGAGGTCGTCGCGGGTGGCGCGGGGTCCGGGAGCAGGGTGGCCGGTCACACCGGGATCATAAGTTGCCCGCGGGACGGGTGGTCGGGACTGCGACGTAGGACCGCACCCGGCGACGACGTAGGACCGCACCCGGCGACGACGTGGGACTCGCCGGCGACGACGCCAGGCCCCCGGCTACGGCGTGGGTCCCGCAGGTCTTCCATTATTATGTGGAACAGTTGAGGACTGCAGCGGTCCTCCACGACCCCGGAGGATCGCTTGGGCCCCCTCACCCGCGCCGGCCGGCCGCCCGTCGCCGGCACCACGCTGGGTCTGCGCGCCAACGCGGCGCAGTTCGCCCTGCTCGTCGCCGTGAACGCCCTCGTCGGCGGCATGCTCGGTCAGGAGCGCACCGTGCTGCCGCTCCTGGCCGAGGCCGAGTTCGGCCTGCAGGCCTACACCGCCACCCTCACCTACATCCTGGCCTTCGGGCTGGCCAAGGCCGCGACGAACTACCTCGCCGGCACCCTGTCCGACCGGTACGGCCGCAAGCCGGTCCTCGTGGCCGGGTGGCTGGTCGCGGTCCCGGTCCCGCTGCTCCTCATCGGTGCACCGACGTGGACGTGGATCGTCGTGGCGAACGTCCTGCTCGGGATCAGCCAGGGCCTGACCTGGTCCACCACCGTGATCATGAAGATCGATCTGGTCGGCCCGTCGAGGCGGGGCACCGCGATGGGGCTGAACGAGGCCGCCGGGTACGTGGCCGTCGCCGCCACCGCGCTGGCCACCGGCTACCTCGCCGAGACGGCCGGGCTGCGGCCCGCCCCCTTCCTCCTGGGGGTGGCCTTCGCGGCCCTGGGCCTGGGCCTGTCCACCCTGGCGGTGCGCGAGACGCGCGGCCACGCCCACCTCGAGGCGGCGGGCCACGCCCCGGCCGCCCGTCGCGGTGAGCCTGGGCACGACGAGCGCCCCGGCCGCGAGAGCCCTCGCGGCGGTGACCACCGCGATCTCACCGACGGCGAGGTCTTCGCCCGCACCTCCTTCCGTGAGCCCGCCCTGTCCGCCGCCAGCCAGGCCGGCCTCGTGAACAACCTCAACGACGGCCTGGCCTGGGGTCTCTTCCCGGTCCTCTTCGCGGGCGCCGGGCTCTCCGTGAGCCAGATCGGCGTCCTCGCGGCGCTCTACCCGGCCGTCTGGGGTCTCGGGCAGCTCGTGACGGGCGCCTGGTCCGACCGGCGCGGCCGCAAGCCGTTCGTCGTCGGCGGCATGGTCGTCCAGGCGGTGGCCCTGGCGCTGGTCGCCCTCGGCACCAGCTTCGCCGAATGGGCGGTGGGGGCGGTTCTCCTCGGAGCGGGGACGGCCATGGTCTACCCGACCCTCCTGGCCGCGGTCGGTGACGTCGCGCACCCGGCGTGGCGGGCACGCGCCGTCGGGGTCTACCGCCTCTGGCGCGACCTGGGTTTCGCCGTCGGGGCGCTGCTCGCCGGAGTGGTGGCCGACCTCCTGGGGGTGCGCGCAGCTGTCTGGGTGGTCGCCGCGCTCACCGCGGTGTCCGGCATCATCGTCGCCATGCGGATGTACGAGACGCACGGCACCGATGGCTGACCGCGACGCGAAGACCGCGCTGCTCGAGGAGTTCGCCGCGGTGGGCAAGGCCCTGGGCAGTCCCGCCCGCCTGGAGCTCCTCGACCTCCTCACCCAGGGACCGCGAACGGTCGAGGACCTCGCCCGGGCCGCGGGCCTGGGACTGTCCACCTGCTCGGCCCACCTCCAGCGCCTCCACGGCGCCGGCCTGGTGACCACACGGCGCGACGGCACCCGGATCTGGTACTCCCTCGCCGGCGACGACGTCGCCGTCCTGCTCGCCGGCCTGCGCCGCGTCGCACGACGACGCCGGCCGGGGACGGAGAGCGCGCGGCGACGGTACGTGGGCGGGGACGTCGGCGTCGTCGAGGTGGCCGACCTCCTGCGCACGGACCGCGACCCGGGCGTCGTCGTCCTCGACGTCCGGCCGGCCGCCGAGTTCGCCGCCGGCCACCTTCCCGGCGCCGTGCACATCCCCCTCGAGGAGCTCGCGGAGCGGCTCGACGAGCTGCCCGCCGACCGTGAGGTCGTCGCCTACTGCCGCGGCGACTACTGCGCGCTCGCCCACGAGGCCGTCCGTGTGCTCGCCGCCCACGGCCGGAGTGCGCGACGCGTCAGCGACGGTGTCCTGGAGTGGCGGGCGGCCGGTGTCCCGCTGGTCCCCGCGCCCTGACCTCCGGTCAGAGGCAGTCGTGGTCGCAGGCGCCGCAGCACTCGCAGAAGCCGTCGAGCACGCTCGCCGGTCCGCCGGCGAACGAGCACCACACCCGGGGGCAGTCGGCGTAGGCGTCGACCTCGGCCCCTTCACGGACGGCGCCGTCCGGCCCGGCAGGGTCGCCGAGGTCCCTGCCGGCGTGGGCACCGACCTCGGCGGACTCGGGGACCAAGAGCTCCGGCGCGAGCCCGACGTCGTCGATCTCCAGCACGGTCATGACGGCCATGTCCCGCTCCCTACCTCGTGGTTCCCCGACCGTCCCACGAGGCACTGACATCGGCCCCGCACGACGAGCGGTCACCCCCACGATCACACCGGGGCAACGGCGATCGGCGGAGCCACGCCGGAGGTCAGGCGGTGCCGCCGTCCTTCATCCACGACGGTGGGGGCGGCGGCGCTGCCGGCGGCTGCGGTGCCTGCGGAGGTGGCGCGGCGGGGCCGCCACCGGGCCCGTAGCCTGCCGGACCACCGCTCGCGGGTCCGCCACCCGCCGGAGCTCCACCCACCGGAGCTCCGCCTGCGGGAGGCGGCGGCGTCGCCGGTCCGTGACCGGCTCCGGGCGGCACCATCCCAGGGGCCGGTGGCGGCGCCGTGTGGAGGGCGTACGAGCGGATCGTGCCCCGCGCGTCCATCTCGCGCAGGACAGCCATGATGCGCTCGCGGTCGCCCGAGGGTGCGGGACGTCCGCTCCACTCGAGGTACGCGAGGACGCCCAGGTCGCGGAAGTACCTCTCCGCGTCACCCGATCCGGGTCCGGCCATGCCCGCGCCGCTCAGGGCGGTGTCCGCCTTGGCGGCGAGGTCGTTGGCCGCAGCCTTGGCCTTGTCGAGGAAACCCATCGTCGACCTCCATCGTCACGCTGACGGTCGAAAGCCTACGCAGCGGTCGCGGCCGTCGTTAGAGTTCCAGCGAACCGGTCGAACCGGCCGACCCACGAGGGAGGCACCATGCCCATCCACGGTCCACTGTTCACGGAGCACCGCGAGAACTCCTCGCAGGACCCGTTCTCGCTGCAGAACAAGAAGCTCCTGAAGATCCAGATGGGTTTCGGCCCGGTGTGGGCCAGGAGCGGGTCGATGGTGGCCTACCAGGGGGACGTGCGCTTCGAGAACAAGGGCTCGGGCGGTCTGGGCAAGATGTTCAAGTCCGCCGTCACCGGCGAGGGCGTGGCCATGATGCAGTGCACCGGCCAGGGCGAGCTCTTCGTGGCCGACCGTGCCGCCGAGGTGCAGGTGATGTACCTCGAGAACGACATGATCTCCGTCAACGGCAGCAACGTCCTGGCGTTCTCGGCCTCGATCGACTGGGACATCCAGCGCATCCAGGCGCGCGGGGCCGCGATGACCGGCGGGCTGTACAACGTCACCCTGCGCGGGACGGGGTACGTCGCCGTGACCACCAAGGGTGAGCCCGTCGCCCTCGACGTCGCGAGCGCGCCGACGTTCGCCGACGCCCAGGCGGTGGTGCTGTGGACCGCGGGTGTCAGCATGGACATCCGCGTCGACACCGGCGGGCTGCGGTCGATGGTCCGCGGCGGGACCGGGGAGACGTTCCAGATGGCGTTCGGCGGGCAGGGCTACGTCGTCGTCCAGCCGAGCGAGTCCGTGACGCAGGGCGGCCACGAGAACAAGGGCGGGAGCGGGCTGGGCGACATCTTCGGCGGCTGACGGCCTCCCCCTCTTCCGGGTGCGTGCCGACGAGCGCCTGGCTACGGTCGGGTGAGGGCGGCGAGGCCCGCCGGCCCAGGAGGAGGCGATCGACATGGCCGACACCACGAGTGCCGGAGGCACGGACCCGGCCGCCGAGATGGACACGGGTCCGGTCCAGACCGAGGCGCAACGGGCCGAGGCGGCACAGGCGGCCGCGTCGGGCGCACCCGACGCCGTCCCCGGCCAGGCGCCGCAGGACGACCCCGACGCCGAGGGCGAGGAGCGTTTCGACGCCGGGTGACCCGGCAGCGGCAACCCTCAGGAGAAGAGGAAGATCCGCCCGTCACCTGCGCCCATGAGGGCCTCGAGGGCCAGCAGCGTCCCGGCCGCACCGGAGCGCAGGCCGGCACCGGTCCGACGGACGTCGACCTTCCCACCGAGCAGTCCCAGGCGCCCGAGGTGCGGCCCCATGACGGCGCGGCGCTGGACGGGGGTGTCCCAGGGGGTGCGGCGCAGGTGCCACAGCGCCATCGCCACGCCCGCGGCGCCGCCGTCGAGCCCGGCCTCCTCGGGGCTGTAGCACTCGGCAGCCGTGGCGATCCACTCCGCGGCGTCACCCAGCCAACGGTCGTCCAGGTGGGCCATCGCCTCACGGATGACCATCGCCAGCCCGGCGCTGCCCTGACCGAGGGTGGGCTGCTGCCACCACAGCGGCGCCGCGCCGTCCCCGCTCAGGGGCGCCCAGCCGAGCTTGCCGAGGTCCTGCAGGAGGGCGGCCTCGGCCGGGCCGAGGAGCGACTCGTCCTCGGTGATCTCGTACAGGTGGATGAGGAAGAGGGCCGCACCGGCCCCGCCCTCGAGGAGCCCGCTGCCGTGCTCGCACGCACCGAGCCGCACGATGAGCTCGCCGGCGATCTGGGTCAGCCGCGCCATGAGGGCGTCCTCGTCGCCGATCGGGGCGCGCTCGAGGAGCGCCAGACCCAGACCGGCGAGCCCGCTGCTCACGGAGACGTCGAGACGGCCCAGCGGCGCCTCGTCCACCCGCCGCCACAGCCGGGCGGCGTCGTCGTGGCGGCCGAGACGGTCCAGCGCCAGGGCGGCTCCGCTCGCGCCGTCGAACAGGCCCGGCCCGGTGAGCTCGTCCGCCCGGGCGACCAGCCAGTCGACCAGCCGCTCGGGGACGTCGACGCCGATCTCGGCGAGCGCCCACAGGACCCCGGCCGCACCGGTTCCGAGCGAGGCGCCGTCGGTTCCGGGGAAGAGCCGGTCAGCCCAGGCGGGGGTGGCCGAGCGCAGGATCTCGCGCACCAGGGTGGAGCGGACCTGGCGGTGGGCGAGAGCCCCGCGGTCACGCAGGTGCAGGACGTCGGCCGGTGCGCCGGGGGCGAGCAGGTCCACAGCGTCGCGCGCCGGGCCGACGACGGCGGTGTGCGGTCGCACCCACTGGGTCGTAGCGCTCATGACGGGTCCCCCTGCTGATCACCGGTCGTCCTGCCACTGCAGGACGATTGCTGTATCGGCAAAATTACCGTCCGGGATAGCGGTCTCCGGCCGTCCAGCCCCTGCACTTCCTGCCATGGCAGGAATGTGCCAGCCAGGTGCGGCACGGCCTTGCGCCCGGAGTATCGGCGTCGGGGGACCGGTGCGACGGGAGCGCGACGAAGGTCAGGCGCCCGCGGCGCGCAGGGCGGCGGCCAGCTCCTCGACCAGGCCGTGCCCGCCGGCGATGGTCATCGCGGGCGAGGCCGGCCCACCGGTGAGCCCCTGCACCGCACCGCCCGCCTCGCTGACCACGAGCGAGCCGGCCGCCATGTCCCACGGGTTGAGGCCGATCTCGTAGTAGGCGTCGAGCCGGCCGTCCGCCACGAGGCACAGGTCGATCGCGGCCGAGCCGAGCCGGCGGATGTCGCGCACCTGGGGGAGGATCTGCGCCACGAGCGCCCCCTCGAGGGTCCGCTCCTCGACCGTGTAGCCGAAGCCGGTGCCGACCAGCGCCCGCGCCAACGGCGGGGCGGGACGTGGGCCGAGCGGCTCGCCGTCGCGCCACGCCCCGAGGCCCCGCGCCGCGGTCCAGGTGGTGCCCAGCGCGACGGCGTGGACGCACCCGGCCTCGGCCGTCCACGTCAGCGGGTCGGCGCTGCCGGAGACCACGGCGACGGAGATCGAGTAGGACGGGATGCCGTAGAGGAAGTTCACCGTCCCGTCGATGGGGTCGACCACCCAGGTCAGCCCGGACGTGCCCGCGACCGACCCCTCCTCCTCGCCCAGGACGCCGTCGTCGGGCCGGAGCTCGGCCAGGCGCGCGCGCAGGAGAGCCTCGACCTCCTCGTCCACGGCGGTGACGACGTCGACGGCGGAGGACTTCGTGCGGGCGACGCCGCCGTGGTCGGCGGTCCGGGCCCGGGCGTGCTCCCCCGCGGTGCGGGCGAGGTCCTCGCACAGGGCGAGGAGCTCGGCGGGGTCGGGGGTGGTGCTCACGTCGGTCTCCCGGTGGTCGGCGGGGAAGGTCGGCACAAGCCTGTCACGGCCTGGCCCTCGGTCGGGGCAGGGCCAGCTCACCAGCACGTGCGCGAGAGGCGCCCGAGTACGGCGTCGGGCGGTGCCGGAGGCGCGGTGTCGTGGCGGGTGGCGCGGCGCCGTGCCGCGTGGCGACGATCTCTGGGCCTAGCCCACCTGACCCGCGGCGCTGCAGCGGGCCAGCTCATCCTCGGTCAGGACGAGGTCGGCCGCGGCGGCGGAGTCGACGATGGACGCGGCCCGTCGGGCGCCCGGGATCGGGATGACCCGGTCGCTCAGCGCGAGCTCCCACGCCAGCACCACCTGCTGCGGGCTGACCCCGTGGTCGGCGGCGATGTCGGCGAAGACGGAGAACTCGGTCCCTACCGAACGGCCCCCGCCACCGGTGCCACCCAGGGGGCTCCACGGCAGGAAGGCGATCCCCTGCTCGGCGCAGTACCGCAGCTCCCCCTCGGACTTGCGGTATCGGGGGGAGAACTCGTTCTGCACGCTCACGAGACCACCCGGGCCCAGGACGTCCTGCGCGATGCGGATCTCCTCGACGTTCGCGTTGGAGATCCCGACGCAGCGCACCTTTCCCTCCTGCACGAGCGCTGCGAAGTTGCCGACCACCTCGGCGTAGTCCATCGACCGGTCGGGCCGGTGCCACTGGTAGAGGTCGATCACGTCCCGCCCGAGACGACGCAGCGAGCCCTCGACCGCGCTACGCAGGTAGGACATCGACCCGTCCCGCCCCCACGTGTCCCCGGGCCCGCGCGTGATGCCGCCCTTGGTGGCGACGACGAGTCCGTCCGGCAGCGTGCCGTAGGCGTGCAGCGCCGCGGCGACGAGCTCCTCGTTGTGGCCGAACGTGTCCCAGCTCGGTGCGTAGATGTCGGCGGTGTCGAGAAGGGTGACGCCGGCGTCGAGGGCGGCGTGGATGGTGGCGACCGACTCCTCCCGGCTGGGGTACTCGTGGTCGTTGTTCATGGACATCGGCATGCAGCCGAGGCCGATGGCGGAGACGTCGAACGGGCCGAGGGTGCGGGTCTTCATAGGGCGACGGTAGGGCACCCCGGCGACGTCCGCGTCCCGGGCCGCAGCTGCCTCCCGGAGCTACCGCGCCATGTCGACGAACCGCGAGTAGTGGCCCTGGAAGGCCACCACCACGGTGTCGGTCGGTCCGTTGCGGTGCTTGGCCACGATGATGTCCGCCTCGCCCGCGCGCGGGGACTCCTTCTCGTACGCGTCCTCGCGGTGCAGAAGCATGACGACGTCGGCGTCCTGCTCGAGCGAACCACTCTCTCGTAGGTCGCTCATCATCGGCTTCTTGTCCGTGCGCTGCTCCGGACCACGGTTGAGCTGGGCGACCGCGATGACCGGCACCTCGATCTCCTTGGCCAGGAGCTTCAGCGCCCGGGAGAACTCGGAGACCTCCTGCTGGCGCGACTCCACCCGCTTGCCCGAGCTCATGAGCTGGAGGTAGTCGACGACGACGAGGCGGAGGTCGTGGCGCTGCTTGAGGCGCCGGCACTTCGCGCGGATCTCCATGAGCGACATGTTCGGGCTGTCGTCGATGAACAGCGGGGCCTCGGAGACCCGGCTCATGGCCGTCGCCATCCGGGTCCAGTCCTCCTCACGCATGGTCCCCTTGCGCATGTTCTGCAGCGGCACCTGCGCCTCGGCGGACAGCAGTCGCATCGTCAGCTCGGTCCGGCCCATCTCGAGGGAGAACACCACGGAGGTGAGGCCGTGCTTTATGGACGCCGATCGGCAGATATCCAATGCCATCGTCGATTTTCCAATAGCTGGTCTCGCCGCGATAATGATCATCTGACCGCCGTGTAAACCGTTGGTCAAGGCATCCAGGTCGGCGAAGCCCGTCGGCACGCCGACCATGCCCTCCCCGCGGTTGGCGGCGTGCTCGATCTCCTCCATCGTGAGGTTGATCGTGTCCCGCAGCGGGACGTAGTCCTCGCTCGTCCGGCGCTCGGTGACGGCGTAGACCTCGGCCTGCGCCGAGTTGACGAGGTCGTCGACGTCGCCGCCCTCGGTGGCGTACCCGAGCTGGACGATGCGGGTCCCCGCCTCGACGAGCCGGCGCAGCACGGCCTGCTCACGAACGATGCGGGCGTAGTACCCGGCGTTGGCAGCGGTGGGCACGGAGGAGATGAGCGTGTGCAGGTAGGGCGCACCGCCGACCCGGGCCATCTCGCCACGCTTGGTCAGCTCGGCGGCGACGGTGACGGCGTCGGCCGGCTCGCCGCGGCCGTACAGGTCGATGATCGCCTCGTAGACCATCTCGTGCGCGGGGCGGTAGAAGTCGTTGCCCCGCAGCTCCTCGACGACGTCGGCGATGGCGTCCTTGGACAGCAGCATGCCGCCGAGGACGCTCTGCTCCGCCGCGACGTCCTGGGGCGGGGTGCGGTCGAAGGACTCCCGCTCCTGGTAGGCGCGCGCCCCGACCTGCTCGTCAACCGACACGTGCGTCCTCCCACCCCGGGGCCCGTCCCCGGGTCCCGTCCTACAGCCGGCCACCCACACCGGGCCGGCCGCGACCACCACGTGGTGGCGCCCGCGCGACGTTAGGGCCTCAGCGTGGCGGGACCAAACGCCCCCTGTGCAGGGCGGCGACCTATTCTGTGGACGGCGTGTGGACGAGGCCGCCCTGGTTGTGCACAGTCGGTGGACAACAGTGTGGGTAACCGCTTGCATCTCGCCGGTTCTGACGCGGCACGGCCCTCCACAGCCGTGCACACACTGTGGACAGAAAGAGGTCGGTGGATCCGTGGACGACACGCCCGGGGACGGCGCCGACCCTCGACCCACCCCTGAGTCGCCCGGACACCCCGGCCGGGGGGGCGACGCCTCGATCGACCGGCAGATCCTCGCCCTGGCGGTGCCCGCGCTGGGCGCGCTGGTGGCGGAGCCGCTGTTCGTCCTCGTCGACTCGGCGATGGTCGGGCGGCTCGGCACCGCCGAGCTCGCCGGCCTGTCGCTCAGCTCGACCCTGCTCACCACCGTCGTCGGCGTGTTCGTCTTCCTCGCCTACGCCACGACCGCGGCCACCGCCCGACGCATCGGCGCCGGCGACCGGGCCGGCGCCGTCGCCGCCGGGGTCGACGGGATGTGGCTGGCGCTCCTGCTCGGTGCCCTCTCGGCCGGGACCGCGCTCGTCGCCGCACCGTGGGTGGTCACGTCACTCGGCGCGCCCGAGACGGTCGTCCCGCACGCCGTCGCCTACCTGCGCGCGTCCGCGGCGGGTCTGCCGGGCATGCTCGTGGTCCTGGCGGCGACCGGCACCCTGCGGGGGCTGCTGGACACGCGCACGCCGTTCGTCGTCGCCGTGGCCGGGGCGCTGGCCAACATCGGGCTGAACTTCGTCCTCATCTACGGCGCGGGGCTCGGGGTCGCCGGGTCGGGCCTCGGCACGGCGATCGCCCAGACGTCGATGGGACTGGCGCTGGCCTGGACGGTCCTGCGAGGAGCCCGCAGCCTCGGGGTGAGCCTCCGCCCGCACGGCGCCGGGATCTGGGCGTCGGCCGCTCAGGGACTGCCGCTCATGGTCCGCACGCTCACCCTGCGCGCGGCGATCCTCGTGACGGTCGCCGTCGCGACGTCCCTGGGGACGGTGGTGCTCGCCGCGCACCAGGTCGTCACCGCCATGTGGAGCCTTGCGGCGTTCGGGCTCGACGCCCTGGCCATCGCCGGGCAGGCCCTCGTCGGCCGCGGCCTGGGAGCCGGCGACCTCGCGACCGTGCGCGCCGTCATGCGCCGCTCCCTGCAGTGGGGCGTGGCGGCCGGGGCCGGCCTGGGAGTGCTCTTCGCCGCCGGCGGCTGGTTCCTCGCGCCGCTGTTCACCGCGGACGACGACGTCCGGCTCGCCGCCGCCGTCGGTCTGGCGGTGGCCGGGGCCTGCCTGCCGGTGGCGGGGTGGGTTTTCGTCCTCGACGGCGTGCTCATCGGGGCCGGTGACGGTCGCTACCTGGCCTGGGCGGGCCTCGTCACGCTGGTGGTCTACGTCCCGCTCGCCGTGGCGGTGGGGGCCTGGGCGCCGGGAGGAGCGGCCGGCACCGCCTGGCTCTGGACGGCGTTCGGCGGGGCCTTCATGCTCGCCCGGGCCGTGACCACCGGGCTGCGGGCCCGCGGGGAGGCTTGGATGGTGCTGGGGGCGACACGCTGAGTCCCCGGGGGTCGCGGGAGGGTCGGCCGGGTGCTCTTGCCGCCGCGGCACCGAGCGCGCGACCATGACGCCGGTCCGCACGTCCCGACCGACGGAGGAGGAGCCGTGCGTCCGATCGTGCCCAACCTGTGGTTCGACACCGAGGCCGAGGAGGCCGCGAACTTCTACGTCGGGGTGTTCGGCGGCGAGGTCACCGCCGTCTCTCGCTACGGCCCGGACTCGCCCCGCGAGGAGGGGCTGGCCCTCACGGTCGACTTCGCCCTCGGGGACCAGCGCTTCACCGCCATCAACGGAGGGCCGCAGTTCCCCTTCACCGAGGCCGTCTCCTTCCTCGTGCCCTGCGCGGACCAGGAGGAGGTGGACCGGTACTGGGCGGCCCTGGTCGACCGCGGTGAGCCCGGCCCGTGCGGGTGGCTCAAGGACCGCTACGGCCTGTCCTGGCAGGTCGTGCCGGACGCGCTGGGCGAGATGATGAGCGACCCCGACCCGGAGAGGGTCGCCCGGGTGACCCAGGCGATGCTCGCCACCCAGGGCAAGTTCGACGTCGCCGCGCTCAGGACGGCCTTCGACGGCGTGGCGGGCTGAGGCCGGGCCGGTCGGCACCGGGGCCAACCCCGCACGCGCGGCCGCGCCCATCCCGCTCGCGCAGCCACGACCCTCCCGCTCGCGCACCGTCTACTCACCCGGCGTGCGCCGCGTCGACCTACCCGGTGTGCGCCGCGTGGACCTACCCGGTGTGCGCCTGGACCACGCAGAACTCGTTGCCCTGGACGTCGGCGAGCACCGTCCAACGGGCCCCGTCCTCGTCGAGATCGCCGAGCCGGGCGGCGCCGAGGCCGAGCAGGCGGGTCACCTCGGCCTCACGGTCGTCCGCCTCGAGGTCGAGGTGCACGCGGTTCTTCGCCGACTTCGGCTCGGGCACGGCGATGAACAGGTAGCGACCGCCCGGACCGGTCGCCTGGGCGAAGTCGGCCGAGGCGCCGTCGGCGATCGACAGCCCGAGGGCAGCCGCCCAGAACCGGGCGAGCTCCGCCGCATCCTCGGCGTCGAAGGTCACGGACTGCACGGTCAGGCTCATGTCGCCACACACTAGGCGCTGGGCAGGGGAGTGACGAGGCCAGGACCCTGCCGTCGGGCCGGTGGATGCGCCACGGCCCGGCCCCCAGGGGGACCGGGCCGTGGCGTGGCTCGAGCGGGTCGGTGAGACCCGCCGTCGTCCTAGGCGGGGACGACCGTGACGTCGACGGTCGCCTGGAGGTCCTCGTGCAGCCGCACGGTGACCTTGTGCTCGCCGAGGGACTTGATCGGGGTCGGGACCTCGATGCGCCGGCGGTCGAGCTGGGGGCCACCGGCAGCCTTGACGGCCTCCGCGATGTCGGTGGTGGTCACGGCGCCGAAGAGGCGGCCGCTCTCACCCGCGCGCACCGCGATGGTGACGGGGTTGGCCTGGAGACGGTCGCGGACGTCGCGAGCCTCCTCGATCGAGTGGATCGCGCGGGCCTTGCGGGCCGCCGTGATCTGGTCGACCTGCTTCTGGCCACCCTTGGTCCAGCGCGTGGCCAGGCCACGCGGGACGAGGTAGTTACGGGCGTACCCGTCCTTGACCTCGACCACGTCGCCGGCGGTGCCGAGACCGGTGACCTCGTGGGTCAGGATCAGCTTTGCCATGTCTGCCTCCCTCAGCGAGCCGAGCTCGAGTAAGGCAGCAGAGCCATCTCGCGGGCGTTCTTGACGGCCTTGGCGATGAGTCGCTGCTCCTGGACGGACACGCCGGTGACCCGACGGGCGCGGATCTTGCCGCGGTCCGAGATGAACTTCCGCAGCAGGGCGGTGTCCTTGTAGTCGATGTTGTCGATCTTCCCCGCCTTGAGCGGGTTGGCCTTCTTCTTCGGCTTGCGAAGAACGGGCTTCGCCATGGTGATGCTCCTCGATGATCCGTCCGGGCGTTGTGGCGCCCGGGCAAGCGTGTGTCTTAGAAGGGGGGCTCGTCGTTGAACGCGCTCGAGCCACCCGTGGCCCAGGGGTCGTCGGCCTGGCCGCCGCCGGGCGCGGAGTACCCGCCACCCTGGCCGCCGGTGGGGGCGTTGCTGAACCCGCCACCCTGGCCGCCGCCCTGGTTCCCGCTGTAGCCACCCTGGCCACCGCCGCCACCGCCGAAGCCGCCGCCGCCGCGCTGGGAGCGCGTGACCTTGGCCGTGGCGTAGCGCAGCGAAGGACCGACCTCGTCGACCTGCATCTCGACCACGGTGCGCTTCTCGCCCTCGCGGGTCTCGAAGGACCGCTGCACGAGCCGGCCCTGCACGATGACCCGGGTGCCCTTGGTCAGCGACTCGGCGACGTTCTCCGCGGCCTCGCGCCAGACCGAGCAGCGCATGAACAGGGTCTCCCCGTCCTTCCACTCGTTGCTCTGGCGGTCGAAGGTGCGCGGCGTGGACGCCACGGTGAAGCTGGCCACGGCCGCCCCGGAGGGGGTGAATCGCAGCTCGGGGTCCGCCGTCAGGTTCCCGACGACGGTGATGACGGTCTCGCCTGCCATGTCCTTGCCTCCTGCTGGTGGGTGAGGGTGGTGCTCAGCGAGCGGTGGCTCAGTGAGCGTCCGGGCGGATGAGCTTGGTCCGCAGGATCGCCTCGTTGAGGCCGAGCTGGCGGTCGAGCTCCTTGGCGAGCTCCGGCGTCGTCGTCATGTCGACGACGGCGTAGATGCCCTCGGAACGCTTCTTGATCTCGTAGGCGAGACGACGCTTGCCCCAGATGTCGACGTTCTCGACGGTGCCGCCGCCGGTCTTGACGACCGTGAGCAGCTTGTCGAGCGACGGGGCGACCGTACGCTCGTCGACCTCCGGGTCGAGGATGATCATCAGTTCGTACTGACGCATGCTTGATACCCACCTCCTCTGGACTTGAGCGGTCACGGTCCTTCCGTGACAGGAGGGTGATGCGTTCTCAGGTCCGTCCGCGTCCGCAGGTCGCGGGTGCGTACGGGACCAGCGGACAACATTACCGTAACGGCGTCGTCCGCCAGGACGTGGGGTTACCCACAGGTGCGGGCGCGGGACCGGGCATGCCGGCCCCGCGCCGGGTGCTCACGAGCCCTGGCCCGCGAACCACTCCTCGAGGCGGGCGGCGGCCGTGTCGACGGGGTCCTGCGTCGGCTGCTGGCCGGGTGCGTCGCCGGAGCCACCCGGGAGGGTGGCGGTGGGCGTGGGTTCCGGCTCACCGTTCGGTGTCGGGTCCTGGCTGTCCGGGGTCCCGTCGCCGTCGGAGTCCATCTGGTCCGGGTCCTCGCTGTCCGGGGTCCCGTCGCCGTCGGAGTCCATCTGGTCCGGGTCCTGGCTGTCCGGGGTCCCGTCGCCGTCGGAGTCCATCTGGTCCGGGTCCTGGCTGTCCGGGATGCCGTCGCCGTCGGAGTCCATCTGGTCCGGGTCCTGGCTGTCCGGGATGCCGTCGCCGTCGGAGTCCATCTGGTCCGGGTCCTCGCTGTCCGGGATGCCGTCGCCATCGGAGTCCGGCTCCTCGGTCGTCGCCTCCTCGGTGGGCTCCACCGTCGTCGGGGCGGGCGCCGGGGCCGGCTCGGGGCGGACGGGCTCGGAGCGCTCGGGGAACTCCAGGATCTCCATGCCCTCGGTCGCGACCATCATGTAGTCGCGCCAGATCTGGGTGGGGAAGGAGCCGCCGGAGATGGGCTCGACGCCGCCGAACCCGGTGAGGATCTCCTCGGTGCCGTCCTCGCCGGGCTGGAACATGGCGACCGTGGTGGACAGCTGCGGGACGAACCCGGAGAACCACGCCGAGCGGTAGTCGTTCGACGAGCCCGTCTTGCCTGCGGCGGGTCGGCCGATCTCGCTGGCGGTGACCCCGGTGCCGGAGCTGACCACCTGCTGCATGGCGTAGGTGGCGTCGGCCATCACCTGGGGGTCGAAGACCCGCTCGCCCTCGGTGTTGCCGGCGAAGACGGTGTTGCCGTCCCCGTCGCGGACCTCGGCCACGATGTGGGCCTCGTGCCGCTCGCCCTGGGCGGCGAAGGTGGCGTACGCCGTCGCGGTGTCGATCGGGTTGGGCGAGGCGGGACCGAGCACGTTGGACGGCGTCGCGACGAGGCCCGGGGTGTCCTCCGGAAGACCGGCGCGGGTGGCGACGTCGACGGTCTTCTCGGGGCCGACCTCGACGTTGAGCTGCGCGTACACGGTGTTGACCGAGTTCTCGGTGGCCTCGACGAGGTCGATCCAGCCGCGGTTCACCTGGTCGAAGTTCGAGACCTCGAAGTCGTAGCCGGGGATCGCCATCGGGGAGAAGCTCTGGTACTCCTCCTCGAGCGGGATGCCCGACTCCAGCGCCGCGACGAGGGTGAACGGCTTGAAGGTCGACCCGCCCTGCGCGACGGCCTGCGTGGCGTTGTTCAGCGGACGCTCGACGAAGTCCGGGCCGCCGTAGAGCGCCACGATGCCGCCGGTGGCCGGGTCGATGGAGATCAGGGCGACCTGGTTGTTGGCCGGGCGGTCGTCGGGCAGGTTGTCCACGGCCTGGACGGCGGCGTCCTGGTTGCGCTGGTCGATCGTGGTGACGATGCTCAGCCCGCGGGTCTCGATCTCCTCCTCGGACATGCCGGCCTTGTTCACGAGCTCGCCGCGGACCATGTCGAGCAGGTACCCGTTCGTTCCGCCGAAGAGGTTCTCGGTGCTGGGCGCCACCGCCTCGGGGTACTGCGCCGCGTCGCGGTCCTCCTGGCTGATCCAGCCGTCCTCGACCATGAGGCTCATGACCCGCTCCCAGCGCTCCTGGGCACGGTCCGGGCTCACGGCCGGGTCCCAGGCGCTCGGCGCCGGGATGATGCCCGCGAGCAGCGCGGACTCGGCCACGCTGAGCTCTGCGGCCGGCTTGTCGAAGTAGGCGTTCGCGGCCTTCTCGACGCCGTAGGCGCCGCGGCCGAAGTAGATCGTGTTGAGGTAGTTCTCGAGGATCTCGTCCTTGGTCTGGGACTGGTCGATCTTCAGCGCGAGGATGGTCTCCTTGAACTTGCCCAGGTAGCTCGTGGTCGTGCCGGTGTAGTACCGCTCGACGTACTGCTGGGTGAGCGTGGAGCCACCCTGGGTGGGCAGCCCGCGCACGTTGTTCCACAGGGCACGGGCGATGCCGCGCGGGTCCACGCCGTTGTTCTCGTAGAACCCGCGGTCCTCGGAGGCGATCACCGCCCCGGAGACGTGCTCGGGCAGGGTGTCCAGCGGCACGCTCGCGCGCTCGACCTCGGCGAAGGAGCCCATCGGGGTCTCGCCGTCCGCGTAGTAGACGGTGGTGGACTGCGCCAGGGCGAAGTCGTCCGGCTCGGGCACCTCCGTCTGTGCGTACGCGGCGGCGAAGAGGCCGATCAGCACCGCGGCGGCGGTCAGGGCGACGCCGAGCACCACGCGCCAGCTCGGCAACCAGCGGGCCACCGGTCCCTTCCCGGTGCGCGGGTAGTCGAGGAAGCGCTTCTTCGCCGGGGCCGTCCGGCCGCGCCGGGCTCCCGACGCGGTCGCGCGTCGGCCGTTGCTGGAGGTGCGTGCCACGTAGGCGCCTGCCTTTCGACGTCCCGCACGATCGTCGTGTCCTGGGGCGCCAGAGCGCGGTCGCGCGTCACCCTGCGGCTTGCGGGATGACCGCGCGGGGACGCCGCGCCGAGGCGCAGATCGAACCCCAGTATGCGTCAGACGCAAGCGCCACGCCCTGATCGGGCGCCAAGTGCGGTGCGGTTCACACGCGTGGGGTGCGGGTGGGGTGTGCCTCTCGAGGGTGGTTCCGGCGGGCCGTCGTCGCTCTCAGATATATCGGTGCGATATGTTAAGGCGCTATCAGCCGCGGCGGCTCCCGCCGTCCCACCGTCCTGGAGGTCCGTTGAGCACCCGCGCGCAGGTCCTCGAGCTGGCGATCCTCGGCCGGCTGAGCGAGTCGCCCACGCACGGGTACGAGATCCGCAAGCACCTCAACGCCACGCTGGGCGCGTTCCAGACGCTGTCGTACGGCTCGCTGTACCCGGCCCTGAAGTCGCTGACCACCAAGGGCTACATCGCGGCGTCGGCGAGCGAGCCGGGCTCGTCGGCAGGCCGGCGCGGGAAGATCGTCTACGAGCTCACCGGCGCCGGCCGCGCCCACCTCGAGGACGCCCTGGCCTCCGCCGGCCCCGCCGCCTGGGACGACGAGGCCTTCGACGTCCGCTTCACGCTCTTCGCGGAGACCGACGCGACCACGCGCCTGCGGATCCTCGAGGGGCGGCGCGCCCGCATGGTCGAGCGGATGGACATGCTGCGCCAGTCGTTCGGGCGGACCTCGCGCCGCATGGACGACTACACCCGCGAGCTCGCCCGGCACGGCCTGGAGCAGGTAGAGCGGGAGGTCGAGTGGCTCGAGAAGGTCATCGACACCGAGCGCGGTACCCGCGGACCGCTCGACCTCAGGCCGGCGGCCGCCGCCGCCCACGACCACGCGGACGCCGCAGGCGATCCCGTCCACGCAGATACAACGAACAAGGAGCAAGCATGAGTGCTATTCGCGTCGCGATCGTCGGCGTCGGGAACTGCGCGTCCTCGCTGGTGCAAGGCGTGCACTACTACGCCGGCGCCGACCCCGAGAGCACCGTCCCCGGCCTGATGCACGTCCAGTTCGGTGACTACCACGTCCGGGACATCGAGTTCGTCGCCGCCTTCGACGTCGACGGCAAGAAGGTCGGCACGGACCTCGCCGAGGCCATCAACGCCAGCGAGAACAACACCATCAAGATCGCCGACGTGCCGCCCACCGGCATCAACGTCCAGCGCGGTCACACGCTCGACGGTCTGGGCAAGTACTACCGGGAGACCATCGAGGAGTCCGGCGCCGAGGCGGTCGACGTCGTCGCCGCCCTCAAGGAGGCCCGGGCCGACGTCGTCGTCTGCTACCTGCCCGTGGGCTCGGAGGACGCGGCGAAGTTCTACGCCCAGTGCGCCATCGACGCCGGCTGCGGCTTCGTCAACGCCCTGCCCGTGTTCATCGCCGGCACCAAGGAGTGGGCCGACAAGTTCACCGCGGCCGGCCTGCCCATCGTGGGCGACGACATCAAGTCGCAGGTGGGCGCCACGATCACCCACCGGGTGCTCGCCAAGCTCTTCGAGGACCGCGGCGTCATCCTCGACCGGACGTACCAGCTCAACGTCGGCGGCAACATGGACTTCAAGAACATGCTCGAGCGCGACCGGCTCGAGTCCAAGAAGATCTCCAAGACGCAGGCCGTGACGTCGAACCTCCACCACGACCTCGGTGCCAAGAACGTCCACATCGGCCCCTCGGACTACGTCCAGTGGCTCGACGACCGCAAGTGGGCCTACGTGCGCCTCGAGGGCCGCGCCTTCGGCGAGGCCCCGATCAACCTCGAGTACAAGCTCGAGGTCTGGGACTCCCCGAACTCGGCCGGCATCATCATCGACGCCGTCCGTGCGGCGAAGATCGCGATGGATCGCGGCATCGGTGGGCCCCTGCTCTCCGCGGCGTCGTACTTCATGAAGTCCCCGCCCGAGCAGCGCCCGGACGACCTCGCCCGCGAGTCGGTCGAGGCGTTCATCTCCGGCGACCTCGAGCGCTGACCCGGCCGGTGGCGGCTCGCTCCGGCCAACGCCTGAGGGGCAAGGACGAGCGGTGAGGATCTGTCCGCACATAGCGGTCAGATCCTCACCGTTGTCGTGGGCGGGTCGCTCCGTCGAGCGGTCGGGGTGGCTGTGCCTGGAGGTGGTGGCGTCAGAGCCGGCACGCCGGACCGCACGGCTGAGGCCGGCCCCGCCAGCCGCCCCGCGCCAGAGCCTGGGCCACCTGGCCCGCCGTCGCACACGGCGCACCAACGACGTGCGCCCACCGGTAGCGCAGGGTCATCTCACCGCTTGCGATGACGACGGCGTTGTCCCGCCACGCGTCGGACGCGGTGCGGCCGCCCGGGTGCCCGAGCTGTCCGTCGAGCTCGACCCGCACGCCGAGGCCGACGTAGACGACATCCGCACGGATGCGCAGGGTGCCGAGCCGTTGGCGCACCTGCAGCGCACTCACCGGCAGGCCGTGCGACCGCTCGACGTCGCACCGGTAGCGGCGCTCGAGTGGCGACTCCACACCCTCCTCCACCTCTCGCAGCAGGTCCTCGAGCAGTTGCCGCCGGGGGAGGCGCGGTCGAGCTGCGGCGGCTCGCGCCACGTCGGACATCGACGCCAGGACCCGTGCCGCGGCTGCCAGCAAGGAGAGCGCCGCGTCCACGTCCCGCTCCCTCTTCCACAGATCGATCACGACCTCGGGTGCGTGGATGGCGCGCAGCGCCCCTTGGCTCGGTGGCATCACCCGTCGCAGGTGGATCTGCAGACCGCGTTGTCCCGTCACCCGCCGGTCCCAGGGGACGCTGATCTCGACCAGCCGGGGCTCCGACCTGCTCATCCCCCAGTGGTAGGCCGCGGCGGAGTGGCTGAGCGCGGCACCCCGACCGCAGTAGAGCAGCGCGGCACGCGCTCTGGTCCGCCACGTCAGCGGGCCGCCGTGAACCACGGCGACACCGGGGAACGCCCGCTGCCACCTGCCCTGGCGCACGCGATCGGCGAGGAGCCCTGGCCGGACGCCGTGCTCGACAAGCTGGGCCCTGGTGATCACGCCGTCCTGGGTCGCAGCGAGCCGGCCGATGCCCTTGTTCATGCCTGCACCCTGCCGACCAGCGGTCAGGGAGCCCACCCTGTGGCCGCGGGCTGTGGAAAACCAGTGAGTTCGCCGGTGCCGCAGCGGCCCCGGCCGGCCTGCGCGCACTGTGAGGTCGACCAGCATGCGCGAACAGACTGAACGCTTCCACCCCTCTCCCTGAGGTGAGGAAGCGTCCGTGCATAACGGTCGAATCCTCGCCACAGCGGCCGCTTAAATCGCAACGACAGGCACCCATTCGAGGTCGGCCGAGCCCGCGTCGCGACCGGCCCTAAAGTCCACTCCGACCTTCCGGTGAGACAACGACCGCGCATATCGGTCGGATCCTCACCACAGCGGTCAGGATCGCCCGCACGGGCACGCACGCGTCGTGGAGGAGGCGCGTCAGCTCCCACGCACCCGCGCCCGCCACAGCCACTTGCGCACCTCGTCGAACCACAGCACCGCGGACGCCGCCGCCACGCACACCGCCCAGTGCCAGCCGTCGAGCGCGGCGGTGCCGAAGGCGCTCTGCAGCGCAGGCACGTGCACGACGAGCAGCTGCAGCACCACCGCCAGGCCCACCGACGCCCACAGCCACGCGTTGGTGAACAGCCCGTGGAACGCCGAGGTCGTCTCCGAGCGCGAGTTGAACGCGTTGAACAGCTGAGCGAGCACGAGGGTGGTGAAGCCCGCCGTGCGCGCCACCTCGAGCGAGTCGGCGCCCACCACCAGCCCGCCGGGCAGGACGGCACTCTCGACGAGACCGCCGGGGAGGAACACGTCGATGGTGAGCAGCGTCGCGAGCGCCATGACCAGGCCGATCGTCAGCACCCCGGTCCACATGCGGCGGTCGATGATGCGCTCGCCGAGCCGTCGGGGCGGGCGGGCCATGACGTCGTCGATCTCGGGGTCGACCCCCATCGCGAGCGCGGGCCCGGAGTCCGTGACGAGGTTGATCCACAGGATCTGGGTGGCCAGGAGCGGCACGACGACGGCGTCGTCGCCCGCGCCGACCAGCCCGATGACACCGGCAAGCACCACACCGAGGAAGACGGTGAAGACCTCACCCATGTTGGACGAGAGCAGGTAGCGCAGGAACTTGCGGATGTTGTCGAAGATGACCCGGCCCAGGCGGACGGCGACGACGATCGTGGCGAAGTTGTCGTCGCCGAGGATCATCTTCGAGGCCTCCTTGGTGACCTCGGTGCCGGTCATGCCCATCGCGATGCCGATGTCGGCGGACTTCAGGGCAGGGGCGTCGTTGACGCCGTCGCCGGTCATCGCCACGACCTGACCGTCGGCCTGGAGCGCGTCGACGATGCGGAGCTTGTGCTCGGGCGCCACCCGGGCGTAGACGGAGCGCTCGCGCACGGTCGAGATGAGCTCCTTCGCCGACATCTCCTCGAGCTGGGCGCCGGTGACCGCCCGTTCCCCCGCAGCGGCGATGCCCAGGTCCGCTGCGATGCGGGCCGCGGTGGAGGGGTGGTCGCCGGTGATCATCATGACCCGCACCCCGGCCCGATGGGCCTCCTCGACGGCGGCGGCCGCCTCGGGCCGGGGCGGGTCGATGATCCCGACCACGCCGAGGTAGACGAGGTCCCGCTCGACCCTCTCGTCGAGGTCGTCGGCGTGCGCGCCGGCGTCGACGCGGCGGTAGGCGACCCCGAGCGTGCGGAACGCCTCGGCGGAGAGCTCCTCGACGTCGGCGAGGGCTCGCGCGCGCCGCGCGTCGTCGAGGACCGCGACGTCCTCGCCGACCTGCAGCCGGGTGCACCGGCCGAGGAGGACGTCCGGGGCGCCCTTGGTGACGACCGCCCAGGGTCCCGGGCCGGCGGGGTCCACCAGCGCCGTCATGAGCTTGCGCTCGGAGGTGAAGGGCACCTCACCGCGCCGCTCGGCGCCGCCGACCCGGTCGGTCGTCCCCTCGAGCTTGCGGGCCGCCACGAGGAAGGCGGCCTCCGTCGGGTCGCCCTGGATCTCCCACATCCCGTCGCGCTCGCGGAGCTGGGCGTTGTTGGCGAGCGTGCCGCCGCCGAGCACCATGACCGCCTCGCGCAGGACCAGCGGGTCGGCGTCGTCGCGCCCCACCTGGCGCACGGTCCCGTCGGGCCGGTAGCCGACGCCGGTCAGCTCCAGCTCGCCCGAGGCGGTCCGCACCCGCTGCACGGTCATCTCGTTCTTCGTGAGCGTGCCGGTCTTGTCGGAGGCGATGACCGAGGCCGAGCCGAGGGTCTCCACGGAGTGGAGCCGCTTGACGACGGCGTTGCGCCCGGCCATCCGCTGCACCCCGATGGCCAGGACCACCGAGAGGATCGCCGGCAGCCCCTCGGGCACCGCGGCGACGGCGAGGGAGACCCCGAGCAGCAGCACCGTGACGAACCCGGTGAGCGTGGTGACCTCGTTGACGAGCGCGGTGACGACCATGACCACCACCGCGATGGCGACGACGGTGCCCCCGAGGAGGCGGGAGACGGCGGCGATCTCGCGCTGCAGCGGGGTGGGGTCCTCCTCGGTGGTCTCGAGCATCTCGGCGATCGCGCCCATCTCGGTCGCCATGCCGGTCGCGACGACCACGGCCCGTCCGACGCCCTGGGCGACGGCGGTGCCGCGGTAGACCATGTCGAGCCGGTCACCCAACGATGCGGGGGCGGACAGGGTCGCCGGGTCCTTGAGGACCGCCTCGCTCTCCCCCGTCAGGGAGGCCTCGGCCACCCTCAGCCCTGTCGCGGTGACGAGCCGGGCGTCGGCCCCCACGGCGTCGCCCTCGCTGAGGACGAGCACGTCGCCGCGGACGAGCTCGGCGGAGGGGATGGTGCGCAGCTCGCCGTCGCGCAGCACCGTGGCGCCGGCCGCGGTCATCGCCGCCAGCGCGGCGACGGCGTCCTCGGCCCGGCTCTCCTGCACGAGCCCGAGGACGGCGTTGAGGACGACGACGGCGAGGATGACGACCGCGTCGACCGGGAGGCCGTCGGCGCCCTCGGCGAACCACGCCCCCACCGAGATCACCACCGCGACCAGGAGGAGGTAGACGAGCGGGTCCTGGAACTGGCGCATCACCCGGCGCCACAGCGGGACGGGCGGGGTGGGGCGCAGCTCGTTGCGGCCGTCACGCTCGAGCCGGTGGGCCGCCTCGCCGCCGGTGAGCCCGCGAGCCGGGTCGACGCCGAGCTCCGCCGCGACGTCGGCCGCGTCGCGCAGCGAGCAGTCGGTGGTGTCCACCCCGACAGTCTCGTCCGGAACCGCTCCCGTGACGAGGGACGGAAGGGCCGTCGGATACGCTGCTGCGGTGCCGCTCGCCCCTGCCTCCGCCCGCGACGGCGAGGCTCTCGCGGCCGAGGTGTCCCCGGGGGCGGCGCGTTCCCGCCCGGTCCTCCCGTGAGGGTCCTGGCCGACCTGCGCTCCCTCGCGGTCCACGCCGGCTTCCGCAAGCTCTTCGCCGTCCGACTGGTCTCCCAGGCCGGGGACGGGATGTTCCAGATCGGCCTGGCCACCCTGTTCTTCTTCAGCCCCCAGAACATGGCGACCGCATCGGGCGTCGCCGCGGCGTTCGCGGTGCTGCTCCTGCCGTTCACGGTGGTCGGACCGTTCGCGGGGCCGCTGCTGGACCGGTGGCGGCGGCGTCAGGTCCTGCTCCTGGGCAACGCCCTCCGCGTGGTGCTGACCCTGGTCCTCGCCACCCTCATGGCCACCGTGGGGGTGGGACCGCCCGTCTACGTCCTCGCGCTGGTCACGCTCGGCGTCAACCGGTTCCTGCTCTCCGCACTCTCTGCGGGGCTGCCCCGCGTGGTCCCGCGCGAGCAGCTCCTCCTGGCCAACACCCTGACCCCCACCCTCGGCGCGGTCTCGGCGGTGGCGGGCGCCGTCGTGGGGTTCGTCATCGGCTGGCTGGTCCCGGCCGGTCCGGTCAAGGACGGCGTCGTCCTCGCCGTGGCGGCGGCGGTCCTGGCCGTGGCCGCCGCCCTGGCGCTGCGCCTGGGCCGGGACGAGCTGGGCCCGGAGCAGCGCCCCGGCCCCGCCGGGCTGTGGCGCGACGTGCGCACGACGGCGGCGGACATGGTGCTCGGCGCCCGGTACCTGCTCGCCCGCCGGACCCCCGGGCTGGCCCTGGGCGTCATGGCAGCGCACCGGTTCCTGTACGGGCTGAACTTCATCGCGCTGCTGCTCATGTCGCGCAACCTCTTCGCCGACCCCGCCGACACCAGCGCGGGACTGGCGGTGTTCGCCACGCTCACCGGCCTGTCCTTCCTCGGCAACGGCCTGGCCATCGTCCTGACCCCCCTCGCGCACGAGCGGGTGCGGCCCTCGGTGTGGGTGACGGTGTGCCTGGGGGTCGCGGCGGTGAGCCAGGCGCTGCTCGTCACCTCCGCCGCGCTGGGCGTCGTCGTCGCGGCAGCGGTGCTCATGGGGCTGGGGGTGCAGGGCGCCAAGATCGCGGTGGACACGATCGTCCAGCGCGACACCGACGACGCCTTCCGTGGTCGGGCCTTCGCCCTCTACGACGTGCTGTACAACGCCGCGTTCGTCGGGGCCGCGGCGCTGGCGGCCGTCGCCCTGCCGGACACGGGCTGGTCGCCGGGGGTCTTCGCGGTGCTCACCGGGGTCTACGTCGTCGTCGCGCTGGGCTACCGCGCGGGCACGCTCCGGGTGGGCGACGAGCCGGTGGCTACCGCGCGTCCGTGACCACCTCCCAGGCCGCGACGGGCCCGGGGACGACGACGAAGAGCCGGTGGGCGGCGGGGGCGGTGACACCGGTGAGCCGTTCGCGGCGGTCGGGGTCGCGCACGGCGAGCTTGGCCATGAGGTGGCGCCACTCGTGGGCCAGCTGCCCCTCGGTGACCGGGATGCGGGGGACGACGGGCGACCCGGCGGTGGGCCCGACTGGCGACCCGGCGGACGGCCCGGCGGACGGCCCGGCGGACGGCCCGGCGGACGGCCCGGCCGTGGGGGCGACCGGCGGACCGGCTGCCGGGCGCAGGATCTTGGTGACGTCGTAGCGGTAGCCGCGGCGGGTGGCCTCCTCGGCCACTCCTGCCAGGTACTCCCCGACCGCGGCGAGCGGGTCGGGCTGCTCCCGGAACCTTGTGAGCTGAGGGTGGTGACGGTACCCCTTCGTGCGCCCCGCGAGGACGGCCTGGGCCAGGAGCGCCTCGCGCCAGCCCGCGGTCAGGCCCTGGCGGTCGAGGTAGGCCGGTTCCAGGGACCAGATCCTCATGCGGGCCGGGCCGCCCACCACGCGAGCAGGGCCTCGCGGGCGGCCTCCTCACCGAGCGGGCCGCGCTCCATCCGCAGGTCGAGGAGGAACCGGTAGGCCTCGCCGACCACGGGCCCGGCCGGGACCTGGAGGATCTCCATGATGGCGCTGCCGTCGAGGTCGGGCCGGATCGAGCGCAGCTCCTCCTCCTCGCGCAGCCGGGCGATGCGCTCCTCGAGGTCGTCGTACGCCGCCGAGAGCCGCATGGCCTTGCGCTGGTTACGGGTGGTGGAGTCGGCGCGGGTGAGCCGGTGGAGCCGCTCGAGGAGGGGGCCGGCGTCGGTGACGTAACGACGCACGGCCGAGTCGGTCCACGCCCCCTCGCCGTAGCCGTGGAAGCGCAGGTGCAGCTCGACGAGGCGGCTGACGTCCTTGACGGTCTGCTTGTCGAAGCGGAGCTCCTTGAGCCGCTTGCTCGTCAGCTTCGCGCCGACGAGCTCGTGGTGGTGGAAGCTGACGCCGCCGCCCGGCTCGAACCGGCGGGTGGCGGGCTTGCCGACGTCGTGCATGAGTGCGGCCAGCCGCAGGACCAGGTCGGGCCCGGGCACGGGGCCGTCGGGGCCGGTCTCGAGGTCGATCGCCTGCTCGAGGACGGTGAGGGTGTGCTCGTAGACGTCCTTGTGGCGGCGGTGCTCGTCGACCGTGTGCTGCAGGGCGGCGAGCTCGGGCAGGACGACCTCGGCGACGCCGGTGTAGACCATGAGCTCCAGGCCGCGCCGGGGCCGGCGCGAGAGCAGGAGCCGCTCGAGCTCGGCCCGGACCCGCTCGGCGGAGACGATCGCCAGGCGCGGCGCCATCGCGGACATCGCCCGCATGACGTCCTCGGCGACGTCGAAGCCGAGCTGCGCGCTGAAGCGGGCCGCCCGCATGATGCGCAGGGGGTCGTCGTCGAAGGAGCGCTCGGCGCCGGCGGGGGTGCGCAGGAGCCGGTCGGCCAGGTCGCCGAGGCCGTCGTGGGGGTCGACGAAGGTCAGCTCGGGCAGCCGCACGGCCATGGCGTTGACGGTGAGGTCCCGGCGGGAGAGGTCGCCCTCGAGCGTGTCCCCGTACTCGACGACCGGCTTGCGTGAGCCGACCTCGTACGCCTCGGTGCGGTAGGTGGTGACCTCGACGACGACGTCGCCCTTGCGTGCGCCGATCGTGCCGAACTCCTTGCCGATGTCCCAGCAGGCGTCGCCCCACCCGCGCAGGAGCCGCTCGGTCTGCTCCGGACGGGCGGAGGTGGCGAAGTCGAGGTCGTGGGAGACCGCGCCGAGGAAGGCGTCGCGGACCGGACCGCCGACGAGGGCGAGCTCGTGGCCCGCGTCGGCGAAGACCCTGCCCACCTCCATGACGGCGGCGGGCAGGCCGGCGAGCGCGGCCAGTGCGGCACGCTGGAGCTCGAGGCGGCGGTCGGTCGCGGGCTGGGGGCTGGGCACCGACCAAGGGTGCCACGCCACCGCCGCGGACCTCCCGCCGGGGCGGCGTGCGGCCGGTCACCCCCGGTCGCGCGGTGGAGCCAGCCGGACGCGCCCGTGCCATTTACAGTGGACTGCATGCCAACCGCCTTCCCCGTGCCGCGACCTCAGGTCCCGCGGCAGCCCCGGAACCGGTTGGTGGCCGCGCGCTCGAGCGCGCTGCCGGTGGTCGACGAGACCTCCGCGGGAGGTCTGGTCGTCGACGTCGTCGAGGGCCGGGCGTTCACGGCGGTCATCGCGCGACGCAACCGCGCGGGCCGCCTCGAGTGGTGCCTGCCCAAGGGGCACCTCGAGGGCGCGGAGACCCCCGCCGAGGCCGCCGTGCGCGAGATCGCCGAGGAGACCGGCATCGCCGGGCGGGTGCTGCGCCACCTCGCGACCATCGACTACTGGTTCGCCGGCACCGACCGCCGCGTGCACAAGGTGGTCCACCACTTCCTGCTGGAGGCCACCGGCGGCTTCCTCACCATCGAGAACGATCCCGACCACGAGGCCGAGGACGTCGCCTGGGTCGGCCTCGAGGAGGTTGCCGCCCGGCTGGCGTACCCCAACGAGCGCCGGGTGGTCGCCACCGCGCGGGACGTGCTGGCCGGCCGCGCATGAACCCACGACGGGCGTGGGCCGGGGCGGCCCTCGCCGCCGGGGCCGCCCTCCTGACCCCCGCCGTGCTGCCCGCCGCCGCCGCGCCCGCCGCCGCCGCGCCCGCCGCCGCGTGGACGGCGGGCGACGCCGTGGCCCGGCCGGCCGCACCCCGGCCGACGGCGGTGGAGGGTGACGTCGCCGCCGACCTCGAGGTCGAGATCACCGACGTCGCCCCCGCGGTCCTCCGCCCGGACGAACCGCTGCGGGTGACGGGCACCATCGTCAACGACACCGCCGAGGACGTCACCGCCCCGGTCGTGCGGCTCCGGGTGCAGCGCAGCACCCCGGTCTCGCGCTCGGCGCTCGAGCGCTGGCTGGAGCCCGGCACGCTCTCGAGCACGGTGGTCGTCGCCCGCGAGGAGCTCCCTGCCGAGCTTCCCGCCGGCGCCACCGCCACCTTCTCCCTCGAGGTCGAGCCGGGGGCGCTGCCGCTCTTCGCGAGCTACACCTCGTGGGGGCCGCGGGGCATCGAGGCGAGCGTGCACGACGCGTCGGGCACCACCTCGCTGGAGGGCGCCGACCGGTCGTACCTGCTGTGGGAGCCGGACCTCGACCTCACCGCGATGCCCGTCGGGCTGCTGGTCCCGGTGGTCCCGACCGCCGAGGAGCTCCGTGAGGCCCGCGCCCAGCACACGGAGGCTGCCACCGCGGCCACACCCCGCCTCCTCGAGGTGCTCGCCGCGGTCGACCAGCCGGGCGTCACCCTGGCCGTGGACGGGATGCTCCTCGCCGAGCCGGGTACGGGCCCCCAGGAGGACGACGGAGCCACCGGCGACGACGCGGGCACCACCGCACCCGGCGAGGGGGACGCCACCCCGGGCGGTCCGGTCGTCCCCGACCCGACGGCGGACGACGCGACGGGGGGCCCGGACGACGCCGAGAGCACCGGCGCGACCGACGACGCGGCCGACGAACCCACCGACGGACCGACCGGCGAACCCACCGGCGAACCCACCGGCAACGCCACCGGCAACGCCACCGACGAACCTGCCGACGAACCCACCGACGACCCGACGGACGCCCCCGCCCCCCGCGAGGAGGGCGGCGGACTCGTCGAGGCGCTCGCCCTGCGCTCGACGACCGCGGGGAGCGAGGTCACCGTCCTGCCGTGGTCCGACGCCGACGTCGCCGCCCTCGCCCACGCCGGCCGTCCCGACCTGCTCACCCGCGCCCTGGACCGCTCGCAGGCCGCTGCGGAGGACGCCGGGCTCACCCCGGGCACGGACCTGTCCTGGCCGGTCTCCGTCGACCAGGTGACCGCCGCCCGTGCCACCGCCAACGGGGCGGGCGCCCTCGTCGTCCCGGACTCGGCCGTGCCGGCGTCGACCGAGCTGACCTTCACGCCCTCGGGCCGGACGGACCTCGATATCGCCGCGGACGCGACCCTGCCGGCCCTCGTGGTCGACGAGCGGCTCTCCGCCGTCCTCGTCGGCGCCCTGCCCGGTGCGGGCGCCGACGACGAGGCGCTCGACCTCACCGCGCTCGACGCCCGCCAGCTCCTGCTCGCCGAGACCGCCGTCATCGCCCGCGAGCGCCCCAACGACCCGCGCGCGGTCGTCATGGCGCTCCCGCGCGACGTGGGCGCGGGCACGGACCTCGACCTCCTCGCCGACGCCCTCGACGCGCTGGCGGACGCCCCGTGGGTCGAGCCCGCCACGGCCGGCGACCTCACCGCCCTGCCGGCCGCGCCGACCTCGCGCCAGGCCCTGCCCGAGGAGACCGTCGCCGCGAGCGAGGTCGACCCCGGCCTCCTCGCCGCGGCGGACGCCGTCGCCGCGGACGCCGCCACGTTCGCGGCGATCACCCCGGAGCCGGACGTCATCACCACGCCGGTGGTCGACGCCCTCGCCCCCGTCGTCTCCACCGCCTGGCGGGAGGACCCGGCCGGCCGCGAGTCACTCGTCGCCGGCGTCGCCGCCGTGGTCGCGGGGCTGGACGGCCAGGTGGTGGCGCTGCCGTCCTCCACGCTGAACCTCATCAACTCCTCCGCCCAGATCCCGGTGAACGTGCGCAACGACCTCGGCGTCGACGTCACCGTCCGGGTCCTCCTCGAGCCGGGCGACCAGCGGCTGCAAGCCCCCGAGCCCGTCCCGCTCGTCGTGCCGGCTGGCTCCCAGGCGACCGCCCAGGTGCAGGTGCGCGCCGTCGGCAGCGGCGACGTGCGCGCCGCCATCACCCTCCTCGGCCCGGACGGCGCCGAGGTGGGCACCGCCGCCGACCTGCAGGTCCGGGTGCGGGCCGACTGGGAGAACGTCGGGACGGCGGTCGTCGCCGGGCTGCTCGGCGTCATGCTCGTCGTCGGGCTCGTCCGCACCGTGCGCCGCGGGCCCCGGACGCCCCCGGTCGTGGAGGAGGACTCGTGAGCCCCGGCCGCAAGGGCGTCGCGGGGTCCTCCGCGGTGATGTTCGCCGGCACGCTGGTCTCGCGACTGCTCGGCATGGTCAAGAGCCCGGTGCTGCTCGGTGCGGTCATCGGCCTCAACACCGGCGCCGCCAACGCGTTCTCGGTGTCCAACAAGCTCCCCAACCTCATCTACATGCTCATCGCCGGCGGGGTGCTCAACGCGATCCTCGTCCCGCAGATCGTCCGCGCCGTCAAGGAGGACGACGACGGCGGCCAGGTGTACGTCAACCGTCTGCTCACCCTGGGGATCGTCGTGCTCGGCGCGGTCGCCACCGTCCTCACCCTCGCCTCCCCGCTGCTCGTGCGGCTCTACGCCTCGGGCCTGCCTCCCGAGTGGTTCGACCTCGCGGTGACGTTCGGGTACTGGTGCATCCCGCAGCTGTTCTTCTACGGCCTCTACACGCTGCTGGGGCAGGTCCTCAACGCCCGGGGGATCTTCGGGCCGTACATGTGGGCGCCGGTGCTCAACAACGTCGTCGCCATCGCCGGGCTCGTCCTGTACCTGCTGGTCTTCGGCGGCGTCTCGGCGCTCGACCCGGCGGATCCCAGCGTGTGGACCACCAACCGGACGGCGCTGCTGGCGGGGACCGCGTCCCTGGGCATCGTCGCGCAGGCCCTCGTCCTGCTCGTGCCGCTACGGCGGGCGGGCTTCCGGTTCCGCCCCACCTGGGGGCTGCGTGGATCGGGGCTGGGCCGCGCCGGCCGGGTGGCGACGTGGGTGTTCGCGGCCCTGGCGGTCAACCAGGCCGCGTACGTCGTCGTCTCCAACGCGGCCGCCCGCGCCTCCCGGCTGGGCGGGGGTGCGCTGGACGTGCCCGGCAACGCCGGCTACGACGCCGCCTTCCTCGTCTACACCCTCCCGACGTCGCTCGTCGTCGTCTCCCTCGTGACCGCCCTGTTCACCCGCATGTCCGAGGGGGCGGCCGCCGGGGACCTGGCCAGGGTCCGCGCCGACCTCTCCGTCGGGCTGCGCACCGTCGGGGTCTTCACGGTCCTGGCGGCCGGGGCGATCATGGTCCTCGCGCTGCCGGTCGTGCGGGTGATCTCGCCCGCGGTCACCTACCCCGAGGTGCAGTCGATCGCGCGGGTCGTCGTCGCGATGGTCGCCGGGCTGGTCGCGGTGGGGGTCTTCACGGTGGCGCAGCGGGTCTACTACGCCTTCGAGGACGCCCGCGCCCTGTTCCGCCTCCAGCTCCCCATGGTCGCCGTCCTGGCGGCGGGCGCCGCGGCGTCCATGCTCCTGCCCCCGCGGTGGACGGTGGTCGGCATCGGCGTGGCGATGGCCCTGTCGAACTGGACCGGTGCGGTCCTCACCTACCTGGGGCTGCGGCGGCACCTGCGCACCGTCGACGGCGGACGGGTCCTGCGCACCCACGTGCGGCTGGTCCTCGCGGCCGGGCCCGCGAGCCTCGTCGGGTGGGGCCTGCTCCACCTGACCGGGACGTCCTCCGCCGAGCTGAGCGTGTGGGGTGCGCTGTGGCGGGTGGCGGTGGTCGGGTCGGTCATGGTGGCGGTCTACGTGGCCCTGCTGCGGGCCCTGCACGTGGACGAGCTCGCGACCCTCGCCCGTCCCCTCGGCCGCGCGGTGACCGCCGCGGGGCGGCGCCTGCCCGGCCCGCTCGGGCGCGGGGTCGTGCGGGTGGGGCAGGCGGTGACGCCCCCGGCCGGAGCGGCCGCGCCCCTCGGGCGGCCCGGCCCGGAGGACACGCACGACCGGCCCGACGACGACAGACCCGACCACGACGGACCCGGTCGAGGGTCCGGGCCCGGCCCGGGTGACGGGCCCGGCACCGGCCCCGACGGCGGGCCGGCCGGGGTCACCGGCCCGCCGCCCCCGCCCCTCGGCGCGCCGCCGCCACCCGTGGCCGCCGACCCGGCCTTGCGTACACTCGGGCACGACCGACGCGCCGGCACGGACGCGCATGACCCAGGAGGAGCGGCGCTGGACGTGGGCACTGAGCAGACGACCGGGACCGCCCGGCCCCTGGTGCTGGGCGGACGTTACGAGCTCAGCAGGTCTCTCCCCGCGGACGCCGCCGGCACCGAGCGGTGGCGGGCGCGCGACACCATCCTCCAGCGCGACGTCGAGGCACTCGTCCTGACCACGGCGATGCCGGAGGTCCTGGACGCCGCGCGGCGCGCGTCCCTCGTCGACGACCACCGGCTCGCCCATGTCCTCGACGTCGGGGGCTTCTACGTGGTCACCGACGTCGTGTCGGGCCCCGACCTCGGCGAGCTCGCCGGCCGCGCGCCCCTACCGGCGGCGCAGGCCCGCGCGATCGTGGGCGAGTGCGCCAGCGCGCTGGAGACCGCCCGCCGGCACGGCGTCCGGCACCTCGCCCTCGGCCCGGGCAGCGTCCACGTCACCCCCGACGGGCAGGTCCTCGTGACCGGGCTGGGGACCGACGCCGCCCTGCGCGGCTCCGCGGACCCCGACGCCGACCCGCTGGCCGCCGACCGCCGCGACGCCGGCGACCTCGTCCGGCTCCTCTACCTCGCCCTGACCGGCACGTGGCCGACGGGTGAGGGGGTCCGCCCGCCGCGTGAGCTGCGCCCCGACGTCCCCGCCGAGCTCGACGACCTCTGCGTCCGGACCCTCCTCGAGGGGGCCGGCCCCCGCAGCACCGGTGAGCTCATCCGGGAGCTGGCCCCCTGGCGCGACGTGGACCCCGCGGCGCTGCGCCCGGCCCCGGCGGTGCCCGCCTTCACGCCCGTGCGTGGGACGGCCGCCGTCTTCGCCGACCCGGAGGACGAGTCCGCCGAGGACCCCCAGGACGCGTCCGCCGCCCCGCGGGCCCCGGTCGGCCCGGGCTCACCGACCCCGACCACCCCGACCCCGGCGACCACCCCGACCCGGCCGGCCACCGCGCCCGCCTCGGCCACTCCACCGCCACCGCCGCCTCCGCCACCGCCCGCGCACGACGAGGCGCCCCAGGGTGGGATCGTCACCGCCCCACGCAGATCGATCTCCTGGTCGCCGCGGCGCCCGGGCACCACGGCGGCCCCCGGCTTCACCGACATCGTCGGCGGCGAGGACGGAGACGGGGACGCACCCCACCCGGCACGTCACAGCCGGATGACCGGCGCGCTCGTCGGCCTCGGCGTCGTCGCCGGCTCGGCGGCCCGTGCCGCCGCCGCGACCGTGGCCGAGCAGGGGCGCCGCGCCGCCGACACCACCCGCAGGGGCGCGTCGACCGCCGGTGCGAGGCTGGGGCCCCTGGCCACGCAGGCCCGCACCGGTCTCGGGA
The DNA here is from genome assembly GCF_038049925.1 of Georgenia sp. M64. Lineage (NCBI taxonomy): Bacteria > Bacillati > Actinomycetota > Actinomycetes > Allobogoriellales > Allobogoriellaceae > Georgenia > Georgenia sp. M64. Next base: position 4,170,223 of record NZ_CP145809.1, read on the forward strand.
CGGCCGTCACGACGGGCCGTGACCGGGTGGCCGCCCGGGCGGGCGCGCGGACGGACCCCGCAGAGCGCTACAGCGACGTCGACGGCCCCGAGGTCCCGTTCACGGACCGCCGCATCAACCCCACGCCCGTCGTCCTGGTCGCCATCGCCGCGCTCGTCCTGGTCCTGTTCCTCCTCTCGGTGCGCACCCTGCTGGCACCGCCCGAGGAGGTCACCATCCCCGACGTCGGCCCCGCCGCGACCGCCCAGGCGACCCCGGAGGCGACGGCCGCGCCCGAGCCCACCACGGAGGCACCACCCACCGAGCCGCCGGCCGCCACCCCGGTCATCACCTCGCTGGCCCCGCTGGACCCCCAGGGCGACGGCGCCGAGAACCCGGAGCTGACCCCTCGCGCCACCGACGGGGACCCCGCGACGTTCTGGCGCTCGCGCTCCTACGTCAACCCCGAGTACGGCATGAAGGAGGGCATCGGGCTGGCCGTGACCCTCCAGGGCAACGCCACGGTGAGCCGGGTGGAGATCGACCTGCGCGGCACCGGCGGACTGGTGCAGATCCGCGCGACGGACCCCAGCACCCCGACCGAGGGGGAGGTCCTGGCCGAGGGGGAGATGGGCCCGGGGTCGGTGTTCACCTTTGCCGAGCCGGTCGAGACCGACACGCTCGTGCTGTGGTTCCCACGCCTGCCGGTGGCCGAGTCCGACGGCCGGAACCGGATCGAGCTCGGCGAGCTGCGGGTCGGGTGACCCAGGGGCCCGGAAGAACTCGGGCCTACGATCTGTTGCAGACAACGGACCATCGTCGAGACAAACCGAGGACTCATGACTTCGAACGCCTTCTCCTCCGCCCTGGGCGCCCTCTCCGGGCTGGTCACGGGCACCGAGACCGCGGCCGAGAACGGCCACCGCACCGACGAGGTGCGCGACGTCATCATCGTCGGCTCGGGCCCGGCCGGGTACACGGCCGCCGTCTACGCCGCCCGCGCCAACCTGCGTCCCCTCGTGTTCGCCGGCTCCGTCACCGCCGGCGGTGCCCTGATGAACACGACCGAGGTCGAGAACTTCCCCGGCTTCCCCGAGGGCATCCTCGGCCCGCAGCTCATGGAGAACATGCAGGCCCAGGCCGAGCGGTTCGGCGCCGAGGTCCGCTACGAGGACGTCGTCTCGGTGGACCTCACGGGCGAGACGAAGACCGTGACCACCGACGACGGCGAGACGTTCGCCGCACGGGCGGTCGTCCTCGCGAACGGCTCCGAGTACAAGGAGATCGGCCTGCCCGCGGAGAAGACCCTCTCCGGCAAGGGCGTGTCCTACTGCGCCACGTGCGACGGGTTCTTCTTCCGCGACCAGCACATCGTCGTCGTCGGCGGCGGTGACTCGGCGATGGAGGAGGCGACCTTCCTCACGCGCTTCGCCGCCAGGGTGACGGTCGTCCACCGCCGCGACGAGCTGCGCGCCTCGAAGATCATGGCCGAGCGGGCGCTGAGCAACGACAAGATCGAGTTCGCCTGGAACTCCGTCGTCTCCGCCATCCACGGCGAGGACAAGGTCACCGGGGTCACCCTCACCGACACCGTCACCGGGCAGACCCGTGAGCTCGACGCCACCGGCGTCTTCGTGGCCATCGGGCACGCCCCGCGGACCGGCATCCTCACCGGTCAGGTGGACCTCGACGACTCCGGCTACATCAAGGTCGACTCCCCGACGACGCTGACGAACATCCCCGGCGTCTTCGCGTGCGGCGACGCCGTCGACCACACCTACCGCCAGGCGATCACCGCCGCGGGCACCGGCTGCTCCGCCGCCCTGGACGCCGAGCGCTACCTCGCCGTCCTGGACGAGGCGGGCGAGCCCGCGACCGACGCCTCGCAGACCCCGCAGGGCGACGTCCTCGTCTGACCATCGCCACCCCACCACCGAACGACCAGGAGAGCCCGTGAGCAACGTCACCGCCGTCACCGACGCCACCTTCGACGCGGAGGTGCTGCAGTCGGACAAGCCCGTCCTGGTGGACTTCTGGGCCACCTGGTGCGCCCCGTGCCGCCAGATGGAGCCCATCGTCGACGAGCTCGCCGCGCAGCACGGCGAGAAGATGAAGTTCGCCAAGCTCGACGCCGACTCCAACCCCGCCACCGTGGGGAAGTACGGGATCGTCTCGATCCCGACGTTCAACGTCTACCAGGGCGGCGAGCTCGTGAAGTCGATCGTCGGTGGGCAGCCCAAGAACCGCTTCGCCGCCCAGCTCGCCGAGTTCCTCGACTGAGCGCCGGCACGCCGGGTCGCCCCTAGACACCCGGGCGCCTGCGACCACCCGCGCGCCCTGGGGCCGCCGCGCCACAGGGCCCGACGCGCCGCCGTCCCGCCCGGCGAGGCGGCGGGGCGTCCGGCCCGCGGGCGGTGGCAGACTGCACGGGTCGACCGCGGCACGCGCGGCGTCACCGATGCGAGGGGAACCACGATGAGCGCTCAGGGTGCGCAGGCAGGGCAGGGCAGGCACGGCAGGGGCGACGCCGCCGCTGCCGCCGCCGCCCGCGCCGGCACCCGCCTGGACCCCTGGTTCGCCAGCTACGCCGAGCGCGCGCACGGCATGCGCGCCTCCGAGGTGCGCTCGCTCTTCGCCGTCGCCAACCGGCCCGAGGTGGTCTCCCTGGCCGGGGGGATGCCCAACATCGACGGTCTGCCGCTGGACTTCCTCGCCGAGATGACCGCGAAGCTCCTCCGGGAGCGCGGGGCCCGGGCCCTGCAGTACGGCGGCGGCCAGGGCGAGGAGGAGCTCCGCGAGCAGATCGTGGAGGTCATGCGCTACGACCACGTCCACGCCCACCCCGACGACGTCGTCGTCACCACGGGCTCCCAGCAGGCGCTCGACCTCGTCACCGAGATCTTCGTCGACCCGGGTGACGTCGTCGTCGCCGAGGCGCCGAGCTACGTGGGGGCCCTCGGCGTCTTCCGTGCCTACCAGGCCGACGTGGTCCACGTGCCCATGGACGACGACGGCCTGGTGCCCGAGGAGCTCGAGCGCACCCTCACCGAGCTCGAGCGGGCCGGCCGCCGGGTGAAGTTCCTCTACACGGTGCCGAACTTCCACAACCCCGCCGGGGTGAGCCTCTCCCTCGAGCGCCGCCCCCAGATCGTCGAGATCTGCCGCCGGCACCACGTCCTGGTCCTCGAGGACAACCCGTACGGCCTCCTCGGCTTCGACGCCGACCCGCTGCCGTCGCTCAAGAGCTTCGACTCCGACGCGGTGGTCTACCTCGGCTCGTTCTCCAAGACCTTCGCCCCGGGCTACCGGGTCGGGTGGGCGCTCGCCCCGCACGCGGTCCGCGAGAAGCTGGTGCTGGCGAGCGAGTCCGCGATCCTCTCGCCCACGATGATGGGTCAGCTCTCCATCGCCACCTACCTCACCACCTACGACTGGTACGGGCAGGTCAAGCAGTACCGGTCCATGTACCGCGAGCGTCGCGACGCCATGCTCGGGGCGCTGGCCGAGCACCTCCCGGAGACACGCTGGACCGTGCCGACCGGCGGCTTCTACACGTGGGTGACGCTGCCGGACGGTCTCGACGCCCAGGCCATGCTTCCCCGCGCCGTCACCAACCTCGTCGCCTACGTCTCGGGCACGGCGTTCTACGCCGACGGCCAGGGCCGGGACCACATGCGCCTGTCGTTCTGCTACCCGACGCCCGAGCGGATCCGTGAGGGGGTGCGCCGGCTCTCGACGGTCATCCACGCCGAGAGCGAGCTCGTGGACATGTTCGGCACCCACCCGCACGCCCGCCGAGACGACGACGGCGTGGAGACGCCGTCGCCGGACCAGATCTGACGACCAGAGGAGAGCGATGTCTGAGCACACGGACGAGCCCGGCGGCGCGGCAGGCGGCCCGCTGACCGTCGCCATCCTCGCGGGCGGCCTCTCGCACGAGCGGGACGTCTCCCTGCGCTCGGGACGGCGGGTCGCCGGCGTGCTGCGCGACCAGGGCGTGCACGTGGAGGTCCTCGACGTCGACTCGTCGCTGATCCCCACCCTGGAGGCCATGCGGCCGGACGTCGTGTGGCCGCTCGTGCACGGCTCCACGGGCGAGGACGGCTCGCTCCAGGACCTCCTGGGTCTGCTGGGCGTGCCGTTCGTGGGCACCGACGCCACCGGGTGCCGGCGCGCGTCGCTCAAGCCGGTCGCGAAGTCGCTCCTCGCCGCCGTGGGGGTCGCCACGCCCGTGCACGTGGCGCTGCCCCAGGCGCTCTTCCGTGAGGTGGGGGCCCAGCGGGTCCTGGCCGCCGTCGTCGCCCGGCTCGGCCTGCCCCTGGTGGTCAAGCCGGCCGGCGGCGGCTCCGCGCTCGGGGTCACGGTGGTCACCGACGCCCGCGAGCTGCCCGAGGCCATGGTCGACTGCTTCGCCTACGGCGACGTCGCCCTCATCGAGCGGGCGGTCTCCGGCACCGAGGTCGCCGTCTCGGTGGTCGACACCGGTGACGGCCCGCGGGCGCTCCCGCCGGTCGAGATCGTCACCGAGGGCCCCTACGACTACGACGCCCGGTACAACGCCGGCCGGAGCGAGTACTTCGTGCCCGCACGGCTCGACGACGCCGGGGCGGCCGCCGTCGCCGACCTCGCGGTCACCGTGCACACGACGCTGGGTCTGCGTCACCTCTCGCGGACGGACATGATCCTCGACGACGCAGGGACGGCCTGGTTCCTCGACGCCAACGTCGCCCCGGGCATGACCGAGACGTCGCTCTTCCCGCAGGCGACCCAGGCTGCCGGGCACCCCGAGGAGCTGTACCTCGCGATCGTCCGCGCCGCCCTCGCGGGCTGACCACCCCGCGCGTCCCGGGCTTGCCTGAGTGGGCTCAGTCCTGGTTCGCCACGAGCTGGGCCTCGCCGGGAGCGAGGACCTCGAGGATCCTGTTGAGGTCCTCGACGCTGGCGAACTCGATGGCGATCCGGCCCTTGCGCTGCCCGAGGTTGACCTTGACCCGGGTGTCGAGCCGGTCCGCCAACCGGGTGGCGAGGCGGTTGAGCGCCTCGGTGTGCTCCCCGGCCCGGGGACGGCGCCGCATCTCCGGTGCCACCGGCTCGTCACCGAGGGCGACGATCTCCTCCGTGGCGCGCACGCTGAGACCCTCGGCGACGATCTTCTGCGCCAGCCGTTCCATGGCGCCACCGTCGGAGAGTCCCAGGAGCGCCCGGGCGTGCCCCGCCGACAGCACCCCCGCGGCCACCCGGCGCTGCACGAGCGGGGGGAGCTTGAGCAGTCGGAGGGTGTTCGAGATCTGCGGGCGGGACCGTGCGATCCGCGCCGCCAGCTCGTCGTGGGTGCACCCGAAGTCCTCGAGCAGGGCCTGGTAGGCGGCCGCCTCCTCGAGCGGGTTGAGCTGGGCCCGGTGGAGGTTCTCGAGCAGCGCGTCGCGGAGCAGGTCGCCGTCGCCGGTGTCCCGGATGACTGCGGGGACGGTGTCGTTGCCCGCCAGCCGGGACGCGCGCCAGCGCCGCTCACCCATGATGAGCTCGTACCGGACGTCCTCGCCGTCGACCGGCTCACGCAGGGGCCGGACGACGATCGGCTGGAGGACCCCGACCTCGCGGATGGACGCCGCCAGCTCCTCGAGCTCCTCCTCGTCGAAGACCTGACGCGGCTGCCGGGCGTTACGCACGACCTGGTCGACGGGGATCTCCGCGAAGGTCGCGCCGGGAACCGGCACGAGGCCGTCGAGCTCCTCCTCGGCGGCCTCGGCAGAGGTGACCGTCTCCGCGCTGGCTGGACTTTGCTGCCCTGCCCCCAGATCCGGGGATATGGCGCCGGCCGTGTCGGTGCTCTCTCCCGTGTGGTCGCCCGACCCGGCGACCGGGATCTCCGCGGTCTCGACGCTGGTTGCCCCGGTGATCTCCTGTCCGGCGCCCGCGCCGCGCTGCGGAGCCGACCGTCGGGGCGTGCCCTCGGGCGGCACGCTCGACGACGCGGCCCGGCTGGCGTTCTTGCTTCCGGGACCGCTGGGGTCGGCCGGCGTCTTGCGCCGGGTCGAGCTCTTGGCCTTCGACCGTGCCGACGGCGCCATGAGCGCCCGCGCCGCGGTCTGCGCGGCGGAGGGACCGGCCGACGGAGCCGGAGAGTCCCCGACCTCCTCGCCGGAGCCCGCGGTGGCCGGGAAGAAGACGTCGACCGGCCGAGGGTTCACCGTCGGAGCAGGTCCCGTCGGGATGAGGGCGCCGATTCCTCGGCCCAGCCCCCTGCGCTTCTCCGACATCAGTTCTCCTTCTCGACGACGGCGGACGCCATCTGGCTGTTGGTGGGGGTTGAGCCTCGCTGGGCGATCTCCTGGGCGGCCTCGAGGTAGGCCAGGGCACCGCTGGACCCGCGGTCGTAGGTCAGGACGGTCTGCCCGTAGCTGGGCGCCTCGGAGATGCGCACGGAACGCGGGATGGAGGCCTCGAGGGTCTCCGCCGGAAAGTGCTCGCGGACCTCGGAGGCGACCTCGTGTGCGAGGTTCGTGCGCTTGTCGAACATCGTCAGGAGGATCGTCGACACGTGTAGGTCGGGGTTGAGGTGGCCACGGATGAGCTCGATGTTCTTGAGGAGCTGGCTGAGTCCCTCGAGCGCGTAGTACTCGCACTGGATGGGGATGAGCACCTCCCGGGCTGCGACGAATGCGTTGATCGTGAGCAGACCCAGGCTCGGGGGGCAGTCGATGAGGACGTAGTCGATGCGATCGTCGCCGCTCTCTCGGCCCAGATAGCCCTGGATCGCGTTCCGGAGCCGGTTCTCTCGCGCCACCATCGAGACGAGCTCGATCTCCGCGCCTGAGAGGTCGATCGTCGCCGGAGCCACGAGGAGCCCCGGGATGTCCTGGCACTCCTGGATCACCTCCTCCATCGGGACGTCGTCGATGACCACGTCGTAGATGGAGGCGACTCCCGCGTGATGGTCGATCCCCAGGGCGGTGGACGCGTTGCCCTGCGGGTCGTTGTCGATCACGAGGACGTTGAGGCCACCCGTCGCGAGGGCGGCCGCGATGTTCACCGTGGTCGTGGTCTTGCCGACGCCGCCCTTCTGGTTCGCGACGGTGAGGATCCGCGTCTCCGCCGGCCGGGGGAAGGTCACGCCCTGCAGCTTGATGCGTCGACGCGCGTCCTCGGCGAGCTGCGCTGCCAGGGGGGTGGTCTCGTCGGCATCCGGCACGGAACGGAGGAGTGCGCTCCTGCGCCGGTCGTCACCGCTCTGACCTGCGATGATGCCGTCAGGTAGGCCTGACTTGTGCTGCTGAGGCACAGCGCCCCCTCCAGTGTGTGACGTGGGTCGGGCCCCATCGTAACCGCGACGAACGCATCTCCTCGGACCCCGTCGGCGCGTCGTGTTTCACGTGAAACGTCCAGCCGCGACGCCTGTTCCTGCATCGTTCGGGCTCTGGGGCTGAGCTGGGAGCGAGACGACGGTGATCGGGTGAGCCGTCCGTTGACTCGCCAAGATCATGGACGCGAACGCTCTCAGCCGTCCTCACCGCCGCCAGGCCGCACTGCCGCATCGGGATGCCCGCCGTTTCACGTGAAACGGCGTTCCTTGGACAAGGTCGAGGCACGATTCCTTGCACTGTGATGGTGTTCCACGTGAAACGCCCCGCGGTCCAACCCGCGCGGGATGCTCAGTCCCGGTTTCCGCGGGCGCCGGGCCGTCGGGCACTGTGTGGTTTCCGCTGACCAGCAGGCGGGCGGCACGCATCGCAGGGACGGACACGGGTTTCCTTCATGTGTGAAGAACTCGTGAGGCCAGTTGACGTGCGCCGGCATTGTTGCGCCATGTCGCGCGGACGGGATAGTCGTTTCACGTGAAACGACTGTCGCAAGAGTCGGAATGCGCGCCAAGGAGATACCTGTGGTGGAATCCCCGGGGGTGATGCGACATCGATCGACGCTCACCCGCGGGCCGCGACGCATTGCAGGGACGGCCCCACGGTCCGAAGCCTCCAGCGCGACGGAGATGTGCATCTGAGCGCTACCACTCATCCATGAGACGGGTTCTGTGGCGAAGCCTCTGTGGCCGGAGGGGGGCCAGCGGTCCTACGTCGTCCGACCACCGCAGGGCACGCGCTAGGGCGCCCAGGGGGCCCAAGGGGGTAGGGCCCACCCGGGCACCATTGTTCGACCATCGCGCCCTCGACCTCGGCGGTGGTTTCACGTGAAACGCTCCTGCGAGCCGCGTCCGCATGCCTCGGGGCCGTACGCCAGCCCCGACATCGCCCTGCTCCGCGTCGACCTTCCTCGTGAGCCCATCGGAAGAAGACGCCTGATTGCGCCGGACCAGCAATCGAACCGTCGCCGAGGACGACCGCGCCACATCGTCGGATTCGTATCCTCGCAGGAAAGCCACTCACGTTTCACGTGGAACATTCCCGCTCTCGTGCGGGTCGGCCACTCGACACCGAGGGTCGCGTCTGCGGATCGGTCCAACCCGCGTGCAGAACCACCTCGAGGTGGACCTCCCCGCTGACGCACCAGCGGGGAAGGGCGCACCGAGCGTCGCCATCGACCCGTCCGGCTCGACACCGCCGCGTGAAGATGGCGGTCCGACCTCAGCTCGCCGGTGTTGCTGCTGGCGCATCGGTCGACCTTGCCACCCATTCTCGCCATCTGCGTCGTGCCGGATGGACGGGCCGACCGATAGGCCCGCCCCACCTCTTCTTCGAGCGCAGTCCCCGCTGCCACCATCACCAGGCTCCCGGTGCACGACGTCGCCGCCGCCACCATTGCACGCCCCCGATGCACCCGGCGTCGCGGCAACGCCTCGGCCCCCATGTCAACGTGTTCCACGTGAAACCACCGTCCCTTTCATGCGGGCCACCCGGCCAGTCGCAGGATGGGCGACCGGCGCGAGAAGGCACGACCGTTCCGCCGTCGGTCAACGGTCACGACCCGTCAGGCCAGGATGGTGATCTGGTAGCGCTTCTCAACCGCGGTCCCCCTTTCGGCATCGGCGTGCGGGCACCCAAGTCACCGGGCGCTCGAATCACCCGGTACGGTGCCGTCGCACCCCGTTCCACGTAAACGTGCTGTGGCCCGCAGACCAGGAGCGCCTCACCCCCTGCTGGGCAGGCCCGCGACCGGTTCCACTGGAACGGCGCCACGAGCGTGGCCGAAGTGCACCACATCAACGGCGAACGGAACTGCAGAGCGCATCGCGGACACTGTCGCGCCCGTCCACGAGCGTCGACCCGACGTCCGCCCCTTGACGGCAGAGCCGTCTCGTACCGCGCGGGGCGCGTCCCGGCTGACCGGGCGAGGCGGTCTCCTCACGCGGCGTGGCTCGCCCCAAGGTCGTGGTTTCACGTGAAACCCGACCGCACGTCGCGGGTCGCCGGCCGAGGTACGCGACCAGGTAGCCCGACCGTCTGCGCCGGGAACGATGGCACCCACACGGCTGGCGTACGCTCCTACAGCTGGTCCCGACGCCCCTGGCGCTTGCGTTCGACGGGACTGACAGGTTTCAAGCGGCCAGTCCGTGACGGGGTTTGTCGCCGTCGTCGCCCGTGGGCCGCGTGACGGCCCTGCAATGCCCCGGAACGAATCCTCTGGTCGGACATGCCCCGGCACTCAGGATGCGGCCGAAAAGGCAGCTGCCACTACGCATCAGTCGCGCCGGCACGATCACAACTAGAGCAGCACTGCACAGCGGAGTCTCGCGGCGCACCTTCACTCGAATGCCGGAACCTCGATGGCCGGCACATGTTCAACGAGCGTCACGCGCCGGCTGCGCGTTTCACGTGAAACCGTGCCGCGTCGACCGGTTGCTGCACCGCTCTGCGGGGCAAGCGTGCAACCCACGGACTGGTCAGGGCTGGCGCACATGGCCGCCGCTTCTCGATTCGCCCACGAGCTCGCCCGCCTCGAGCGAGTCCTCCGCCGCGTCGGTCCTGCCGCAGCACCAGGCACACGACAAGGTGCAGAGTGAGAGTCATTCTCAACTACGCTTGGTGATCCGCACCACCGTTGCGGACGTGTCGAGCGGTAGACCGGTCACGGCGTCGACCCGAGTCGAGCTCGCCCCCAGCTTGCGAAGGACGTACTTCGCCTCGCTGACCTCCTCCTCGGCACGCCTGCCCTTGAGTGCGACAAGCTCGCCGCCCGGCCGTACCAGCGGCATCGCCCACCGCGCCAGCTTGTCGAGCGCAGCGACCGCTCGAGCCGTCACCACGTCGAAGGTCTGACGACCGTGGAGCTCCTCCGCCCTGGCGTGATGGATCCCCACGTTGTCGAGGCCGACCTCCTCAGCGACGTCGCTCAGCCACGCGACCCGCCGTTCCATGGGTTCGATGAGGTGCACCGTGGTGTCCGGCCGCATGATGGCCAGGACGACGCCCGGGAACCCGGCTCCGCTGCCGACGTCGGCCACGTCGGCGTCGCTCGGGACGAACGGGGAGATGGCCGCGGAGTTCACCAGGTGCCGCGACCACAGTCGCGGCACCTCCCGCGGGCCGATGAGTCCGCGGAGCTCACCCTCGGCGACGAGCATCTGGGCGAGGTGCTCCATCGGCGCCCATGCGAGCCCGAAGAACTCCCGCAGCTCGTCGGTCGCCTCCTCGGCCTGCTCCGACATGCGCGGGCGCTCAGGCGGGACGGATGACGACGTACCGGTTGGGCTCGACGCCCTCGGAGTCGCTGACCAGGCCGGCGGCGGCGACCACGTCGTGGATCACCTTGCGCTCGAACGGGTTCATCGCGGGCAGCGACACCCGCTCGCCCGACGCCCGGACTCTCGCCACCGCATCGTTACCGACCGCGGTGAGCTCGGCCTTACGGGCCTTGCGGTACCCGGCGATGTCGAGCATCAGCCGGCTCCGCTCACCGGTCTTGGCCTGCACGGCCAGACGGGTCAGCTCCTGCAGCGCGTCGAGCACGTCACCGTCGTCACCCACGAGGCGCTTCAGCCACCGGCCGCCGTCCTCCTCGGAGACGATGTCGACCGCCGCACGCCCGTGGTCGACGTCGATGTCGATGTCGCCGTCGAGGTCGGCGATGTCGAGAAGCTCCTCGAGGTAGTCCGCGGCGACCTCGCCCTCGTCCTCGAGCCTCTTGATCGTCTCGGGTGCTGCGCCCCGCTGCGGGGTCACGTCCTCGCTCACGCTGGTCCTCATCTCGGTTGCGGGTCCGTCGTCGCGGACCGGGATCTGGGAAGTCGGGCCGTCGGGCGGCGCTCTACTTCTTCCTGCCGGGGTTGTGCCCCTTCTTGGCCTGGGCCTGCCGCTTCGCGGCGGCGGCGCGGCGCTGGGCGGCGCGCTCCTCGTACCGCTTCTGCGCGCGCTCGGCAGCGGTGAGCCCGTCCTTGCCCCGGACCTCTCCGTCGTCCTCGGGCGGCGCAGCCGTCTCGCTGATCTGGTCCTCGGGCGCAGACTCCTCGGACTCGCCACTCGCGGGCGCCGCACCGGCGCCACCGCCCGGCCCGGTCCTCTTCGCCCGGTCCTTGCGCTTGGGCTGGACGCGCTGGCCCGGCGTCGGCTCCGGCTCGACCGTCGTCGCGGTCTCCTCCTCCGGCGGGAGGCCCTTCTTCGCGCGCTTGCGTGCCTTGCGCTCCTCCAGCGCCTTGTACGCCTCCGAGCCCGGTGCCGGCTGACGCCGGATCGTGTAGTACTGCTGGCCCATCGACCACAGGTTCGAGACGGTCCAGTAGATGAGGACACCGATCGGGAAGTTCACACCCGAGAAGGCAAAGACCAGCGGCAGGATGTAGAGCAGGAGCTTCTGCTGCCGAGCCATCGGGTTGCTCGGGTCGAGCGCCGACGCCGGCATGTTCTTCATCGTCAGCTGCTTCTGCGTGATGAACGTCGTCGCGGACATGGCGACGATGAGAAGCACCGTGACGATCTTGACCGTCGTGAGGTCGGACGAGAGGAAGGTCTCCGAGATGGGCGCACCCAGCAGCATCGAGCTCTCCGCCTGAGCGGCGAGCTCGAGCGAGAGCGGACCGATGGGGTCCATCTCCCCCCGCGAGATGGGCCCGAGGCTGTTGAGCACCCGGAAGAGCGCGAAGAAGATGGGCATCTGCAGCAGCAGCGGCAGGCACGAGGAGAACGGGTTGGTCCCGTGCTTCCGGTAGAGCGCCATCATCTCTTCCTGCATCTTCTGGCGAGACGCAGGGTCGGTCTTGTTCTTGTACTTCTTCTGCAGGGCCTGCATCTCGGGCTGGACGATCTGAAGCCCGCGAGACGCCTTGATCTGCTTGAAGAACAGCGGGATGAGCAGGACCCGGATGACGATCGTCAGGCCGACGATGGACAGGATCCAGGCCCACCCCGAGCCACCCGCCATCCCCAGGAGCACGAGAAGGTCGTGCACCCGAACCATGATCCACGCGACGGCGTACATGATCGGGGACAGGATGGTGTCGAAAAAGCCCATGGTGCCCGAACTCCTAGTGGTCCTTCGGCGCGGCGGACCGCGCCCCCCGTGTGTCTGGTCCGAGGGTACGTGGTTTTCCTGCGTCGGACGGCCCGCGGCCGCCCTCTCCTGCTGTCCGGTCGTTGCGCCACCGGCCCCGGGGCGGGACGTGGTCGACCCCGCCGAGCGTCCACGGGTTGCAGCGCAGCACCCGCCACGCCCCGAGTGCGCTGCCCTTGAGCACGCCGTGCCGGCGAAGCGCCGTCAACGCGTAGGCCGAGCACGAGGGGTAGTAGCGGCACGAGGGCGGCAACCACGGCGAGACCACCGCCTGGTAGCCGCGCACCAGCGCGATGACGAGCCAGGTCAGCGGGTTCCGCGGCTCGTCCTGGGCGGGGTCCTCGCGGACCGGGTGGTCGTGGCTGCGGTCGGCGCCGCTCACGGGGCCCCTCCGCCCCGACGTCGCTGCTTGCGCCGCGCGGAACCGAAGGCGAGGTCGAGGTCCCGGGCGAGCTCCTCGCTCGTGGCCGACGCCGAGGGGGCCAGCGCCCGGACGACCACTCGGCTGCCCGGCTGAAGCTCTGTCGTCCGGTCCCGCAGCAGCGCGCGCAGGCGCCGCTTCACACGGTTGCGCACGACCGCACCCCCGACCGCTTTGGGCACGACAAAGCCGACGAGCGCCGCACCCGTGGTGCGGTCGCCCGTCGGCCCGTTGTCGGTGCCGCCCTCGCTCAGGTGCAGGACGAGGAGGCTGGTACCGCCGCGCACACCTCTGCGCACCGCGTCGGAGAAGTCCTCCGCTCGACGCATCCGGTGCCGGGGCGGCAGCACCGAGATCTCAGGCGGAGAGCTCGGAACGCCCCTTGCGGCGACGTGCCGCGAGGATCGCGCGCCCGGCGCGGGTCCGCATGCGCAGACGGAAGCCGTGCACCTTGGCCCGGCGCCGGTTGTTCGGCTGGAAAGTCCGCTTGCTCACGGCAGTACTCCAAAACGGTCGGTGTAGATCAACAAGGGCCCCGCCACGTCCTGGCAGTGCTCGGCGGCCCGTCCCGACCTCCGACGTCCCCTCGCGAGGGCACACGTCAGCGACAGTCAGGACGACCAACCCACGGTACGTGAGCACGTCCGGCACGGTCAATCCGGGCCGGGCGCCACCTGCGTCACACCCGTCCTCCCCACCCCTGCCCACAGCTG